>DAIUCA010000001.1:0-6767 GCA_036846405.1 Candidatus Competibacteraceae bacterium
GGGTTCACGGCTATTCGCTGCGCGGGGGCTGACGAGGAACACCATAAAAAGAGGGGTTCATGCGGTGGTTTGCAGAACGCGCCGAAAAATGAGCGGCGGATTCTGCATTTCGCGTCCTCGCGACGCAATGCCTTCAAGAAGCCATGTCTTCGCGGTGCGCGTTTGAAATGCCTTTTTAGGCAACAATCGTCGCCCGTTCTCTTTCATCGAGCCTACTGTCATGTCTCATCCTGTCGTTGCTGCCCTGTTGTTGGCGGGCGATCGCGGCCCTAACGATCCGGTGGCCCAAGCGACCCGCGCCCCGTGCAAAGCCCTGTCTAAGGTGGCGGGACGTCCCATGGTGCTGCGCGTTCTGGATACGTTGGAGCGTTCTCATGGCGTCGGGACGGCGATTCTCTGTGGACCTCAGCGGGAATATCTGGACACCTGTGGCGAACTCACCCAGCGGCTACGTCAAGGGCCGTTAAAGTGGGTCGCGCCCCGCGAATCGCCCAGCCTGTCGGCAGCGGCGGCGCTCGACATGGTGCCCAAAAACCAGCCCATCTTGATTACCACGGCGGATCACGCGCTGCTTACGCCGATCATCGTCGAACATTTTCTGCAGGTGGCCAACGATACCGAAGCAGACGTGCTGGTGGGCCTGGTGCGCTACGAACAGGTGCAGGCCGCCTACCCCAACAACAAGCGCACGGTGCTGCGCTTTCGGGATGTCCACTGCTGCACGTGCAATCTCTTTGGGCTGCAAACCGCAGCGGGTCGCGCGGTCGTGCCGTTTTGGCGACAAGTAGAACAGGAACGCAAATCGCCCCTGCGCATGTTGGGGCTGCTCGGCCCGAGTATCGCGCTGCGTTACCGCTTGGGTTGGTTAACCCTCGCCCAAGCCCTCGACGAGTTGGGCCATCGTCTGAACCTGAAGATCAAACCCGTGTGGATGCCGTTTGCAGATGCCGCCGTCGATGTGGACAGCGTCGAAGACTTGGCCCTCGTCGAATTGCGGCTGCGCCAATAGCCATGAGATTGCACCGTTACCTCCTGGCTGAGGTGCTGCAGCCCCTGTTGGCGGTGGCGGGTCTGCTATTGGTGATTTTTCTCGGCTACAACGCGGCGGGTTATCTCGCAGACGCCGCTAAAGGTCTGATTTCCCCCCATCTGGTCCTCACCCTCGTGGGGCTGCGCACCTTAGTTGCCTTTGAAACCTTATTGCCGATCACGCTGTACTTCTCGATCATCCTTGGTTTGGGACGGCTCTATAGCGATAGCGAACTCACGGCGATGCAGGCGGTGGGGTTATCTGAACGGCAAATTGCCTGGCAACTCACGGGACTCGCTTTGCCGATTGCGCTGCTGGTGGGCGTATTGGCCATGGGTGTGCGTCCTTGGGCCTATGCCCACAGCCAAACCCTGCGGACTCAAGCCTTAACCGAAGTCGATCTGAACGCCCTCGAACCCAATCGCTTTATCGGCAGCCGCGACGGCCAACAGGTGTTCTTTGCCGAAACCATCGGCGCGAATCAACGGCTCACTAACCCATTGATTAAAAACGAAAATGGCCAAGCAATTCAGCTCATCGTGGCCCGAGAAGCCGAGCGTTTACCCCAAGCAAGCCCAACGCCCAACGTCACGCTGCTATTCCAAGACGCGCGGCTGTATCAACTCGATTTGCAGAGCCATCGCGATCTCGTGGCCGAAATCGACCAGCTCACCCTGTCCCTGAGTACCGAAGTGACCGGCCAGGTGGGGCAAGATCGCAAAGCGGCGGCGACACTTTCGTTGATGGCGTCATCTGAACCCAAAGACATCGCCGAATGGCAGTGGCGGGTGTCGCGTCCCCTATCCTCCTGGGTGTTGGCCCTGTGGGCCGTGCCCCTCGCCCGCAACCGCCCCCGGCAAGGCCGCTACAGCCGCCTGCTGCCGGCGCTGTTGGGGTTCGTGGCCTACTATCAATTGTCATTATTTGCCCGCAACAGCTTGCGCAGCGAATGGCTCCCCTCTTGGATCGGGTTATTTTGGTCTGATGCCTTGGTTTTCTTGCTATTTATCCTCGTGATACGGCGGCGATGAGATTTTATTTTTATTTATTGACCATCCTGCTGCGCCATTACCTCGCGGTGCTGCTGGTGCTGCTCGCCTTGTTCGGATTACTCGAATTAGTCGATCAACTCGACGAAGTGGGCAAAGGACGTTTTCGGATGGCGGATGCCCTGTTGCACGCGTTGCTGGTGTTGCCACGGCGCGGACTTGACCTCACACCGGTGGCCGTTTTGCTCGGCGCGGTGTTGGCGCTCAATCAGTTAGCGCAGCACAGCGAATGGATTGCGATGCAGGCGGCGGGATTGTCGCGGGGCCGTTTGCGTCGGTGGGTGCTGATGATCGTTGCGACGGCAGCGCCCGTCTGGTGGTTTGCCGAAGAATTCATCGCGCCACCACTCGAACAGTTCGCGCGGCATCGCCAAGCGTCGGCGATTCAGGGCAACACCGCGCCGGGGTTGTCAGGAAATGGCGGGCTGCTGGATTTCATCAATCTGGACAATCTGCTGTACGGCGCGGTGCCGGCCCAAATCGACATCACCGACCAGGGGCTGTGGGCGCGTTCAGACACCGAGATTCTCCACATTCGCCAGCTCAACGACCAAGGCCAGCCCCAGGGCGTCGATCTCTATCGCTTCGATAACCATTTGAGACTCATCGAGTTTTTCCGAGCGGCTGGTGCAGTGGTTTCTGAAAACGGCCCTTGGGAATTGCAGAACGTGCTTTACAAATCGCTCCAGGCCGCCGACATGAAAACTACTCATCTGATGCGCTACGACTGGCGGGGATTTATCGATCTGCAAGCGCTGCGGGCGACGGCCATTCGGCGTTTATCTGAACCGCCGCCATCGAGTTTAAGCATCACGACGTTGTGGCAACGGCAAACCGATTTGGCCGCACAGGCCAAACCCACCCTTCGAGAAGCTCTGGCGTTTTGGCAAAAATTGGGATTGCCCTTAACCACCATCGCCCTCACCGCCTGTGTGCTGCCCTTTGCGAGCGGCATGCCCCGCGACGGGAGCGGCGGCCGACGGTTGCTGTGCGGCGCGTTGCTGGGCGTCGGCTTCTATCTCGGCAACCAAATCATGGCGGGGGTGGGTCTCGTCGCCCAATGGCCCGCGCCGGTCATCGCCCTGCTGTTGCCCACGGTGTTGCTGGTCATCAGCGGCTGGTTTTGGCGATGGCCACCACAGTAGGCTTAAACCATTGATTTTATTGGCTAAAACGGATGAGTTCTAGGGTGGAGGCATCGCGATCTTTAGGCAGCTCGCCGCCCCGAATCGCCGGCAGTAACCCCTTAGCGAGTTGTTTGCCCAACTCCACGCCAAATTGATCGAACGGATTCAGATTCCAGATCACGCTCTGCACAAACACCTTGTGTTCGTAGAGCGCGAGCAGCATCCCGAGCATCCGCGGCGTGAGCTGTTTGTAGAGGAAAAAGGTGCTGGGTTTGTTGCCGCTGAAGATTTTGTACGGCAGCAACGCATTCACCGCCGTCGCCGATAGCCCTTGGGATTCCAATTCCTGACGCGCTTCGGCGGTGGTCTTGCCCTTCATCAATGCTTCGGCCTGGGCGAACGCATTGGCCAGCAAAATCGCGTGGTGTTCGCTAGGCGTCTGCGACTTTTGGGCGGCAGCGAAGAAATCCACGGGCACCAAATGGGTTCCCTGGTGGAGCAATTGATAAAACGCGTGTTGACCATTAATCCCCAGGCCGCCCCAAATAATCGGGCCGGTATTCGCGGTGATTTTCTGCCCTAATCGGTCGACGCTTTTGCCGTTGCTTTCCATGTCGAGTTGTTGGAGGTAATCCGGCAAATAACGCAGACGGTCGTCGTAGGGCAAAATCGCATGGGTTTTGGCATCGAAGAAATGGCTATACCAAACGCCTAATAACGCCAGAATTACGGGCAAATTATCGTCAATCGAGGTGTGCTGAAAATGCTCGTCCATGGCATGGGCACCGGCGAGTAATTCTTGGAAACGCGGCAGCCCAATGGACAGGATAATCGGCAGCCCAACGGCGGACCATAATGAATAGCGTCCACCGACCCAATCCCAAAACCCAAAAACCTGGGTTTGCGCGATGCCAAAATTCACGGCAGCAGCGATATTAGTGGACACCGCGACAAAATGATTAACGACGGCTTGATGGCCTAATGCGGCGGTGATCCACGCCCGCGCCGTTTGGGCATTGGTCATGGTTTCTTGCGTGGTAAATGTTTTACTAGCAACGATAAATAAAGTCGTTTCCGGATCGCATTTCCTTAATATGCGTTGCACATGGACATCATCAACGCTGGACATGAAATGCACCTGCAAATCCGGATGCCCAAATTCACTTAATGCCTCACACACCATTTTGGGGCCTAAATCCGAACCGCCAATGCCAATATTCACAATATGGCGAAGACGTTTTCCCGTGGCGCCCAGCCATTTTCCCTGGCGCACTTGATCGGCGAATTGTCCCAAGCGGTCGAGGCTGTGATGCACCTCGGCAACGATGTTTTTCCCCTTGTGAATCAATGGCTTAGACTTGGGGCGGCGCAGGGCGATGTGGAGTGCCGCCCGCTGTTCCGTGTGATTCACTAAATCGCCTGAAAACAATTGATCGATCCATTGGGGCAAATCTAATTCGCGGGCCATTTGCAACAGCAAGTAAAAGGTGTCTTCGCTGATTAAATGCTTTGAATAATCGACCAATAAATCATCGAAACGGCGGGAAAATCGCTGCACGCGATTCGCATCGTGGGCAAATAATTCGCGCAGAGAAAATTGACGGGCTTGAATGGCGTGGTTTTGTAATGCCGCCCATGAAGGCAGTCGCTGGGCAATAAGCATGTTGGACACTCTCGCGTTGGGCAATCGAATGAATTAGCCGCCCCGTTTGCGGAGAATACCGCGCCCCGGGTCATAGCCTAACCAGGCTAATGAAAAGAAGAGGATCGCGCAGCCAAAAACCACCGCACTACTAAATATCGCCCATTCGCCGTAAATCGCGAAACGGATGAGTTCGACGGCATGGGTAAATGGATTCATCTGTGATGCATAAAAAAGATAATCCGCATTGGCCTCGCGCAATTTCCACAGGGGATATAACGCGGACGAAATAAAAAACATCGGGAAAATGACGAAATTCATGGTGCCGGCGAAGTTTTCTAATTGCCGAATAGTGACGGATAATAATAATCCCAAAGCGCCTAACATGAGGGCGCTCAATAGCAAGGCGGGAAAGGCAAATAATAATCCCCATTCGGGTAATTCAACGCCGTAAAGCCAGGCGAGTAACCAGAATAAATACACCTGAATGACGCCCAATAACGCGGAGGCTAATAGCCGCGCCCATAGGATGAAGCCGCGGGATAGGGGCGCGGTGAGCAGCAACCGCAGCATCCCCATTTCGCGGTCGTACACCATGGAGAGCGACGATTGCATCCCGTAAAACAACAGAACCATGGAGAATAAACCAGGGGCTATATACACCTGATAGGTAATATAGGTTTCGTAGGGCGGGATGATGGAAACGCCAAAGGCGTTGTGAAAGCCGGCGGCGAAGGCGACGAGCCACAGGGACGGGCGGACGAGTGCGGCGAACAGCCGACTTTTGTTCTGGATGAAACGGCCAATTTCGCGGCCAAAGATCGCCTGAAATGCCAGACGGCTGTGGAGTAGAGCATTCATGCGCGGTCTTAACGGTTCAGACGGCAGCGCGTTTCGGGTTCGTCGAAGCCGAGCGTGTCTAAGTTGTTGATGGGATGGAGAAAACCCGCCAAGGGAGTGCGCTCGACGACAACCAAATCGCTGTTCAGAAAAATCGGTTGGCGCAATTGCCCGTCCCAGGAGCGGTAATTCAGCGCCTGCCCCTTAAAACCGTCGAGTTGTAATTCGGGTGCTCGAATTTTGGCGATTAAAGCGGCTAATTCGCTGTCCGCACCGCCCAATTCGATCGCCGTTAACACGATGGTTTTCATGGCGGCCCACACGGCCCAATCGAAACCGGTCATGTCGCGGTTGGCGTGCTTGCGAAAGCGGTTATTGAGCTGGGGTGCGCCGTGGCGCTCGTAATTCCAATGCCAAGCGCCGGCGGTGAGGCCCACTGACCCCATGACGGGCCGCGGCAGTTGGGTTTGAAATTCGGCGTCTCGCGCCCATTCGCCGTCGGCTTCCGCAATAAATAGCGCGTCGTAATTCGTGCCCCCGGTGAGTAAATCCAGATTGTTGAGTTCTCGCTGGCGGGGGTCGTTATTGGGGACAAAATCTCTAGCGGTGATTTTTAAGCCAAATCGTTTGCTGCTCGCGGTAAATGCGGCGGCCAATTGTTGATCGGCTTCTGAAGGACCCCGCAGCAACAGAATCTGATGCCACTTTTTCGCGGCGAGAAACTGGGCAAGACCGTCGGTCAACTGGCGGTCGTGGGGAATGGTGTGCAGCACATGGGGCTCGCAATGTTCGCCGCGCAAATGGTCAGCGGTGGCACTCGCATTAAATAGCAACAGCGGTTTGTCGCGGGTCGCTTGCGCTAATTCGAGCGCCTGTTGATTGGGTAAATCGAGAATAAAAATTTGGTCGCCGGCTTCATGGGCTTGCAGTACCTCGGTAATTAATTCGGCGGCCCGTAATTCCAGGCGTTTGAGCGTTATTTGAATGCCCGCCGCTTCCAGGGGAAACCGCGATTCGCGCAACGCCACTTCGGCGCCTGCGAAAGGCCGGCCCCAGGGCCGCAGGGGTAACCGTTCCAC
>DAIUCA010000001.1:6777-40828 GCA_036846405.1 Candidatus Competibacteraceae bacterium
CAAAACGGCGGGGGGTGTAGCGTTCGTCGCCCGCCAACTCGACCACGGTCACCGTCCAGTTGGCCGCTTGAACTTCAAAAAATGTCAATGAAATCAGTAGGTAAGCGATGAGTACGGCAAATTTCATGGGGACACCTCGGGTTGGGTGAGTTGCAGAAAAGCGGTGGCCAAATCCGTGTTGCCGCGCAGGGCTTGGGGACTGCCGGCGGCCACAATCTGGCCCTTGTGGAGGACGATGACGCGGTGGGCGGCTTCGGCTTCGTCGGCCAGATGGGTAGCCCAAAGCACGCCGACGCCCGCCGCACAGTGGGCTTTAACGTCCGCCATCAGCCGCCGACGGCTCGCCATGTCGAGGCCCACGGTGGGTTCGTCGAGGAGCAGCAATGTGGGATTTGTGAGCAAGGCGCGGGCGAGTTCGAGACGCCGCTTTAAGCCACCGGATAATTCGCGAGCCAAATGAACACGGCGGTCGAGTAAATCCATTTGCGTTAATACGGTCTCCACGCGCTGGGCTAATTCGGCACCCCGCAACCCGTGTAATTGGCCGTGAAATCGCAAATTGGCGTTGACCGACAGTTCTAAATCCAGGGTTGGCTGTTGAAACACGATGCCCAGATCGGCCAAGACGCGGGTGGGCTGGCGCAGGCTGTCTGTGCCGTTGATGGCGATGTGGCCCCGTTGGGCGCGAAATAGGCCGGTCAGAATCTGAAACAGCGTGGTTTTGCCCGCGCCGTTCGGCCCCAGGAGCGCCACGAGTTCCCCCGCCCCCACCGTAAAGCTCACCCCGTCCAGCGCGACGCTCCTGCCGTAGCGGTGAGAGAGCTGATCGATGGTTAACCTCGGCGCTTTCGGCGCATGGGGAACGATGTTCATGGGCATCCCAAAAAAATAAGTAAATCAACTGTTCGATGACGATACATCATGAAATGGGCCCAGGGTGCGGTGAATAAATTGGTTAATTTGTGCGGTGATTTCTGCCTGCGAATAGTGCAATGCGGCGATTTTAATCCGCCATTCGCCGCGGATTTGGCCGTCGGTTAATAGCCAAATGCGGTCGGCTAATTTGACTGCGTCGGCGATGTCATGGGTGACGATTAATGCCGTGGTTTTGCCCCGCAGAGGCAGCAATTGGGTTTCCAGTAGTTGTTGGGCTAGGGGGCGATCTAATCCGGAGAACGGTTCGTCGAGTAATAGCCAGGTGGGAGAAACGGCTAATGCGCGGGCTAATGCAAGGCGTTTTTGCATGCCGCCTGAAAGCTGGTGAGGATAACGATTTGCTGCCTCGCTCAAGCCCATTTTGTCGAGCCATTCATCGGCGATTTTTTGGGCGTCCGAATGGGGTTTTTTGAGGACTAATTCCAGGTTTTTACGGCTATTAGCCCACGGCAATAAACGCGGTGCTTGGAAGCAATAACCGAGTCGTCCAATAGGGCGCACGATTTCGCCGCGCCATGCGGGATCGAGGCCGGCGATGGCCTGTAATAAGCTGCTTTTTCCACCGCCCGATGGCCCAATTAACGCCACCCATTCGCCCTGTTCTACCCCACCGATATACGGCCCAAGTTGTTGATTTTGATTAATTTTTTTAGCGGAGAGGGAGAATTGCAATGCCGAGGCCGGCGGGGTCTCCATGGGCCATAGGGAACAGGCGTCCGAATTAGTGGCGATAGGCATTGAGGCGATGGGCAATGGGCTGCAAACACAGGAAATCAAATAACAAAATGACGGTGGCAAATGCCAGGCTGTAGGCGAGGACGCCGGTCACATCGAACAGTTGGAATTGCAGATGTAATTGGAAGCCAATGCCGTTACTGCGGCCGAGTAATTCGACGACTAATGCGATTTTCCAAATGAGGGCTAATCCATTACGCGCGGCGGCGAAAATGTACGAATACAGCTGGGGCAAATAGAAATGCCAAAAACGCATCCAAAAAGGTAATTCAAATGCCCGTCCGACTTCTAATAAATCGCGATTGATGGCTTTTGCGCCTTCGCGCACGGTGACGATAACCACAGGCAGTTTATTCAGCGTGACGGCGGTAATGGCAGCGATTTCGTTTAAGCCGATCCACAAATAACAAAGCAGCGCCACGACCAGTAACGGCAGATTTAAGGTGGTGATGACCAGGGTGTCGAAATAGCGATCTAATTCGCGGAATTCGCCTAATAATGCGCCGATAATCACGCCTAAAATCATCGCGATTATAAAACTTGCGCTCACGCGCATGAGCGTAATGAGGCCGTGATAGAGCAGCTCGCCGCTCGCCGCTTCACCGATGACGCGGCGAAACACTGCATCTGGGCTGGGGAGCAGGGGCGAGTTTGCAAAAAATGCGACCAAGCCCCACAGGGCTATCCAGAAGACTAAAGAACCAATTCGGTGGCCCATGCCCTAGTCGCTGTGGGGGGGTAACGGCCAAAACAGGGCGGTATCCAATTCGGATTGTGCTGCTGCGCCGAGCAGCGGCTCGCCGCCGAGATGCCGCAGTACCTCGAAGGCCTGGGCCGCTGCGGTCAGTTCTGGGCTGCCGAATTGGCGCAAAACGCCTTGGCTATATCCGGTTTTCAATTGCGCGAATTCGGTGTCGTTGGCCACGCGCATGAGCGGTTTAATCGTTTCCCACCAGTCATCCCGTTGGGTTAATTCGATCGCCGCCCGTTGGGTGTCTTGGAGAAAGGCATTGAGGGCGCTCGAATGGGCCGTCGCAAAGGTGTCGGAAAATACCCAGCCCACGAGCGGCAACGGAGTGGATATGCCCAATGCGGTCAATGCGTCCGCCACCGTGAGCACCGAGCGGAAACCGACGGCTTCCAAGCGGGCGCTGTAATGCCAAAAGTTGAGCGCCGCCTCCACCGTGCCCTGGGTGGCGAGTTGGTTGAGGAAGGGCGGCGACACGAATTGCACGGCGGTTTCTTTAGATAAATCAATCCCTTGGCCCAGGCCATAGGCCCGCAACAGCAGCCAACTTTTATCCAAAGGCCCGCCTGCCACGCCCACCGATTGGTTCTTCAGTTGGGTGATCGCGGTGATTTGGCTGTCGCGAGGGACGAGGAGCGCCCCCGTCGCCTGGGAGTAGGGATAGAACCGCCAATTTCCCCCGGCGGCTCGCTGGCGGGCGACCCACAGCCAGTCGTTCACCACCATATCCACTGCACCCCCCTGGAGGGCGATTAACGCCGCGTCGCCGCCAGCAAATGAGGTGAGGGTCACGCGGTAATCGGGCGATTCGGGGCGATGGAGTTCGCGGGCTTTCAGCGTCCAATTCACGGTGCCAAAAGCCAATACGCCAATCCGCAAATGAACGGGTTCATTAGCCTTCGCGAATGGACTTACAGCTAATACGAGCGCCACGAGAAATAACGCGCTAAAATTGCAATTTATTATCGAAAAATAGCCTTCAATCGCTAATTCGGCAGCCCGTGGGGGGCATGGCCTACAGAGGAAGAGTTGCCGCAGACCGGGCAGCGGGGAAAGCGGGGGATTTTGAGTTCCTGCCATTCACCATGCTTGGCTTCAAACATCAGCAACCGCCCGGTCAGCGCATCGCCGAAGCCAACGATGATTTTCAACACTTCCAGGGCTTGAAGACTGCCGATGATGCCGAGGAGCGGCCCAATGACCCCGCTTTGGGCGCAGGTGTCGGCAACCTCGTCGGCGCTGCGGTACAGACAGCGGTAACAGGGGCCTTGGTCGGGCAAATAGGTCATCACCTGGCCTTCAAATCGAATCGCCGCGCCGATGACCAGAGGCCGTTTTTGCTGCACGCAGACCGCGTTGATGGCCAGGCGCGTGGTGAGGTTGTCCGTTGCGTCCACCACCACCGTGGCCCGCTGCACCTGTCGGCGTAGGGCTTCCCCCGCCAATACCCCGTCGATGGCTTCCACGTGCACCGCCGAATTCAGCGCCTGCACCGCTTGGGCCGCCATCAGCGCCTTGGACTGGCCCATCTGATCCTCGCGGTAGAGAATTTGGCGCTGCAAGTTGCTTTCTTCTACTGAATCAAAATCCACCAGCACGAGTTCGCCCACGCCGGCGGCCGCTAAGTAGAGCGCAATCGGCGAGCCCAAACCGCCCAAGCCGATCAACAGCACTCGCGCCTGTTGCAGGCGATGTTGTCCCGCCTCGCCCACATCGGCGAGCTGCATTTGGCGCACATAACGTTTCACGGCGGGTTGTCCACCTCGAGCAGCGGCAGCGGTTCGCCCACCACGAGGGGCAGCCCCGCATCGCGCCAGCCGCTCACCCCCTCCGGATACCAATACAAATTGCGATACCCCAAAGCCGCCGCCCGTTTTGCCGCGTTCCACGACAGCCAACAGTCGGCGACGCAGTAAAACAGCAGCCCATGGAGGCGATTGTCGCCGGTGATCTCCGCCAAACGTTGGACAAAGTAGCGCTCTAGGTCGGGGGTCAGCTCGGCATAGCCCACATTGGGCAGCCAAACGCTGCCGGGAATCATCTCGTGGGGTTCAGCCAGCAGCCAGGCGGCAGGCAGTTCCCGCGACGCGGGGCGGCGGCGCACGGCCATCACATCCACCGGCGTAATTCCCTGGTGGATGAGCGTGGCGGCCTCCTCCGTGTTGACCGTCCAGGCCACAGGCGAGGTGGGCGGCGTGGGGCTGTGGACGCTCGCCTCGCGATAGCCGTCGAAATTGAGTTCCCCCAGGGGCAGGTCGGGGGCGGTGGGCGGTTGGGATGCCACACTTTGGGTTGCAATCAACCCCCAGCCGACGGCGCAGGCCCCGCCGAATTGGCGCAAACGGTCAAGGGTTGTCATGGACACTGACCCCCAGGGCACGGCGCTCATAGCGGTTAAACAGTTGGAGTAACGAGCGTTGGTATTCGCCCCGCGCCTCGGGCCAAGCGTCAAACGGCGCCGGAATCGGGTCATTAAACCGCTCCATCACGGTGCTGCCGTCGAAAGCGGCATCCGTTAAATGCCCGTCCAACCAGGTGAGATAGGCGATGTTTTGGGCGAGTAATTCGCCATCGCCCAGAGGGCCAGCGGCGGGAAACACCCGCTGGAAGGGCAGTTGGCTCAACTGCTCCAAGCCATGGCGCCAGACCGTTAAGTCCGATTGGGGCGTGGCGATGGCCCGTTGGTAAAAGACGTTGCCGGCGTACAACACGCCGCTGGTTTCATCGAAAATCGCCAGGTCGCCGGCGCTGTGGCCGCTTAACGGGATAAAGCGCAGGCGATGGTCGCCCACCTGGTGGGTGTCCACGGTGAGCGGGTGGGTGGGCAACACCGGCGCGGTGCCGCGCATGGCGTCGCCTACTAGGCGATACATGTTGTCGTTGAAGGTGGAAAATTCGGCTTTGGCCGCGTCAATCGTGGCGGGGAGCGCGTACATCGGCACATCGCCGAAGGATTGGTTGCCAAAGGCGTGATCCGGATGGTGGTGGGTGAGATACACACAGCACACCGGTGCCTGGCGGGTGGTGTCGGCGATGAGGGCGCGGAGCTGTTCGCCAAACTGCTTGCTGGGGCCGGTATCGATCACAACGACCCCCGCGCTCGTGGCGATAAACGCCGCATTTGCGATGAAACCGCCGTTATCGCGGGAAAAGTGGGCCAGCTGGCCAAAGACGCCATAGCTGTTGGCACCGATGAATTCGGCTTTCAATCCGTAATCGAAAGCGGCCGCCGACAGCAGCCACAGGGCAACAGCCCACCAGGCCAGGACGCGGGCGGTGGGGGTCATTGGACGACCTGATGGCGGAAGTCCAGCCCCTGGTTGTCGCGGCCTTCCAGGGTGAGCGTCCCAAATTGCCGGGTTTCAAGGGTAAACAGGGGGTTTTCGCTGATGGGTTCAAAGGGATGGAGCTGGGCAATCGCCTCGCCGGCGGCATTTTTAATGGTGACGGTTTCCACAAAATACGCAGCGCGATTGGCCACCAGGCCGGTGTCCATGGGGTGCACCACGCGGAACCGCAGCCGCGCATGGCCATCGTCGCGGGGCCATTGGCGGGCGCGAATGTCGAGCAACTTGTCCTCATCAAACCGCGCCAGCCCACTGTTCGGCAGGGTGCAGCCCCCGCCAGCTGCCGACACCCAACCGCCATTCACGCGCCACACGTTGTCCCCATCCAACACGGCCACGCGGATGGGCGTGGATTGTTGCACGCGGACACTAAACCCCAAAAAGGGCGCCATTTGGTCGGTGATTTCGTAGCGCAGGGCCTTGGGCAGGGGGTTGTAGTCGATGAACACGAGAAGCTGTTGGGGACGGTCGATGGCGTCGAAGCGCACCGAGACCGGGACCTGCATGGGATCTTCGGCCTCGGCGGGCAGGCTCACGCGCACCCGGTCGTCGAAGACCACCGGGTGCTTCGTCAAAAACGCGCGGTACATGGCGGGCCACTGACTCGAGTTTAGGGGGTCAGTGGGCAGGTTCTCGGCGAATACCTGGGTGGACGCCCCGATAGACGCCAACATCAACAACACAATCAACGGATTCACGGCCCATTCCCCCTCGCAATTAAGCGGTTGTTTTAATGATGAAAATTTCCATAGAACCGAGCTATTGAAAGCCGTAACGCTGGCGCAACTCGGCGATTTTTCCAGTGTTATCAAGGCGTTGCATGATTTCTTCTAGCGCGGTTTTGAGTTCGGGACGATCCGTTTTTACCGCAAGCCCAATGGGCCATTGAAATAAGCGGGGCTTTGGCTCGGGAAACGGCTCGATGGCCATGCGCTTGGCTTTGCGGGCGCAGTAGATCGCTTGGCCCTCGGTGACGACGAGCAGATTGACCTCGCCCCCGTGAATGGCGTCGCACAGCTGGTCGACGGTGCGGAAATGGCTCACTTGATTGATGAGTCGCCCGTTGTCGTAGCGCAGAAAGAATTGGGAGCCGATGGACGCCATCTCGACGCCAATTTTTACGGGGCCGACGCTCGTCCAATCGACGATGTCGGTGGTGGCTTCCGTGTCCCGCAGGAGGACGATCCGTTGGGTGAGGTAGGGCGCAAACAGGGACACCTGGCGGTTTTCCTCGGCCAATTGGGGGTCAATCGGCACGTGCATCATCACATCGGCGACGCCGCCCCCCATGTAATGGCCCCGCCACACGTTGTTGCGCAGGTCATCGCCCATGGCCTCATCCGAGGCATTCACCACCATGGGGTTAAAAAACACCCCCAATTCTTTAGCGATGAGTTCGCCGAGTTCTACGTCGAGGCCGGTCAAGCGCCCGTTGTCGTTGTAGGAGAAGGGGGGGTGTTCTCGGTACACGGCGACGCGCAGGTTGCCGCGCTCGCGGATGTCGGTGAGGGCATCGACCGCGCCCTCTTCTTGAGCGAATGCCGTAGAGACAGGGCTGCCCATGAGTACGGACAACAGACTAAAAAGTGTTAATAATTTGGGTTGCATCAAATAATTAGGGGCCATTGCTGGCCCCTATCTCCTCGTCAAATGGGGGAAGGGTTAGTTGGTTCGCGCGACGGTGTCGGCTTTACGGGCACTGCGGTGGAGTTTGAACACCCACACGGCGCCGCCTTGATTTAAGAAGTTGACGCGCTTAGCGACATCACCGCCCCACAACGGCACCGCGCCGCCCCAGCCATCCACGATGGCAAGGTACTGTTCGCCGTCCATTTCCCAGGTGACGGGGCTGCCGACGATGCCGGAGCTGGTGCGGAACTTCCACAGTTCTTCGCCAGTTTCCGCGTTAAAAGCTTTGAAAAAGCCCTCGGGCGTGCCGGTAAACACCAGGTTACCCCCCGTGGCCAACACCCCCGCCCACAGCGGCGCGTTGTTTTTGTATTCCCACACCACTTTGCCGGTTTTGGGATCCATAGCGCGCAGTGCGCCGATGTATTCCTCGTACAGCGGCTTAATGGTGAAGCCTGCGCCTAAATACGCCGCGCCTTTCTTATAGGTGATGGGTTCGTTCCAAATCTCCATGCCCTACTCGTTGGCCGGCACATAAAACAGCCCGGTTTGCTGGCTGTAGGCCATGGGCATCCAGTTTTTGCCGCCCAAAAAGCCCGGGGCAGAAAATACCGACTCGCCTTTCGTGCCATCGGCACTCTTTGCCGGATCGCCGGGGCGGTTGTCGGCTTCCACTGGACGGCCGGTTTTCAAGTCGATGTGGCTTGCCCAGGTGACTTTGGTCACAAACGGGTCGGCGCTGATCAGTTTGCCGTTGGTGCGATCGAGCACATAGAAAAAGCCATTGCGGTCGGCTTTCGCGCCGGCCTTGATGATTTGGCCGTCTTTTTCCAGATCAAACGGGATGAATTCGTTCACCCCGTCGTAATCCCAACCGTCATGGGGCGTCGTTTGGTAATGCCACACGATTTCCCCGTTATCGGGATTGAGCGCCAAGGTCGCCGCGGTGTAGAGGTTGTCGGCGGGTTCGCCTTCGACCCGACGGTTATGGCTGTTCCAGGGAGCCGGGTTGCCGGTGCCGAAAAACAGCAGATTGGTTTCCGGATCGTAGGTGCCGCCCAGCCAAGGCGCGCCGCCGCCGGTTTTCCACAGGTCGCCAGGCCAGGTTTTGCCGGCTTCGCCGCCGGTAATGCCGTTGTCTACGAGTTCACCCGCCGCGTTGCGGAGCTTGCCCATGTGGCCTTCGACCACCGGACGAATCCAGACCAAATCGCCGGTTTGCGGATCGCGGGCTTCCACGCGCCCAATGACGCCGAACTCGCCACCGGAAACGCCCGTAATCAGCAGGCCGTTGGCGATGAGCGGCGCCGCCGTGTAGGAATAGCCATCTTTGTAGTCGTCGATCTTCTTGTTCCACTTCACCTTGCCGGTCTTGCGATCCAAGGCGATCAGACGGGCATCGAGGGTGCCAAAAATGAACAAATCCCCGTGCAAGGCGCCGCCGCGGTTGATCACATCGCAGCAGGGCAAAATGCCGTCGGGCAGGCGGGCGTCGTACTGCCACAGTTCTTCGCCGGTGCGGGCGTCGATGGCAAAAGCCCGAGAGTAAGACGCGGTGACGTACATCACGCCGTCGTGGATCAAGGGCTGCGATTCCTGACCGCGCTGTTTTTCACCGCCAAAGGAGAAAGACCACACGGGCACTAAGTCAACCACGGTCTCGGTGTTTACTTGATCTAGGGGACTAAACCGTTGGCCCTGCTGGCCCAAGCCGTAGGTCACGATCTGATGGGTTGTTTTGGCATCGTTGAGAATGTCTTCGTCGGTGACCGGGGCAGTCACCGGGGCGGCGGCTTGTACTAAGCCGCAGGTCGCCAGGAGCACAGCAGCTAACAGTTTTTGGTGGTGCATAGATGGGTCTCTCTGTGGTGGTCGAACCTAAGGTTCAGTTATTTAGAATTATCTGAATGTGGGGTAGGTGAAATCCAAGTCAGGAAAACCGAGAGCTACTCTTCGACTTTGGTTTCAAGCCAAGCGCGGATGGCCCACAGAGCTTCTTGGGACAGGGGGCCTTTGGGGATGGCGAAGGCCGGCATGTAGGTAATGCCGTTGCGGATTGCCCCATGGCGCACCCGCTCCATGTACCACTCATCGCCCGCGCCACCGGGTTCAAGGGCACGCAGGTCGGGAGCGATGCCGCCGGAGATCGCATCCAGACCGTGGCAACGGGCGCAGTTTTGGTTGTAGGCCGACGAGCCAATGGCGATGGCCTTCTCATTGCCGGAATAGGGGTTTTCCGCGTGCCATTCCTCGCCCAACGGCTCAAGGCCGGCGACATCGACGGCTTGGGGGACGACATCGCCGTGGGCCGACGCCAGATGCGTCCAACCGACCAGCGCGGCAGCGCCGAGAATTAATGCGATTCTCATAAAGCATTCTCCAATGAGTAGTTGGGTAAGTTCTGTGGATGTTTTTGTGGCGTTTCCGACAGAGCAAGCCGAGTGCCAGGCACTCAGGCATTCAGACAAGATGCTAGCTAAGTGCTTGAAATAACTAGATTTATTTTGGGAGAATCGCCAGAAAAATGCGGCATCGCACCTTGGGAAGTCCTCTGGACTTTGTCAAAACTTGCGCAGTTGCCCCAAGGCAATCTTCCGCATCATCAACAACGAAACAGCGGTCACTCTGAGGGAGGAGTGTTTGTGAATGCCACAACGACTACCCATCGCAACCGTGTCGACACGGTGCGCCGTTACACGACGGAATGTCCCCATTGGCTGCCCGACGCCGCCATCATTCGCGCTTGGGAACGCTGCTTACAGCGCCACCAACTGCGCCCCGAAGCGCTCCCAGTAACGCCGATATTGTCATCTGAGCAAATCGACAACCGTCGTCAGCGATTTGGCGCCATGTGGGAGGTCATCGCCCGCGAAATGCACACGCTGTATCAACAGTTGGGCGAACATCACACCGCCATTGTCCTCGCCGATAGCGAGGGCGTGATTTTGGCCGTGTTAAAACATGACGATTTGCACGCGCTGCCCGTCAACGGCGAGCAGTGGTCAGAAGCCATCCGCGGGACGAACGCCATTGGTCTTTGTCTCGCCGAGCAAGAACCCGCCGTGGTGTATGGCGACGATCACTTTGCCTTTGAACTCAGCCACTTAAGCACGGTAGCCGCCCCCATTTTCGATGCCCACGGTCGGTTACAAGCCGTGTTGGCAGCGGTTTCGGCAGCCGCGGTTCACAGTCGGCGCAGTCAATTGCAGAACCTCGCCCTGCTCACCCTCGCCACGCGCCTCATGGAAAACGGCGGCTTTTTGCAACAATTTCAACGGCATTGGGTGCTGCGATTCCACGCCCAACCCGCTTTCATCGGCTTGCTTAGCGAAGGGCTATTGGCCTTCGACGACACGGGACGCCTGCTCGCCATCAACCAAAGCGGCTTAGAACAGCTGCATTTGACCGATCGCCGCTCTTGGCTGGGGCAAAGCATTGAGCGGCTATTTGAACCCTTCGATTGGCGCAATCGCCCGCAACTGCTCCCACCGCAACTCAATCTGGTGCGCCGTTTCGACGGCCAGTCGCTGGGTGGGCTGCTGTGCGTACCCGACCAACCCACCTGCAACAGCGAACCCGCCACCGCCGGTTATCGCGTCGAACTCCACGACCATCCGCATCTGGAAAACGATCTGGAAGGGCTTGAAGGCGGCGATCCCACCATGGCCCAGCAGCTGAAATGGGCACGGCGCGTCATGAATCGCGGCATTAATTTGTTGGTTTTGGGCGAAACCGGCACCGGCAAAGAGGCGGTTGCGCGGGCGATTCACAACGCCAGCAATCGGCAAAACAAGCCGTTTGTGGCGGTGAACTGTGCGGCGTTGCCCGAAATGCTCATTGAATCCGAGCTGTTTGGGTACAAACACGGCGCGTTTACCGGTGCGCGCCGTGAGGGTATGCGCGGCAAAATCTTGCAATCCAGCGGCGGCACCCTGTTTCTGGATGAAATTGGCGATATGCCCGTGGCGCTGCAAACGCGCCTGTTGCGGGTGCTCGAGGAAGGCGAAGTGTTGCCCTTGGGGAGCGAAGTGCCAGTGCCCGTGACGCTGCATGTGATTAGCGCTACCCACCGACGGGTATTGCAGCGGGTGGCCGACGGCGAGTTTCGCGAGGATTTGTACTATCGGCTCAATGGCTTAACGCTCACGTTGCCGTCCCTGCGGGAACGACTCGACCGCGCGGCGCTCATCCGCCGAGTGATGGCTCAGGAAAGCGAAAATCTGCGGGTGCAACTGGCGCCTGAAGCCTTCGCCGCCCTCATGAATTACACCTGGCCGGGCAATCTGCGCCAATTGCACAACGTCTTGCGCACCGCGGTGGCCCTCTGCGAACACCACATCATTCGCCTCGACGATCTTCCCCAAGAAATGCGTCCCCGCCTGCCACTCGCCGAAACCCCGCTGCCATCACAAGACCTCCTACCCAGCGCCTCCACCTTAGTGACCGCAGAAAAACAAGGCCTGTTGCAGGAGCTGGAAAACCAGCATTGGAACATTACCAACACGGCAAGCCACCTGGGCATGAGTCGTAACACCCTGTACCGCAAGATGAAAAAGCACGGCATCAATCCGCCCACCCTGGCGTGAGACTGCGTTAAACCGCCATTGGCGACCGCAAAACAGTTGTGCTAACTCTGAATAGGTGGTGCACCGCTACCGCCACCATCCATCAAAAACCACCTTTGGGAGACCCACGCCATGTGGACCAAACCGAGCTTTCAAGACCTGCGTTTAGGCTTTGAAGTCACCATGTACGCCGCCAATCGCTAAACGGCAGATCGACACCCAGAACCGACGGTATCCCCGTCGGTTTTTTTATCGCCTGCGATTCTGCATCCGACCTCTTTCCCTCTCAATTCAGAACGACATCCCCCCAAAATGAACGCCTTTTCCGATGAGACGCCCCTGTCGCGGGCCGATTTTGAGCAGCAACTGCGCGGATTCGCCGACTACTACCATATCCATCACCCTTACCATGTGCTCATGCACGAGGGGAAATTGACCCGCGAGCAGATTCAAGGCTGGGTCGCGAATCGCTTCTACTATCAAACGACGATTCCGAAAAAAGACGGCGCGATTCTGGCGAATTGTTCTGATCGGGAGGTACGTCGCCACTGGATTCAACGCATCGTCGACCACGACGGCCAAGACGACACCGGCGGCATCGAAGCCTGGATTCATCTGGGGATCGCCTGCGGTTTGACTCGGGAAGCGTTGTTAGATGAGCGCCACGTGCTGCCCGGCGTGCGTTTTGCCGTGGATGCCTATCTGAACTTCGCCAAATCGGCCCCATGGCAAGAGGCGGTCTGCTCGTCCCTTACCGAGCTGTTTGCGCCCACCATCCACCGCCAACGGCTGAATCACTGGCCCGACCGCTATCCCTGGATCGATACCACGGCCCTGCAATACTTCCGCAATCGGCTAACCGAAGCCCATCGGGACGTCCAACACGGCCTGCAAATCACCCTCGACCATTTCCAAACCCGCCAGCAGCAGCAACGGGCTTTGCAGATTCTGCGATTCAAGCTCGATGTGCTCTGGAGCATGGCCGACGCCATGTACCTCGCCTATGTCCAGCAGATGCCGCCCTATTTCCACCTGAACACAGCATCAAAGTCATGAACGCGCCCTTGTTGCGTCTGGCCCAGGGTTACCGCTTTCAATGGGAACCCGCTCAAAACCGCTTTGTGCTGCTTTACCCCGAAGGCATGGTGACGCTAAACGACAGCGCCGCCGAGATTCTGAAGCGCTGCAATGGCACCCTCGACGAAGCGGGCGTCGTAGCTGATCTCCACGCGGCCTATCCCGCTGCTGAGTTAACCGAATTGCAGAACGATGTCCGCGAATTTCTGGAGGTGGCCTTTGAACGTGGTTGGCTCGACCGTTGATCTTCAGACGCCGGCGCTCTCGCCGTCTGTCTCGCCGCCCTTGTGGCTGCTCGCCGAATTGACCTATGCCTGTCCACTGCAATGTCCTTACTGCTCGAACCCGCTGGATTTTGCCGATTATCTGAAGCGCGAACTCTCCACCGATCAATGGGTGAGCGTTCTGCGCCAGGGACGCGAGTTGGGCGCGGTGCAGTTGGGTTTTTCCGGTGGCGAACCCGCCGTGCGACGAGATCTGGAACATCTCGTGGAGGAATCGCGGCAATTGGGGTTCTACAGCAACCTGATTACCTCGGGCTATGGTCTGGATGAAGCGCGGATTGGTCGTCTGAAAGCGGCGGGTCTCGACCACATTCAGGTGAGTTTTCAGGCCAGCGACGCCGAGATGAACGATTTTCTCGCCGGCACCCGCTGTTTTGATCAGAAGCGCGAGATTGCGGCGGCGGTGAAAGCGCATGGCTATCCCATGGTGCTCTGTTGTGTGATCCATCGGCACAACGTGGAACACCTGGGCCAGATCATCGAAATGGCGCGGGAGTTGGGCGCGGATTATCTGGAATTGGCGACGGCGCAGTATTACGGCTGGGCGCTGAAAAATCGGGGGGCGCTGTTGCCCACGCGGACACAGGTGGAACAAGCCGAAGCCGTTGCCCACGATTATCAGAATCGCTTCAAGGGCAAGATGAAAATCTACTATGTGGTGCCGGACTACTTTGAAGGACGTCCGAAAGCCTGTGCGGCGGGTTGGGCCAAGTTATTTCTGAATATCGCCCCCGACGGTACAGCCCTGCCCTGTCACGCGGCCAAGCAACTGCCTTTAGAATTTCCGAATGTGCGCGACCAGTCATTAGCGTCGATTTGGCGCGATTCCGCCGCGTTTAACCGCTTTCGCGGTCGTGATTGGATGCGCGCGCCGTGCAGAAGCTGTCCCGAACAGGAGAAAGATTTCGGCGGCTGTCGTTGTCAGGCCTTCATGCTGACCGGCGATGCCGAAAATACCGATCCAGCCTGCAATAAATCCCCCCATCACGGGCTGGTGACGGCGGCATTAGCCGATCAATCTCTAAGTCAACCGCTCATTTTCCGACGACCACAAAACGCCTCTTGAGGTCATGCGAATGCCCAGATTTTATTGGGCATTCGCATTAGCGCCCTTGTAAGCGTTTTTGCAATTTTTGGGCGATGAATTCGGAAATGAGTAGCGCAAATAGCGCAATCGCGGCGGCAATTAATGACAGCCGTAATGCACCCAAATCGCCATTAGGAATTTGCGTGAAACTGTAAATGGCGCTGGGGAGCGTGCGGGTTTCGCCGGGGATGTTGGAAACGAAGGTAATTGTGGCGCCAAACTCCCCTAGAGCTTTCGCGAAACCCAAAACCGCACCGGCCAAAATGCCCGGCAGGCACAGGGGCAATGTGATCGTCAAAAATACCCAAATGGGCGATGCGCCTAGGGTCTGGGCGGCTTGTTCGAGCTTAAAATCCACACCCTCAAGGGAGAGGCGGATCGGACGCACCATGAGGGGAAAGCTCATCACGGCGGCGGCGAGTACGGCGCCTGTCCACCGAAAAGACAGAATTAAGCCAAAATATTGTTCGAGTAATTGGCCGATAGGGCCACGGCGACCGAATAACAGCAGTAAGGCAAATCCGGTCACGACGGGCGGCAATACCAAGGGCAGATGAATGAGCCCGTTAAATAGCAATTTGCCGGGAAATTGATGGCGGGCTAATAACCAAGCGGCGGCTAATGCAAAGGGCAAACTGAAGACGGTGCTCCAGCTCGCCACGATTAAACTCAGGCGAATGGCATCCCATTCGGATTGGCTGAATGCCATGGCGATTAATCGCTTAATTCAGCGGTAAAAAACCGTATTTCTGAAAAATCGGCGCCGCTTCTGCGCTGCGCATCAGTTGCAGATAAGCCGCCGCGTGGGGATGACGGCTGGTTTTGACTTGAGCAGCGGGATAGACAATCGGCGAATGGCTTTCTGGAGGAAACACGGCGGCAATCTGCACATTGGGTTCAACGGTAGTATCCGAGCGATACACCACGCCGAGTGGGGCTTCGTTGCGGGCGACGAGCGATAGGGCCACGCGGACATTTTCGGCATAGGCCAACTGATCGGTGAGCTGGGACCATAGCCCCAAATGTTCAAAAGACTGTTTGGCGTACATCCCAAAAGGCACATGAGACGGGTCGCCAATCACCAGCCGTTCGCCATTCAGAACAGCCGCCAGATCGGTTTGCGCATCCAAAGCGAGGGTGATGGGCCGCGTGGTTGGCGAAACCAAGACCAATTCGTTGCGCAATAGATCAACACGGGTGTTATCAGCGAGCAATTGACGACTTTCCAGATAATCCATCCACTCCACATTGGCAGAGATGAACACGTCTGCTTCTGCGCCCTGTTCGATTTGGCGAGCCAGCACGGAAGATGGCGCATAAACGCCTTTTGCTGGCCCATGTTGAAGGGCGAATGTCGTATTCAGATCATCGATAGCGCTCTGAAGGGAGGCAGCAGCAAAGATAACCACCTCATTGGCTGAAGCCATTGACAGGGGTAACAGCAGAAAAAGCAGGCGAATAATGGAAGTCATGACGGAATTCTCTTGACGGGATAGATCAGCATAATCGCCTGGGCAAATCCTGTACCGTGGCGGCTGTGCTTAAGTAGTTGATTGATTTTCCGCCATTTGCGCATCGCGACGGCGACGGATTTCGTCATAGCGTTGGAAAAGCGCCACCACCAAGACGCCCGAAGCGACAAAGCCGATCAGAATCGTCGCGGCGGCGTTGATTTCGGGGGTTACGCCCAGGCGCACCTGGCTGTAGATGCGCATGGGGAGCGTGGTCGCGCCCGGACCGGTGGTAAAACTCGCAATCACCAGATCGTCGAGCGAGAGGGTAAACGCCAACAGCCAACCGGCCAGCAGCGCCGGAAAGATCACCGGCAATGTGATGTAGAAGAAGGTTTTTCCCGGGGGACAGCCCAAATCCATGGCGGCTTCTTCGATACTGGCATCCAGACCGGCGAGGCGAGATTGCACCACCACCGTCACGTAACACATGGAAAAGGTGATGTGGGCAATGGTGACCGTGACGAAGCCGCGATCGAACGACAACGCCACAAACATGAGCAACAGCGACAGGCCAGTAATGACTTCGGGCATCACCAGCGGCGCATAAATCAGGCCGGTAAACAGGGTCCGCCCGCGGAATTGGCGAAATTTGGTGAGGGAAATGGCGGCGGCTGTCCCCAGAATTACGGCAAAGGTGGCGGAAACAAAGGCGACTTTGAGCGTAATCATCGCAGCGTCGAGCAGTTGCTGATTCTGAAACAGGGTGCTGTACCACTGGGTCGAGAAGCCGCCCCAGACGGTGACCAGGCGCGATGCGTTAAAGCTGTAGATCACCAGAATCAGAATCGGTAGATACAGAAAACCGAAGCCGAGAATTAACGCGCCCCAATTAAACGCGCCCAAAGGCCGTTGATTCATGGGTTTTCCCTCGTCTGCAAGTGTTGAAACAGCATGATCGGAATCACCAGCGTAAACAGCAGCAGAATCGCTAGCGCCGAGGCCACGGGCCAATCGCGATTATTAAAGAAGTCGGTCCAGAGCACCTTGCCGATCATCAGGGTATTCGAGCCACCGAGCAGATCTGGAATCACAAACTCGCCGACCGTTGGAATAAACACCAGAAAGCAGCCGGCCAAAACGCCCGGCAGGGACAGGGGGACTACAATCCGCCAAAACGCTCGAAAGGGAGTGCAGCCCAGATCCATCGCGGCCTCAATCAAACTCTGATCCATTTTCTCCAGATTGGCGTACAGCGGCAGAATCATGAAAGGCAAATAGGAATAGACCACGCCGATATAGACTGCCACGGGCGTGTTCAGAATGACCAATGGCTCGCTAATCAGGCCGAGAGAAAGCAGCCAGTGGTTGAGTAGCCCGTCGGTTTTCAGAATCGCCACCCAGGCGTAAACCCGAATGAGCAACGAGGTCCAGAAGGGCAAAATCACCAGCATCACTAAGAGGTTGCGCCATTCGCGGGGGGCACGGCTCATGGCGTAGGCGATGGGATAACCGATTAATAAGGCGATCACCGTGGCGGTCGCGGCGATTTGCAGACTATTCAGGTAGGCGGAATAGTAGAAATCGTCTTGCCACAAAATCTGATAATTCTCCAGATTCAGGGTGAGGCGCAGATAAACATCATCGACCCATTCAAAGAGCGGCGCATAGGGCGGAATCGCCGTGCGCACTTCTGAAAAACTGATTTTGAGAACGATCAGAAAGGGGATAAAGAAAAAGACGAGCAACCACAGATAGGGCGCACCGATGACCACCGTGCGGCTTTTTAGGCCCAGACTCAGAAAAATGGTCACCAGATAGCGATAAATGGCGATATGCAGCAGACGGGCATGGATACCAGCGAGACCGCTCTGGGTCGCGACGGATTTGCCGCTGACATAAATGATGTCGGTTTTAGTTGTCATGGCATGGTCTTGAATTGTCAACGACTTAACACGACGGCGACCTGGGGTGCCCAGGTGAGATAGACGCGATTTTCCCAAGTGATAGGCCGTTCGACGAGACGCAGACGATTCGCCTGGGCCGAACGCACCATTTTGCCGCTCTCCAAACGCACATGGTAAATCGACATGTCGCCGAGATAACCGATGTCCCACACGACACCTTTCAGACAATTGCGGTGGGAATCAGCGGGTGGTTGGAGACTGATGTCGAGCTTCTCCGGACGGATAGCAACCCACGATTGGGAACCGACAGGAAATTCTAAACCGTGGCTGATGGAAATCTCACAGTCGCATTCTGGGGAATTGATGATGCCGTGGTTCGTAGTCGCTTCGGCGACAAAGCCTTCGAGAATATTCACATCGCCAATAAAATCCGCCACATAACGGCTATTCGGATATTCGTAAATTTCTGAAGGCGGCGCGACTTGGGCGATGCGCCCGTGATCCATCACGGCGATCCGCGACGCGACAGTCATCGCTTCGGCCTGGTCGTGGGTGACGATGACGAAGGTGATGCCGAGTTTTTCTTGAATGTTCATCAACTCGAATTGGGTTTGTTCGCGCAGATTTTTGTCGAGGGCGCCGAGGGGTTCATCTAAGAGCAGCAGTTTGGGGCGTTTCACCACGGCGCGGGCGAGGGCAACGCGCTGGCGTTGGCCGCCGGACAGTTGATAAGGTTTACGCCGGGCAAAGGGGCCGAGTTTCACCATGTCGATGACTTCGGCGACCCGTTGACGGATTTCCAGACGCGGCAGGCGGTTCTGTTGCAGCCCAAACGCGATGTTCTGCTCCACATTCATGTGGGGAAACAGGGCATACGACTGGAACATCATATTCACCGGTCGCAGATAGGGCGGCGTTTTCGAGACATCCGCATTATCCAGAATAATTTCGCCTTGAGTGGGCGTTTCAAAACCCGCAAGCATCCGCAACAGCGTGGTTTTGCCACAGCCAGACGGCCCCAGCAGAGCGAAGAATTCGCCGGAATAGATGTCGAGAGAAATATCGTCAATGGCAACGTAATCGCCAAACCGCTTGGTGACGCGCTTGATCTGCACATGGGGTTTGGCGTGGGGATCGTTCCACGGCTGGGCGGCGGTGGGCACGCGAGGTTTGGTATTAACGGGTTCCATAGGCGGATTCACATGAAAAAAGCAGCGGATTTCGCTGCTTTGTTGGAAGAGAGGGGCGAACGAGGAAAATTAACGCGCCGATTTCACATCGTCCCACAGGCGATTGACCGATCGCAGAAACCGTTGCGGATAGGTGTCGATAATAAAGAGCTTTTCCAGAATCTCGGCGGGAGGATAGATGGAGGGATCTTCGCGCACCTCAGGGTTCAGAAATTCTTTCGATGCCTCATTGCCGTTGGCGTAAAACACGGTATTCGAGGCGCGGGCAATCATGTCGGGCCGCTGGATGAAATTAATGAGGGCGTGGGCATTTTCTGGATGGGGCGCATCGGCGGGAATCGCCATCTGATCAAACCACATGCGCGCGCCTTCTTTCGGAATCACGAACCGAATATCGACGCCATTATTGGCTTCTACCGCGCGATTTTTCGCCTGTAACAGATCACCGGAATAGCCGAGCGCCAGGCAAATATCGCCGTCGGCCAAGGCGTTAATGTATTCAGAAGAATGGAATTTGCGGATAAACGGGCGAATCGCCTTTAACACCTCGCCTGCCTTGGCCAAATCTTCGGCGCTTTGGCTGTTCGGATTTAAGCCCGCATAGTTCAACGCGGCAGGCAGACCTTCATCGGCAGTGTCCAGCAGATACACTCCACAGTCGGCGAAATGCTTAACCACTTCCGGATCAAAAATCATCCGCCAAGAATCGGTCGGCGCGTCGGGTAATCGTTCCTTGATTTTCGCTTCGTTAAAGGCAAAGGAAGTCGTGCCCCACATGTAATTCACCGAGTACGCATTGTCTGGATCGAGGCGCGCCGTGCGTTCAGTGACAAAGGGCCATGCGTGTTTCAGATTCGGCAATTGGCTTTTGTCCAGCTTCATAAACACCCCGGCCTCGATCTGCCGCGCCATGAAGTTGCCCGAAGGAACCACCACATCGAAGCCAGAACGACCGGCCAGGAGTCGCGTTTCGAGCAGTTCGTTGGTGTCGAAGACATCGTAAATCACCTTAATTCCGGTTTCTTTCTCGAAGTCCGTCAGAATCGACTGGTCGATATAATCCGACCAGTTAAAGACGCGTACCACCTTCTCTTGGGCGTGTAATGTCAGGCTCGCGAGGGTAAGGATCAGACAAAAAACGAGCTTCAGAATAGCCATGGATGATTTCCCCGAGAAATAGATTTTGCAGAACAGCGGGCAACGCTGGGTGATAGATAACTAGGTGATAAACAGCACGGTGGCGAGGGCGGGCACCGCTAACAGCGAACTGATGACAATGGCGGTGGCGGTTAATTGCTCATCGCAGCCCATTTGACGCGCTTGAACGAAGGCGACGGCGGCGGTGGGAGTAGCGAGCAGCAGTAAACCAATGCGCAGGCTGTCGGCGGATAGGGCAAACCATTGGCCCAGACCATAGCCAATGAGCGGCAAACAGGCCGTTTTTAATAGGGCGGCGATTAAGGGATAACCTAATGCACCGCGTAATTTGACGGTAGCTAATGACGCGCCAATGCCAAGTAATGCGAGCGGTAACGCCATTTGGCCAATAGCCCCTAATGTGCGCTGAAAGACTAAAGGCAATGGCCAGTGGAAAGCGGCGAATAACACCCCTAATACACAACCGATTAACATGGGGTTTTGAATAACACCGCGGCCAATTTTATTGGCTAATGCGAAGCTAATGCGCCCGTGATTTGCGCCTAATTGCAAAATCAGCGCGGCGATAATGTTGTAGAACACCAACATTGGCCCTAATACCGCTAAAGCGGCGGTTTCGGCCGCATGGGCCGCCGACTGTTCGGCGAAGGCGTAAATCACCAACGGCAGGGCAATAAAGGCCAAGTTGCCGCGAAAACTGGCTTGTACAAAGGCCGCGCGACTGGGACCGACTAGGCGCCAGCCCAGTAAATAACCGCTGCAAATAATTGCACTGGTAGCGATTAATACCACGGCGGTTAATCGCCCCACGGCGAGAAAATCTAAATCTGCTTTGGCGATTTCATTAAATAATAGGGCGGGAATCCCAAACCAATACACCAGGCGATTGAGATCATTAAACGCGGCGGGCGATAAAAAATGGCAGCGGTACATAAAAAACCCCAATGCGATAATCAGCAACACCGGGGCCATGGTGTTAATAACGAATAACACGGCGAGCGATATCCGTTGGGCGATCGAATTAGCTAAACGGGTGGCGCAAGATAATCGTTTCGGCGCGATCCGGGCCGGTAGAAATAATATCGACGGGGGCGCCAACGAGGGATTCGATGCGCTCGATATACGCTTGGGCGTTGGGGGGCAAATCGTCGCGGCGTTGGACGCCCACGGTGTTGCATCGCCAACCCGGCAGCTCTTCGTAGATCGGTTCGCAGCATTCGTAATCTTCTGCACTCAGCGGCGCGTGGTGCAGACCGTGGGTGCGATAGTCGATGCAGATTTTGAGCGTTTCTAACTCATCCAGCACATCGAGCTTGGTCAGACACAGCCCCGACAAACTGTTCAACTGCACCGACCGCCGAAGCAACGCCGCATCAAACCAGCCACAGCGTCGCCGACGGCCCGTGGTTGCACCGAATTCGTGGCCCTTCGTCGTGAGGTAATCGCCGATGTCGTCGGACAGTTCGGTGGGAAACGGCCCCGCGCCGACCCGCGTGGTGTAGGCCTTGGTGATGCCCAAAATGTAGTCAAACTGGCGTGGGCCGATGCCGGTGCCGGTGGCCGCGCCGCCCGCCGTGGTGTTGGAAGAGGTGACAAACGGATAGGTACCGTGATCCACATCCAGAAGAGCGCCTTGTGCCCCTTCAAACAGGACATTTTTGTTCTGCTTCCCATAGTCGGCGATTTTCGCCGCCACATCCGCCACCATGGGGCGCACGGCTTCTGCCTGGGTGAGCAGCTCGTCCAAAGTCTGCTGAAAGTCGATTGGCGTCGTTTTGTAGTAATTCGCCAACACAAAGTTATGTAGATCGAGCACTTCTCGGAGCTTTTCCGCCAGCCGTTCTGGATGAAACAGATCAGCCACCCGCAAGGCCCGCCGCGCGACCTTGTCTTCGTAAGCCGGGCCAATCCCTCGACCCGTCGTGCCGATGGCCTGTTTGCCCCGGGCAATCTCGCGGGCGCGGTCGAGTTCGGCGTGATACGGCAGAATCAACACGCAAGCGGGGCTAATAAAGAGCCGTTCGGCCACCGGAATCTGCGTCGCGGCGGTGAGTTTGGCGATTTCCGACAGCAGCGCCGGCGGCGACAACACCACCCCATTACCGATCAGACAATCGACGCCCGCGCGCAAGATTCCGGATGGAATCAGATGCAACACCGTCTTTTTGCCATCGATTACGAGGGTATGACCGGCGTTGTGTCCCCCCTGAAAGCGCACCACTGCCGCCGCTTGGTCGGTCAATAGATCGACAATTTTCCCTTTCCCCTCGTCACCCCATTGGGAGCCGATGACAACCACATTTTTTGCCATAGCGCTGCTCTTCTCGTTTTGTTGTTGAGTTAACTCGTTCATTTTTAAGAACCGGCGGATACCACGACCCAGCCTGAGGGCGTGAGCACGAGACGGCGGTCGGCGGTGGGTAACGGCGCATCGGGCAATTGACAGATGACGCGCTCGCCTTGGGCGCGAAGCTGGCGAATGCGCGTAAACAGCGCGGCATCGTCCCCCGGCCAAGGGGCCGCAATCGCCGTGGTCGGCAACGCATCTTCTAGGGATTGGGCCGCAAGGGTTTTCAGATCGGCACTAAAGCCGGTGGCAGGGCGCGCATGGCCGAGCGACTGGGCCAAATTGTCGTAGCGACCGCCACGCGCCAATTCCCGACCGAGTTCTGGACCGTAGGCCGCAAACAGCAGACCGGTGTGGTAGCGATAACCGCGCAACTCGGCCAAATCCACCCCCACGGTAATGGCGGGATAGCGGGTGCAGACGGCTTGCACGCAGTGGGTTAGCTCGTCGAGCGCCGCGTGCATCGCAGTCGATGCCGGCAGTTGTTGCCGCGCACGGACTAACACCTCTGGATTGCCGTGGAGTTCGGTGAGCGTCAACAGTGCGTTCACCGTCGCCGACGGCGCGTCGGCTAAGAGTTCGGTGAGCGTCGTGCGGTCTTTCCGTTGGAGCGCGGCAAAGATTTCTGATTCTGTATTGTCGTCTACAGCGAGGGCCGCTGTGAGCGTCGGAAAGATCCCGCCATGGCCCAAATCCAGGTGAATCTCCCGAATGCCGGCAATCTCCAGACAATCCAGCAGCAGACAGATAATTTCCAAGTCGCTCTGCCAGTGGGGATGCCCAAAAATTTCTGCGCCAATCTGAAAGGGATTGCGCGACCCGCCCAGGCCATCGCTCTGGGTGCGGAGTGCTGAACCGAGGTAGCACAGGCGGCTAACTGCTTGATTTTTCAGCAGATGTGCGTCGATGCGAGCGACTTGGGGCGTGATGTCGGGACGGATGCCGAGGGGGCGCCCAGTCTGCGGGTCGGTGACTTTGAACATATCGAGTTCCAGGTCATGGCCCGTGCCGATGCGCAAAGCAGCCTCGTGTTCCAGCATGGGCGGAATCACCAGGTCGTAGCCGCATTGGTGGAAGAGATCGAGCAACCGTCGGCGCAGCCGTTCAAGTCGCCAAGCCGTGGGCGGCAGGAGGGCTTCGATGCCGTCGGGGAGTAACCAGCGTTCTGGATTCATGGCTCAGCGGAGTAGGTAGAGCGTCAATAATCCCAGAATAATCAGACACATGCCGAGTATTCTGAGGGTAAGTTGATCTTGGCGGAGGAGGTCGTAAAAAGCCTCGCGCGCGAGGTGAGGCGCCAACAAAAAAGGCAGCCCCTCGATGACGAGGAGCAGCCCGATTGCACTGATTAAATCGTGCCAGTCAATATTTAAGATCACGGATTAGTAGTGGGTTCAGTAGGTGGCGGGGCCGACGGCGCCACCTCAGTCGCAGCGGGGGCTTTTTCTGGCGCGGGTGCAGCGACGACAGGGGCTTTTTCTGGCGCGGGAGCAACGACGGCAGGGGCTTTTTCTGGCGCGGGTGCAACGACGGCAGGGGCTTCTACTGCGGGCGTGTCGGCAACTGGTGCTGCTGGCATCGGGGTTCTGAGGGACGGGAAGGAGGGCACCCCACCGGGAGCGGCATTGCGGAAGTAGCGGAAGAAATCGGAGTCTGGTTGTAACACCATCAACGAGCCGTCGCTTTCCTCAAAGCTGGTGCGATAGGCCGACAGACTGCGGTAGAACTGGAAGAAATCTACATCGGCGCTATAAGCCTGAGCGTAGATACGGGCGGCGTTGGCGTCGCCTTCGCCGCGCATGGTTTCCGAATCGCGGAAGGCTTCGGCAAGCAACACAGTCCGTTGGCGGTCGGCTTCGGCTTGAATTCGCTCGGCGGCTTCAGCCCCACGAGAGCGGAAGTCGCGCGCCACGCGTGCCCGTTCGGCGCGCATCCGTTGGAATACAGAGGAGCTCACTTCCGTGGGAAGCTCGATGCGTTTAATCCGCACGTCCACCACGTTGATGCCTAAGAGATCGGCCTCGCGGCGCATGGTGTCGGTGATGAGCGCCATAATTTGCGATCGTTCACCAGAAACCACGTCTTGTACCGTGCGACGGGAAAACTCCCCGCGCAGACCGTCTTTCAGCAACTGGTCGAGACGTAGATTGGCACTGGTTGGGTCACCGCGAACTGCGGTGAAGTAACGTTCGAGATTAGCGGGTTGCCAGCGGACAAACGCATCCACCATCAGATTCTTTTTCTCGGCGGTTAAGAACCGTTCTGGTTCGGTGTCGAGGGTCTGAACGCGCACATCAAAGCGCCGAATAGAGTTCACAAACGGCACTTTCAGATGCAACCCGGGACCATAGGGTTCGCCAACGATCTCGCCAAATTGAAATAGCAGACCCTTTTGGCGTTCGTCGATAGTGAATAAAGATGCCGACAGAATCACGCCGAAAGCCGCGAGCAGAATACCGATGAGGCTAGGGGAAATCGCAAAAGCAGACATTTAAGGAATCTCCCGCGAACGACTTAACGAACGCGAACGGCTAGAAGGATTGTCGGCCATGGGCAAGGGCGGCGGTGGCGGCAGCTCGTTTTTGGCCGCGTTGGGAGACAGTGCGCGGTTCAGCGAATCCAGAGACAGATACATGATGTTGTTACTGCCTGCAGTGTCGAGGAGCACCTTGCGGGTTTTCGCTAACACCGATTCCATCGTTTCCAGGTACAACCGATCCCGTAGCACCAGCGGCGCCTGTTGGTACTGAGCCAGAATCTGGCTAAACCGCGAGGCTTCCCCTTCGGCCTGCGCAATTGATTGATCTCGATAGCCCTGGGCCTCCAGTAGCAAGCGGGCCGCTTCCCCACGGGCACGCGGCACAATCTCGTTTTTGTAGGCTTCGGCTTCGTTGATGAGTCGTTGTTCGTCTTCCCGCGCTTTGATGGCGTCGGCAAAGGCGTCTTGAACCTCCTCTGGCGGCTGGGCGTCTTGCAGATTGACGTTAGCAATCGTCAATCCCGTGGAGTAACTGTTGAGCAGGTCTTGGGCGAGGGTCCGAATTTCTTGAACAATCTGCGTGCGCCCTTCGGTCAAGACAAAGTCCATGGAGAACTTGCCAATTTTTTCCCGCGCCGCACTTTCAATGATTTGTCTTAACGTGTCTTCTGGACTCACGATGCGGAATAGAAAATCTTCGGGATTGCTCACCTGATACTGCACAGAAAGTCGAATATCCACGATGTTTTCGTCTTGAGTGAGCATCATCGCTTCCCGCGGCACGGCCCGAATGGCGTTCTGAATACCGGTGCGATAGCCCACTTCGATGGCGCGGCGTTGATCTACGTTCACCACCTCCACCTGCTCGATGGGATAGGGCCAGTGGTAATTCAAGCCCGGCATGGTGATCTGATTAAAGCCGCCAAAGCGCGTAACGACGCCGCGATTCCCGGCCTCGACGGTGTAAATACCCGACAGCAGCCACAGGGTGAGTACGATGGCGATCGGAATCACCAGGATGAGCGGATTAAAAGACGACGATTCGCCGCCGCCACCGCCACGGCCGCCGCCAAAAAAGCCTTCAAAGCGCGTAGTGAGTCGCTTGATTACTTCATCTAAATCGGGTGGGCCTTGGTCGCGATTGCTGTTCCAAGGATCGCGGTCGCGATTAGGACCACCGGGTTCATTCCAAGCCATGTTGTTTACTCTCTGAACGATCTGGATCGCTCGGTTGTAGCCAATGAGGAGACCAATCGGCATGGCCATTAAGGCGTTGCAATTGGGCAGACGTGGTGCGCAATTCGATAAACCAGCCACCCTGGGGGTTCACCGTTTCGGAAACCACCGCACCGTGACTAAACAGCCATGCCCGCACACGCCCCGCATGGGGCGGTAAGTGGACAACAGCGTTCACAAAATCATCCCCCGCCAATCGCTCGCTCAGGGCTTGATGCAGCAAGTCAAGCCCCGCGCCACTCTGGGCTGAAAGCCAGACGCGCTGTGGACTTTGCGTCGCGTCGCGGTCGATGCGCGGCAGCATGTCCATGGTGTCGATTTTGTTGCAGACCTCGATGGACGGCAGGCGGTGGGCGTCGAGTTCCGTAAGAACGGCTTCGACCTGGGCGCGATGCTCGTCTGCTAACGGATCGCTCGCATCGACCACCTTCAACAGCAAAGTGGCTTCGCGAGTTTCTTGCAGCGTGGCGCGAAACGCCGCGACTAATTCGTGGGGCAATCGACGGATAAACCCCACCGTATCGGCCAGCACGACTTCGCCAAATCCCGCTAACGACAGCCGCCGCAGGGTGGGATCCAGGGTCGCAAACAGTTGATTCGCCACATAAACCTGGCTCTGCGTCAAACAGTTAAACAAGGTCGATTTGCCCACGTTGGTGTAGCCCACCAGAGCAACCGTCGGCGTATCCGCCTTGCGCCGCGCCGCGCGGTTGAGTTCCCCCTGCTGGCGCACTTTCATCAATTGGCGTTTCAGCATCGAAATGCGCCGCCCGATCAACCGGCGGTCGGTTTCAAGCTGGGTTTCTCCCGGACCCCGCAGTCCGATACCACCGCGTTGGCGTTCTAAGTGGGTCCAACCGCGCACCAGTCGCGTCGATAAATGGGTCAACTGGGCCAGTTCCACCTGTAATTTCCCTTCAGAACTGCGGGCGCGGCGGGCGAAGATGTCCAAGATGAGCCGCGAACGGCCAATCACCCGACATTTCACGGCTTTCTCTAAGTTGCGTTCTTGACTGGGCGACAGATCGTGGTCGAACACCACCACATCTGCCTCGTGGAGCGCCACCGCTTCGGCGATTTCGGTCACCTTGCCGCTGCCGGCGAAGGTGCGGGCATCGGGTATCTGGCGACTGCCGGTCAGCAACGCCGCGATAACCACCTCGGTGGACAAAACCAGTTCCCGAAACTCGGCCAAATGGCCCGCGTCGTAGAGGTCGCCCCGGTCGAGGTGCACTAAAATGGCGCGATCAGCCGCCTGTTTGATGGGTAATGCAGACAAGAGAATTAGCTCCGCGGTAGCCCTTCGCGGGTCTCCCGCACCAACGCTGCCCGCGCCGCGTCAGTCTCGACCGTAGCCTCTTCCTCTTCCGTGGCCGTACCGTCTTCCCCAAGGTGGAGCCGCACGTTGCGCGTGGGCACAATGGTGGAAATGGCGTGCTTGTAGATCATCTGACTCACACTGTTCTTTAACAGCACGACAAACTGGTCAAACGATTCGATTTGGCCCTGCAACTTAATTCCATTTACCAGGTAAATCGACACGGGAATGCGTTCTTTGCGCAGCGCGTTTAAGAACGGTTCTTGTAGGGAATGGCCTTTTGCCATTGTTTTTCTCCTTATTTATGGATGCTGAGCGGCATTTGTTGGGATGGCAATAAACAGGCATTTCGAGTGTAACAACCTAGACCACGCCCGCACCATGACTGCGCAGCACCGCCAAGGTTTGGGCTAATAGCCCGTCTTTCACACTCGCTAACCAAATCAAATCCTTAAACGACCGTAGCCACGTGATCTGCCGCTTTGCGAGTTGCCGCGTGGCAATGATGCCCCGTTCGAGTAGCGCCTCCCGCGATAACTCGCCGTCCAGAAACTGCCAGACCTGGCGATATCCCACGGCTTTCATCGACGGCAGTTCTGGCGACAAATCGCCCCGCGCACGCAGCGCAGCGACCTCTTCTATAAATCCCTGGCGCAACATCTGCTGGAATCGTTCGGCAATGCGCTGGTGCAGTACCTGCCGATCTGTCGGCATCACCGCCAATCTGATCCATTGCAGCGGCGACGCCTCATGGGGCGTTTGCCAACAGTCGCTCAGGCGATGGCCCGTGAGTTCGATGACTTCCATCGCCCGCAACAGCCGTTGCGGATCGTTCGGATGAATCTGCGCCGCCGCTATCGGATCGAGTGTCTGCAATTTCGCGTGCATCGCTGCGAGTCCAAAGGTCTGCTGTTCCTGCTGCAACCGCTGGCGCAGCGGACCATCGGCGGCGGGCAAATCGGCGAGTCCCACGGATAAGGCTTTGAAATACAACATCGTGCCGCCCACCAACAAAGGGAGTCGGCCCGCGGCGTGGGCGTTGTCGATGGCCTGTAACGCGTCCCGTCGGAAACGCGCCACCGAATAGGCATCGCTCGGGTCGCAGATGTCGATGAGTCGGTGGGGAAACTGTTGCAACACCGCCGACGAGGGTTTGGCGGTGCCGATGTCCATACCGCGATACACCATGGCGGAATCCACGCTGATTAATTCGACAGGCAGTGGTAGTGCATTATTCGCCGCTAATTCGAGGGCTAAATCGGTTTTGCCCGCCGCCGTCGGGCCTAATATGGCTAGCGCTAATTTCGCCATTAGCGGCCCCGCATAAATAAACGATCCAAGGCGCTTAATTCGAGCTGCGTCCATGTGGGGCGTCCATGATTGCATTGGTCGCCGTGAATGGTGGTTTCTAACTCTCGTAGCAACGCCTCCATTTCCAACTTGGTGAGCGCCCGATTGGCCCGCACGGCGTAATGACAGGCCATGGTGGCCAACACGGCGTCGTGTTTCGCAGCGAGGGCTTGGGCGGGCGCGGCGGCGGCCAAAATTTCTTTTAATAACAACGCACTATCGGCGTTTTTTAACAGCGCCGGCACCGCGCGAATGAGCACCTGCTGCTCGCCCAGCCATTCCACCGTCAATCCCAAGGGCGCTAACCAGTCTTGAGACTGTTCCATGGCGGCGATTTCCGCAGCTGACAAGGTCACCGCGACGGGTAGCAGCAGGGTTTGTTGCGGAATGTGGCGGGCAGCGAAATGGGCTTTGAGGCGCTCGTAACCCATGCGCTCGTGGGCCGCGTGAATATCCACCAACACCAGGCCATGGGCATTTTCCGCGAGTAAATAAATGCCGTGAAGTTGGGCTAATGCGTGGCCTAACGGATGGGCGTCGGAATGCACTTGATCGGCTAATTCGGGTGCCCCTAATTTGGCGTAATTCGCGGCCTGTTCGGCGATTTTTTGGGCCTGATTGAGCGGACGATTTTTTGGGCGCTCGAATGCGCTATCAGTTCGGTTATAGGTCGTCGCGGAAGGCGCCGGCAGCGTTGCAAATGCGGTGGTCGTTGTTCGCAGAGGCATGGTCATCTGCACCGGGTTATCGGTCGTTGGGCGCGGCGTTTCAGAAGACGACGGCGCCGGTGGCGACGAATCAGCACCGCGATGTTCTGCACTGGAGACGATGCCACCAACCACGTTCTGGGCGAACAGATCCCGCAATACGAACAGCACGGTGCTGTAAATCTGTTGCGAGTCGCGCCACCGCACCTCGGCCTTGGTGGGGTGGGCGTTGACATCGATTGCATCGGGCGGAACCTCCAGATGCACCACAAAGGCGGGCTGCCATTGGCGATGGAGCGTGTCGCCGTAGGCTTGGCGAATCGCGTGGGCAATCAGCCGATCCCGCACGGCGCGGCCATTCACAAAACAATGCTGAATATCCGCCTGCGGTCGTCCAAAAGGCGGCTTGCCAAACCAGCCCCGCAGCAGCACCTCGCCCCGTTGAGCCGTGGTGTACACGGCCTGGCGCGCAAACTCCTCGCCACACAGCAACGCCAGGCGATCCGCAAGGGCGCGGTCGTCGTGAGCCGCCGTCAAGCGGAGCACCGGTTGGCTGTTGTGGCGAAACAGCAGCGTTATTTGGGGATGACTCAACGCCAGTCGGCGCACCACGTCGTCACAGTGACCAAACTCGGTGCGTTCGCTTTTCAGAAACTTCCGACGGGCGGGCACGTGCACAAATAATTCTTTGACATCCACCGTTGTCCCCACCGGATGGGGCGCTGGGCGCGGCGCGGATAGTTGGCCCTGTTGGGCTTGAACCAGCCATCCCATGTCGGCGTCGGCCTGGCGAGAAATCAGCGTGACCGGTGCGACGGCGGCGATGCTGGCGAGGGCTTCGCCCCGAAATCCCAGACTCATCACCTGTTCTAAATCTTCTAAGCTGTTGATTTTACTGGTCGCATGACTTGCAAAGGCGAGCGCCAGGTCATCGGGATGAATACCGCCGCCATTGTCTTTAAGCCGAATGCGCTTGATGCCGCCGCCGTCGATGTCGAGTTCTAGATGGGTTGCGCCGGCGTCGAGGCTATTTTCCAGCAGCTCTTTCACCACCGAGGCCGGGCGTTCTACCGACTCGCCGGCGGCGATTTGGCCGACGAGTAGGGGCGATAGCCGTTGGATGCGGCGGTCAGGGGAGATTTTTTGCAATGGTATCCAGCAGCTTGTTAGCCACGTCGGCGGTGACGGCTTGCCCCTCGGGCGTCTGCACCACGACGAAGGTTTGCGTCTGTAAATCCGCCAAGCGCACCCAATACAACACGCCTTTTGCGGGCTGATTGCTGCGCCAAAAGGCCATATTCGACCAAAAACCCCCCGCGTTGGCCGCATTTCGCGGGGCGCCCTCGGCGAAGAATTCCACGGTGTAACGGCCTTCAGACCGCTGCTGGTCTTGCACCACAAAGTCGCTGCCATCGAGGGCCAAGCCCACCAAGCGCCAAGCCTGGTTGTAATCTTTCTCGATAAGCAATCCGTTGACGCCTTCGACCGTGGTGCGGCGGGTGACGGTGCGGGCGGCGACCGTCGTGGCGTTCGCCACCTGGGTCGTTGCCACCTGTTCGGGCGTGCCCAGGTGGACGAGTAGTCGGCGCAACATCTCGACTTCGAGTTCTGGATCGCGGGGCCGTGGCCGCCACATCACCGGGCCATCGCTTTGCGGACTGCGATTGGCGCCGGTAATCACCTCTTCTACCCCGTAATGGGTGAGAAAAATCTCGCTGCGATTGTCGGCAACGCGTTCGATGCGAATCCGATATTTGTCCCGCGTGCTCGCCGAATAAGCGAAGTCCGCCACCATGCCGATGACGCGGCGAATCGCGTCTTGCGGAATATCGGCGCGATTTTCTTTCCACTCGGTTTCGACGATGCCGAGCTGCGGTTCATCGCGGCGCAGCACAAAGCCGTTGTTGGCCCAAAAAGCCTTGATTTTTGGCCAAAGGTTGTCCGGCGACTGTTCGATAACCAGCCACTGGCGGTCGCCGCTGCGCTTGATCTGCGCGTCGGTGGGGGTCTGCAACACCGCCGGTGTGAGCCGTGAGGCGGTGGTCGTGGGCTGCTGCTGAGCCGCGAGGCTTGCGCCAGTTGTCGGCACCGGGAGCGCATCTTCGAGAGGCAGGTTGCCCAGGTCCGGGGGAAGTTCGAGACCCGCCGTGGGCGAACTGCGCTGGTAATCCACCCGCCCGGTGGGAATGTATTCTTCAAGCGTTGAACAGCCGCCCACCAACAGCGGCAAGGCCCACCAGAAATAGCGCACAGCGATCGATTTCTGAATCACAGTAGCCCCATTTGCATGAGCGTCTGTTTGAGGGGCTCGCGGTGTTCTTCAGACAAGGGCGTCAGCGGTAAGCGAATGCCGGGGCCGATTTTGCCCATGAGATAGAGCGCCCATTTGGCGGGAATCGGATTGGATTCCGCCATTAACGCCGCGTGGAGCGGCTGTAATTGGGCGTCGAGGGCGGCGGCGTCTACTTCGGCGGTGGGATGAAGAATGGCTTCCGCCAGGTCGCGCATGGCTTTGGGCGCCACGTTGGCGGTAACAGAGATCACCCCCGCCCCGCCGTGGCTCATGGCGCTCAACGCCTGGGGATCGTCGCCGGTGTAAATCTGAAAATAATCGGGACGCGGCAAGGCCAGCAGTTCGGTTAATCGTTCGGCGGTGCTGGCGTCTTTGATGCCGATGATGTGGGGACAGTCAAACAGCTGGGCGACGGTGGCGGGTAAAAGATCGCAGCCCGTGCGCTTGGGCACGTTGTAGAGAATCTGCGGAATCGCGACCGCCTCGGCGAGGGTGCGATAGTGGCGATACAGCCCAATTTGGGTGGGGCGGTTGTAGTAGGGCGTCACCAACAGACAGGCGTCGGCGCCCACGTCTTTCGCCGCTTGGGTGAGTTCGACGGCTTCGCGGGTGGCGTTGGCGCCGGTGCCGGCGATCACGGGCACCCGATGGCGGGCGATCTCCACCACATGGCGAATCACCGCAATGTGCTCTTCCCAATCCAGGGTGGTGGATTCGCCGGTCGTACCGACGGCAACGAGGGCGTGGGTGCCTTGGTCGATGTGCCAATCGACCAGGGCCGCGAGGGTGTCAAAATCCACGCCGCCACTGGCGTTCATGGGTGTGACTAAAGCCACGATACTGCCGTGATACATAATTGGTTGCTCCCCGTGAAATAGCGGCCAAATAACACAGAAATGGCCATGAAAACGATGGTAAGCAGCGGCGATTCGCCGTGACAAGTGACGCGCAGATATGGTTTTTTTAGTCCTTTTGCCACCTATTGGAGGCTTTGAGTGAATACCCATTTGGTCATCTCCCTGTTGGGGAGTGATCGCCCTGGTTTGACCGAACAGGTCGCCCGTGCGGTGGCGGATTGCGGCGGCAGCGTGCAGGACTGTCGCATTACCGTCATGGGCGCCGAGTTTGTAGCGCTCGTGCTCGTGTCGGGAAACTGGAGCACGTTAGCGAAGTTAGAAACTCATGTAGAGAAATTGGCGCGCCAACTGGATCTGCATCTGCATTTGCGCCGCACACAACACCGCCAGCGACTCGACAACACGATTCCCTACGCGGTGGAAGTGATTGCGCTAGAACAGCCCGGCATCATTGGCAAGCTGGCGGCGTTTTTTAATGGACGCACCATTAACATCGAGGAGTTAAGCGGGCGGAGCTATCCCGCACCCCACACGAACGCCCCCATGTTCGCCGTCAACATCGTGATCGCGGTGCCCGCCCAACAGCATATTGCGACGCTCAGAGAGGACTTTATGGACTTCTGCGACGACTTAAATCTCGACGCGATTATCGAACCGGTGAAGGGGATTTAGATGGAGTTGGGTCATCGATTGCCGTCTGAATGGCGCGATTCGCCGCCGTTTAATCAATATCCAGATTATTGGTGCGTGCTCTACTTCTACCCCAAGGACAACACCCCGGGGTGTACCCAAGAGGCCCAGGAGTTTCGCGATCTCTATCCGACTTTTTTGGCGGCCCAAACGCAGATTATTGGCGTGTCGCGGGACAGCGAAAAAAGTCACGCCAGCTTCTGCGAGAAATACGCCCTGCTCTTTCCGCTCATCGCCGACACCGATGAAACGCTCTGCCGACTATTCGATGTCTTGCGGATGAAAAAGAACTTTGGCCGCGAGTACTTGGGCATCGACCGCAGTACCTTTCTGCTCGATCCCCAAGGGCGACTGTGTGCCGAATGGCGCAATGTCAAAGTGCCCAACCACGCCCAGGCGGTGCTTAACGAACTCCAGCGCCGCCGCCAGTAGCCCCATAAAAAAAGCCCCGCTTCAGCGGGGCTTTTTCCTAATCTGAAGGGCCGATTTACGGCTTCAGTAATTCTTCCACGGCGGCCCGTTCTTCGCGGAGCTCTTTTTCGGTCGCCGCCATTTTTTCCCGAGAGAAACTGTCGATTTCCAGCCCCTGAACGATGGTGTACTGCCCATCTTTGCAGGTCACGGGGTAGGAATAGATGACGCCAGGCTCGATGCCATAGC
>DAIUCA010000002.1:0-2870 GCA_036846405.1 Candidatus Competibacteraceae bacterium
CGAGCTTAAACCTGGCCTCACCGCCATCGACGTGCTCCGCGCCACTTTTCCGGCCGGCACCGTCTCCGGCGCGCCCAAAATCCGCGCCATGGAAATTATCGACGAGCTCGAACCGGTGAAACGGGGCATCTACGCCGGGGCCGTGGGCTATCTGTCCTGGTCCGGCAACATGGATTTGGCCATCGCCATCCGCACCGGAGTGATTAAAGACGGCCAACTGTTCGTCCAGGCCGGCGGCGGCATCGTGGCGGATTCCGTGCCCGCCACCGAGTGGGAAGAAACCCTCAACAAGCGCCGCGCCCTGTTTCGCGCCGCCGACTTGGCCGCCCGCGGTCTGGATTAGCGCCCCCTGTGGACATCCACTAACCAAACTTCATGGCATGCACATATTCCCAAGTGATAGTTTCCTCGGATAAACCCACTTTTGAGGCAGGTACCGTCATGTTGTGTTGTGCGATGAATCGCGATTTGGGCGAACGTTACAGCCCGCTGTTGTTTCTCGGATCTTTGGGGGCGGGCGGCGCCGCCGTGACCTTCTTTTTGTATCTGCTGTTTTGGGTGCCCCATCCCAAACAGGGGATTCCGGTGTTTGAGGATGTGACCCAGGCGTTTGCCAACGGCAGCCCGCTCATGCAGCTGGCGATTGGCGTGGCCCTTATCGGCATCGTGTTGCTGGTGCTGCTCCACGTGGCGCTGCTGCTGTGGAACCTCCGGGAGATGGCGCGGTTTCGCCAGACGGCGGCCTACACCGCCCTGCGCAACGGCAACCACGAGACCCAACTGACGGTGATTCCCCTCACCCTGGCCATGACGGTGAATGCCGGATTTATCGTCGGCGCCGTGTTTGTGCCCGGGCTGTGGACCGTCGTGGAATGGCTGTTTCCCCTAGCAATGATCGCGTTTTTGGTCATCGGCATCGGCGCCTTGCACACGGTGATGCGCTTTTTTGCCCGCGTCTTCACCACCGGCGGCTTTGATTGCACCCGCAACAATTCCCTCGCCCAAGTGCTGCCGGCCTTTGCCCTGTCCATGGTCGCGGTGGGCCTGTCAGCGCCCGCCGCCCTCAGCCAAAATCCAACGACCGCCGCTCTGTCCCTAGTGCTCTCCAGCTTTTTCATTACGGCGGCGGTGATTTTGGGGGCGATTCAGCTCGTCCTCGGCTTCCGCGCCATGCTCGACCAGGGCGCGACCCCCGAAACCCTGCCCACCCTGTGGATCATCGTGCCGATTTTGACCGTGCTCACCATCGCGTTCATCCGCCAACAGCACGGCCTTGGCCACCATTTCGAGGCCCACGCCCCCCGCGCCGACACCTTCGCTATGCTCATGATGATGGTGAGCGGTCAGGTATTTTTCGGCGTGCTGGGCGCCGCCGTCATGCTTAAAGCCCGCTATTTCCAACGATTTGTCCTGGGCACCGAACGGTCGCCCGGTGCCCTAGCCCTGGTGTGTCCCGCGGTGGCGCTCACGGTGATGGGGCAGTTTTTCATCAACCAGGGCCTCGTCGGCATCGGATTGGTCGCCAAATTTGGCCTGGCCTATCAGCTGCTAACCCTGCCGGTGCTGGTGCTCCAACTGGTATCCGTGTGGCTGCTGCTCCACCTCACCTACAAGCTGTTTTTCACGCCCCTTGAAGCGACCCAAGCCCAGCCGGCGCTAAATTAATCGAACCCGAGTTCGCGCAATTTCGCCTGTGCCGCAGGCGACTGCATGACCGCCATCAACCGCTTCACGGCGGTTTTATTTTGGCGCGTTGTCGGGCAAATAAAATCGTACTGCTCCGCGCGAATCGGGATAAATCCCAAGCCATTTTGTTGTGCAATGGCCGTTAATGTGACGCCCCAATCGGCCCGCTGTTGTTTAATCGCCGCCGCCACCGCGTGATGGGAACGGGGCTGCAATCCATAGCCCGCCGACGGTAATTGATGCGGTGCTAATTGCAGCAATTGATCGATTAATAAGCGCGTCCCGCTGCCGCTATTGCGATTCACCATGAACGCCCGCTCATCGGTTAATGCATTGTGTAATGCGTCGGCCAACGACTTGCCGCTAAACCTTTGATCTGACTCGCGAAATACGAAACTTTGTCCCCGTCGGTAACCTGCAATGAGCGCTAATTCGGGGGTTAAAAACGGGCGATTGTATTCGTCGGTTTGCGGGTCGAGTAAATGAATCCCCGCCATATCGCATTCGCCTTTTTGGGCAGCGAATAGGCCCGCTTGGCTGCCGACAAATAGCGATTTAATCGTGAGACCAGTTCGCCGTAATTCGCTTAATAACCAATCCACAAAAATGCAATGGCTGCCAATAAACACTAAATCCGTCGGCGCTAATTCGCGGCTTAATCGCTGCACCGCCACGGGGCTATTCGCGGCTAATTGCCCCGTATTGGCGGGGATTTGAATAAAGCCATCCGCGCGACAAAACGAAGTCACCGCGCCGGAGCCTTTGCCGGCTGGATAGGCCTTCAGCACCCCGTCCGGCTGGCGCACCAAGCTCACCATGGCGAACTCCGTGCGCCCGGTTTCGGAACCCAACGCCACCGCCAATTCCGCGTCGATGGGCGGATCAGACGCCGGCGGCAAGCCGCTCATTTGGCGCAGCACCGGCGCCACAAATTGGTGGAAGGTAAAAATCGCCGAGGTGGGAAAGCCGGGTAACACGGCAACCGGTTTGCGGGCACTCGAATGGGCCGCGTCATGACGGGTCACTGCTAAACACAGGGGTTTGCCGGGCTTTAATGCCACGCCGTGACAAATAATCTCCGCGTATTTCGCGACGACCTTGTAGGAAAAATCCCCCGCGCCTTTTGAGGTACCCCCCGATAAAATCACCGCGTCGTAATTCAGCGCCTGTTGGAAATAGCCTTC
>DAIUCA010000002.1:2880-34499 GCA_036846405.1 Candidatus Competibacteraceae bacterium
AAGGGAATGGCTTCGGCACCTAATTCGGTTACGGCTGCCGCGATTAATGGGCCATTCGCGTCGTAGAGTTTTGCCGGTGCTAATGGCGTCCCGCCGGCGCTAATTTCGTTGCCTGTGGAGAAAATCGCCACTCGGGGCTTGCGATACACCACAACTTGGGTTTTACCGAGGGCGGCTAATACCCCAATTTCGCGGGCGCCAATCACTTGATTTTGAAATAAGGCGGTTTCGCCAGTTAATAAATCGCTGCCGGCATGGGCGACAAATTGGCCAGCGGCAACGGGCTTCAAAACCGCCAACCGCTGGGTGTTTTCGTCCCATTCCGTGTGTTCGATCATGAGTACGGCGTCGGCACCCCGAGGCAATACGCCCCCTGTCGCGATGGCTAATGCTTTGCCTAATTCGACGCTTTCGACGGGCACAATCCCGGGGGTTAAAATTTGTTCGCCGACCTGCAAATAAATCGGCTGCATTTCATTCGCCCCTGCCGTGTCTTGGGCACGTAATGCGAAGCCATCCACATTACTGCGATCAAAGGCCGGCACATCGATCTCGGAAATCACATCGGCGGCTAATACACGCCCTAATGCGTGGGCTAATTCGACGGATTCGGCGCCTAATGGCTGGGGCTGAATTGCCGCCCAAAACTGCGCAAAGGCCGCTTCGGGCTGGGCGATTTGGAGAAACTGTTCTTGTTGCAAAGCGTTGCGAAAGGGCGGCGTCATCACAGTGGGCATCCGAATGGAGAAAAACCGCAGATAGCGCGGTTAATTAGTAGGCATAAAAGGGCAATGCGTGGCCAGCAGCAAATCCCTCCGCCGCCGCCTCCACGAGCACAAAGCCATCGGCCCGCGTGAGGGTGGTCAGCCGCGCCGCCGCCCCCGCTGCCAGGGGCCACAAGCCGTCGGGTCGCCGCTGCACGCGCCAGTATTCGACCCAACCCGGCGCCGAACTAAGCTTTTTAAGCAGGGGCAACGGCGTGGCCGACGGCGGCGGACTCGCCAACCATCGCCGCAGCAACGGCAACACCAGAACATCCAAACCGCAGCAGGTCGCAACCGGCGCACCGGGCAACAGCACCACCGGCACACCATCCCATTGGCCGACGCCGAGGGAAATCGCCGGCTGCACCGCCGCGCCGTGCAGCGCCAATTCCCCGTGGCGGGCCAGCCAATGGGGCCAATCGGTGGGCGATTGCCCGTCGCTGCGCCCCACGGTGATCCACAGATCCGGCCCGGTGGTAGCCATCGTCGGCTGGGCGACGGTGGGCAATACCTCGGCACCGACCGCTTCACAGCGCGCCGCCACTAAAAGGCCGCTGCCGTCGGGGTGGTAATCGCTCACCACCTGCACGCGCGGGCGCCGAACCACGTCGACCTGGGCCATCTGCTGTTGCACCAACCAGGGCAAATCCACCGCCCGCAGCCGATGTCCCGCCGCGAAAACGGGATCGCCGACCCCACCCTCGCTGTGGGGCAACAGCACATTTTCGGACACGGCCACATCCGCGCGCAGGAGCGCCATCGAACCGACAATCGCAAACCCGTCGGTAGGCAATACCGCGTCGGCGCCGCGGGGCAACGGGGCGCCGCTGGCGATGGGCAGGGCGGTGGTCGGCGCCAACGGTTCGGTAGACGCGACGAGACGCAGGGGCAGGGGTTGTAAATCGCTTGCGCCCAGGGTGTCGGCGCTACGCACCGCCAGACCGTTAGTCATCGCGACGGCGTGGGGTGGCCAGGATTGGGGCTGGCCCACGGCGACGGCGAGTCGGCGACCCACAAGCGATGGCGCGACAGCGTGGGTTTCGCTCGCCAACGACGGCGAAAAGCGTTGCAGATAGGTCTGCAACGCGGCCAGGTCGTGGAGCGTCGCGAAGGGTGACGCCAATGGAATTATTCCGAATCGCTCTCAGTCGCGGGCGTCGGCGATGGGATCGCCAATGGAGTCGGCGGCGGGTTTGCTGCCGCCGCCGCTGCGGCGACCTGTTCGGCTTTCTGCTTCCACGAGAACACGGTTTTGTAATTCACGTTCAGATCGCGGGCCACATTGGTCACTGACTCACCGGCAGCAATCCGCTCGAGGGCCTCCTGCTTCTGCTCAGCGGGGTGGGTCATGCGACCACTGCGGCTACGGGCCGATTCTTCAACTACTGGCGGCGCAGCCACCTTGGCGGCTTCCGCCCCGTCGGCGGAGGCACTCCGTCGGCGACCGTTGGTGGACTTGGGTTTGGGCGGTTTTGCCGATGCAGCTTCGGCGACAACCGACGGTGGCGGCGTCACCTCAGCGGCGGTGGACGAGGCGCCCGTGTGAAAGGTTTCGAGCCGCGTCAATCGCTGATTGAGCTGCTGAAATGCCTGGTCGTAACCATCCAATCGGTCGGCGATTTGCTTGAGCGTCGTCGCAATATCCACGGACGGCTGATCGCTTTCTGGAATCTGGGGCACGATTTTGAACGACGCGGACATGTTGGCTAAATCCCGCGCCATGGCTTCGAGATTGCTCTGGGTGAGCTTGGTTGCCGTAAACATTCGCTCGAATAGCGATTGCCAGTTGTCATCTTGATGAGTGGTCATAGAACGGCCTGCTTTGAGATTTTAAGAAATGATGAGACCACGGTCTGTTAGCGTTTGCGCTGAAAGTAGTGGCTCAACAGATTCTGCGCCGATTTGAATTGGTCGCCATACTGATTTTGCAGATTTTGCAGATTCGGTACACCACCGGCTTTGATGGTTCTGAAATAGGTCGCTAAAACTTGGCCCAGGGCGTAGGTACTCGCCGCCGTCAATAGGGCCGACATGGCGGTGCCGTAAGCCGGAATGAGCTTTAACAATTGCCGCCGCGCGAGCTGCGCTAACAGCCCCATGCCCACGACCCCGGCGAGTTCCGTGAGGGTCTGGCGGTCGAAGGGCTGGTCGTAATGTTTCGCCAGGTCTCGGGCCATGTGGGTTTGAATGCCGACGACCACGGGTAAATCCACCGCCGGCACGGGCACGGCCCCTGCCACCCCTGCCATGAGGGCATGGCGCAAAATGGTTTGGGCCACTTGATCGCGATGGGTCGCTTGAATCGCCAAACCCGCCGTCGGCAACAGCCGTTCGATTGCGTCGATCAATGTCGGCAAGCCGTAATCGGGCGGCGTAAAACCCTCTTCTGGGGGCGTAAAGTCGATGGCCACAAACTCGGCATTAAATCGACTAAACCGCTGGCGCTGTTCGGCGAGTGCGGCGGCCAGTTCGCTGGGCACGGGAACCGTTAACGGCCAGGGGTCGTAGGGATAGGGCTGGAGATGGTCGGTGTTGGGGGGATAGCCCTCGTGGAGACTGGTGAACACCACCAACAAAGGCCAATGGGGCTGCTGTCGCCGAATCTGGGCCAGCGCCGACAGCACCGGGTCTTGGGCCAAATCCATCACCCGCGCTACCACCATGAGTAGTTGGGACTGTTGCGCGAATTGGGCCAGGTCTTCTGTCGGGTCGTAATTCGCTTCGCCTAGACCGCGGGTGTCGAGAAATCGCAGCAATGGCGTGTCGGCGTCGGGGAAGTCGTAGAAGGCTGCCGTGCGGGTACAGGGCTGGAACAGGTCGCCGATGGTGGCGCGCGGATCATCGGTAAGCGCCCGCACGATGGAACTTTTCCCCGCTTGGGTTTTGCCCAATAACCACATGACCGGCGGTTGCAACGGCGCTGCGCGCGTCACTGGTGCCGCGTTTTCTTGGCGCTGTTTTAGCCATTCCCACATAAATTATTCCCCATTTCTGAATTGGTTAGTTGACAGAGACAGTTCAGTCGGGATTAACCCCGTTAACCGTGAACTGCGGTGCATTCACATCCATAGGAGAATAGTCAATGAAAATCGTCTTCGCGTTGTTTGCACTCGCCGCATTAAGCGGCTGCGCCACGGCCCCCAACGGCCAGACCGCCATGACAGACCAAGGACGCACGGCGCTAGGTACCGTTGCCGGCGGGGCGTTAGGCGGCTATTTCGGCAACCGCATTAGCGACGGCTCGCCCACGGGCACGGCCATCGGCGCGATTGGCGGCGCAGCGGTGGGCAACGCCCTGTTCCAACCGTCCTACCCGAGTGGCTATCAGAACCAGAACAGCTATCGCCAGGGCAACTATCGTCGGGGCGGCTACAACCGGTCCTACTACGGGCGGCGCGGGGCCTGTCGCGGCCAGGGCTGCTGGTACTAAATAGCGTTCCACTCTCGAGGTTTTAAGCAAAAGGCGCTAACGCGCCTTTTTTTGTGCTTGGCGATGGGCTATTGCTTCTGCACCACCCCGCGCATGGTGCTTTAATGCGCTACGCAAAATCGCCCTCCCAATCGCTCGCCGAAGCGATGGTCTTGTGTTTTACCTCATCCACCAAACCGGAGTGTTCTGATGAAAATGCTGTTGTCTGTGGCCCTCGCGGCCTTCGCTTTTGTCCCCCTGGCCCATGCAGAAAATCCCAGCAACTGGCCTAGGAGCTTCAAAGTCGCCACCGCCTCCCAGGGGGGCACCTACTTCGTGTACGGCTCCGGCTGGGCCAACCTGGTGAGCGAAACCCTGGGCATTTCCGGTGGTGCCGAAGTCACCGGCGGGCCGGTGCAGAATGCGGCCCTCATCCAAACCGGCGACGCAGAATTCGCCCAAGTCACCATGGGACCCGCATTTGATGCGTGGAATGGCGAAAGCGAGCTGGCTCCCGGGTTGCCCCACGACAAGTTGCGGGCCCTATTCCCCATGTACCAAACCTCGTTTGCATTCATTTCCCTCAAAAGCTCGGGCATCGCCGCGATCCAAGACCTGGAAGGCAAGAGCTTTGGCATCGGCCCTGCCGGCGGCACCTCGGGAACCTATCTGCCGCGCTTTCTGCAAGCCCTCGGGGTGAGTGGCGATATGCGTTTTGGCGGCGCTTCCGATCAAACCGGACAGCTGCAAGACGGCCTTTTAAGCGCTTTTGGCTTCGCAGCAGGCCATCCCATTCCGGCGTTTAACCAACTCGAAGCCCAAATGGATGTGAATATCTTCGCGTTTAGCCAGGCCGAAGCCGAAAAACTCGCCACCCTGTTTCCCGTCGTGGTCGATCCCATTCCGACGCAATTCTACAAATCCGTGACCGGCCCCGCCGTGAGCGTTTCCATGTGGAACTTTGCCGTCGTTAACGCCGATCTGCCGGATGATTTTGTCTACGCCGTCACCAAAGCCGTGATGGAAAATCACGAACGCATGGTGGGCATCCACAAGGCCGCCGTCGAAACCCTGCCGGAAAACGCCTTAAAAAATACCTTCTTGCCCTATCACCCAGGCGCCGCCCGCTGGTACGCGGAACACGGCATCACCCTGCCCTCGAAACTCCTGCCGTAAACCCCGTCCCCCGCGTTCTCCGCGCCGCTGCCCTCAAAGCAGCGGCGTTTTTCGTTGGGGTAATCCATTAATAAAATAAGAGTTTTCCACCATGACCAATCCCGCGCATTTGGACGGCCCCCTCATTGCCCACAACGTGGATGAAGAGCCCGTTGCCGATAACGAACGCCTGTTTAGTGGCTGGCAACTGCACCTGTTTTTCGCCTTTGGCGTGGTGTACGTGCTGTTTCACCTACTCGCCCTCAACGTCTACCCCATGGAAACCTGGACCTTCCGCCTGCTCCACGTGGCGGGGGCCTTGGTGTTGGGTTACGCCCTCATGAGCGCTGCCCGACTCGATCACGCACCTGCCCCACTGGCCGCCCCCGCCCGCGGTTTCCTCGGACTCAGCGCCGTCCTCGTGGGATACAGCGCGCTGTGCGTCATCGGTGCCTGGGCGTGGATGCTCACCAACCAGGGCGGTCGTCCCCCCGCCTGGCTGCTGGCGTACCTCGGCCCCACCCTCGTCGCTGGCGTGGGCATAGCGATCATCCTGAGTTGGCTGGCACGCAGTCCCAAAGACCGCGTGGCAGGCGCTGATTGGGTGCTACTCCTCGCGTCGGTAGTCGTCATGGGGTTTCTGCTGTTCAGCATGAATCACTTGGCGCTGCGCATGCGGGCCGGCACGCCCTTTGCCGACCTCCAGAACGCCTATGTGGCCCTCGCCGGCGTTGTGCTCATTTTGGAACTCACCCGCCGCGTGGCCGGTATGGCCCTCGTCGTCGTCACAACCGTGTTTTTGGCCTACACCTTCCTCGGTCCCTATCTGCCCGGGTTTCTGAATCACACCGGCTATGACTGGAAGCGTTTCTTCACCTACCTCTACACCGACAACGGCATTTTGGGCGCGACCACCGCCGTTTCCAGCACCTACATCATCCTGTTCATCGTGTTCGCCTCGTTTCTGCAAGCCTCCAAGGTGGGCGACTACTTCGTGAATTTTGCCTTTGCCATCGCGGGTCGTTCTCGCGGGGGGCCCGCGAAGGTCGCCGTGTTCGCGTCCGGCCTCATGGGCATGATTAACGGCACCTCCGCAGGCAATGTGGTCGCCACGGGGAGCCTCACGATTCCCCTAATGAAGCGCGTGGGCTACGCGCCCCAATCGGCCGGCGCCATCGAAGCTGCCGCCTCCACCGGTGGCCAAATCATGCCGCCCATCATGGGGGCCGGCGCCTTCATCATGGCGGAGGTCACCGGCATTCCGTATTCGGAATTGGTGATCGCCGCCATCATTCCGGCAACGCTCTACTTCGTGTCGATTTACTTCATGGTCGATCTCGAAGCCGCCCGCACGGGGATGCGCGGCATGCGCGAGGACGAGCTCCCCAAACTGCGGCCACTCCTGGGCCAGCTCTATCTGTTCCTGCCCATCGTGATGCTCATGGGGGCCCTCTTCGCCGGCTATTCGGTGATCCGCGCCGGCACCTACGCCACCATCGGCGCCATGGTGGTGAGTTGGTTTGCCCCCCACAAAATGACGCCCAAGGGCATTCTGATCGCCCTCGAATTGGCCGCGCGCATGTCGATTCAAATCATCGTCGTCTGCGCCTGTGCCGGCATCATCGTCGGCGTAATTTCCCTCACCGGGGTGGGATCGCGGTTTTCGTCCATGTTGCTCGGCATCGCCACCAGTGGCGCTTTTTCCGCCGACATCGGCCTATTACTCGCCATGTTCTTTGCCATGATGATCGCCATCATTCTCGGCATGGGCATGCCCACCACCGCCGCTTACGCCGTAGCCGCCGCCGTCGTCGCCCCCGGACTTGCCCAAATTCTGCTGCCTACCTTTGCTGAAAACGCGAATCCCGAACGACTGTCGCTGCTCACCGCCCACTTCTTCGTGTTCTATTTCGCCGTCGTATCGGCCATTACGCCCCCGGTCGCCCTCGCGTCCTACGCGGGCGCCGCTATTGCCGGTTCGAATCCCATGGCCACCTCGGTGACCTCCTTCAAGCTCGGCCTCGCCGCGTTCATCGTGCCGTTCATGGCCTGCTACAGCCCGGCCATTCTGATGGAAGGCAACCTCCTCGCCGTTCTGCAAGTCGCGATTACCTCCACTGTCGGGGTGTATCTGCTGGCCGCCGCCGTCCAAGGCTATTACTTCGGCGCCACCGCCTGGTGGATGCGGCTACTGCTGCTCGTCGGCGCGCTCGCCATGATTAGCGGCGGCTGGGTCACCGATCTTCTGGGGATCGCCATCACCATCGGGCTGTTTTTGCTGCAAAAACCCGCTAAATCCTCCTCGGTGCCGACGACCTAATCGCCTTCAACCTCGGGTGGCCGCCGCCACCCCATCAACCAGCGGGAATCGTCCTTCAATTGTCGCCAAGGCACGCGATAAATCGCCCCCGTCAACACCGCTTCGACCTTCAGAATCTGCGGGCGCGGCTCATCAAAATCCGCATAGCCCAATACGAGAAAATGCAGTTCTCGGTCCACCGGTACCGCCGCCGTCCACTTGGAACCGACGAGTTTTTTCGGATGAATGCGGTTAGGCATGGTCGGGGTTCTCCATAAAAAAAGCCGATTTTCATCGGCTTTTGGTTGAGTCAGGCAGCGCCCAGCACGGGCGCCCTTACGATTTAGCCCACGGCTTTCTGGTATTCGGCAGCCACAAATTCCCAATTCACCACATTCCACCAGTTGGCGATGTAGTCGGGACGCTTGTTCTGATACTTCAGGTAGTAGGCGTGCTCCCACACATCGAGGGCCAAAATCGGTTTGCCAATCGACGGGGCCACATCCATCAACGGGTTGTCTTGGTTCGCCGTCGAGGTCACTTCTAACTTACCGTCCTTCACGATCAGCCACGCAAACCCCGACCCAAAGCGGTTCAAGCCTTCTGTGCTCATTTTCTCTTTGAAGGCGTCGAAGCTGCCGAACGCGCCGTCAATCGCCACCGCCAACGCGCCGTCGGGCTTACCGCTGCTCGTGGCCGTCATGCAGTTCCAATACATGATGTGGTTGTAAAAACCGCCACCGTTATTGCGCACCGCCACCGGGGCGCGAGAAATTTCCGCCAAGATCGACTCGAGGGGCGCATCGGCCATGGCCGTGTCTTTGACCGCCGCCATGAACTTGTCGAAGTAGGCGCGATGGTGCTTGCCATAGTGAATTTCCATGGTCTGCGCGTCGATATACGGCTCTAACGCGTTGAAATCGTAGGGTAAATCGGGGAATTGAAAGCTCATGAGCAATCTCCTGAGATCATGGATTTGTGGTGGATGGCACATCGGCAATCGCCACGGCCGGGGGCCGCGTCGCCGCTGTCTGTAGATAGCGATCAAGGGCGTTTTTCGCCGCAATCAGGGCAGCAAGTCCAAAAAAAGCCCCGGGCGGCAACACAGCGACCAAAAATCCGGGGTAATCCGCCCACTGAACCGTCCACGAGCGGGCGCCCTCGCCAAACACTAAATGCGCATCCGCCAGCAGGGTTCCGTGGCCCACGAGCTCCCGCAGACTGCCCAACACCACGAGCACCGCCGCAAAGCCCAAGGCCATCATGAGGCCGTCAAAGAGCGCCCGCCGCGCGTCGTGGCGCGACGCGAACGCCTCTGCCCGCCCGATAACGATGCAGTTGGTCACGATGAGCGGAATGAAAATGCCCAGAATCTGGTACAGCTCGAAGAAGAACGCGCGGATCACGAGTTCCACCGCCGTCACACAGCCCGCAATGATCACCACAAACACGGCGATCCGAATCTCCGGCCGCAGATAACCCCGCACCAAGGCGATGACGCCGTTCGTTAGGGTGAGCACCAAAATGGTCGCTAGAGCCAAGCCAAAGGCATTAATGGCGTTGGTGGTCACCGCCAGCAGCGGACACAGCCCCAACAGTTGCACCAGCCCGGGGTTGTTTGCCCACAGGCCATTTTTGGCGATGTCGCCGTAACTCGGTTCGTTCATGGCGTAACCGCTCCCGTGAGTTCGTCGTGATGTTTTTCGAGGTATTTCAAGGTGTTCGCCACGGCTTTCACCACGGCGCGGGGCGTAATCGTCGCCCCGGTAAATTGGTCGAAGTCGCCTTGATCTTTGCGCACTTTCCACCGCGCCGCGGTTGGATTGCCCAACGACTTGCCGTCGAACTGGTGCAGCCAATCGGCGCGGCGTAAATCCAGCTCGTCGCTAAAACCAGGCGTTTCGCGGTGAGCGACCACGCGCACCCCGACAACTTCCCGCGCCGCATTCACACCCACCAGCAACCGAATCGCCCCGTTGTAACCGTCTGCCGCGACGGTTTCGGCAATCGCGCCGCCCCATGCCCCCGCTTGGCGCAGGGGAAAAATCGCCACCACGCCACTCGCGTCGTCATTCACGACGCGCCGTTCCGCGAGGGGATCGTTGGTGTAGGCCACGGCGGCAATGCCGTTAAGCAGCGCCAATTGGGCAACGCGCTCGTTTTCGGCGATCTGCGGCGCGGCCACTTGATACGCCACCGCCAACACGAGGGTCGCCGCCGCCGTAAATCCCGCCAACAAGGCCGTCGCCTGCTGGGTTGCCTGCACCACGGAAGTCATGTGCCGAACACGCGCGGTTTGGCGTAAATGTCCAGGGTGGGCGCGGTGATATTCATGAGCAGCACCGCAAAGGCGACGGCGTCCGGATAGCTGCCGTAGCTGCGGATGACAAAAATCAGTGTCCCCACGCCGATGCCGAAAATCACCCGTCCCAGGGGCGTGGTGCTGGCAGAAACCGGGTCGGTGGCAATGAAAAACGCGCCAAAAATCGCCGCCCCACTGAACACATGAAACAGCGCCGACGGATACCGCTGGGGTTCGAGCAGGTGAAACACCGACGCCAACAGCAGTAGCGTCAACAAAATGCTCAGCGGAATGCGCCAGTCGGCGGCTTTGGTCCACACCAACCAGACACCGCCCGCGAGAAACGCCAGATTTACCCATTCCCAGCCCGACGCACCCAAGACGCCAAAGGGCAGTTGACTCAGTAAGGCGTCGCTTACTGGCCCCGATCGCGTAGCGGTGCGCCACACATCCAGGACAGTCGCCCCCGTAATGCCGTCGGGTTGGCTAAAGAAAATCGCATTAATTGCGCCGTTCAGCGTGACCCATTCGCCGCCAGCGGTAGTCGGTAAGGGCCATTGGCTCAAAGCTTGGGGAAACGCCACTAGCACCATCACATAGCCCACCATGGCGGGATTGAACGGATTAAAGCCCAAACCGCCGTACAGCTGTTTGGCAATGACGATGGCGGAAAACACGGCGATGGTCGAAATCCAGGCCGGCAACAGGGGCGGTAAGGAAATGGCGAGCAACCAGGCGGTCACCAGGGCACTGTTATCGCGCAAGGGCCGCAAGGAACGCTGGCGCAACAGCAGCATGGCCGCTTCAAACAGGACAGCGAGAAAACTCACCCACAGGATTTGGATGATAATGCCCCAGCCAAACAGTAAGAACAGTAAGGCAACCCCCGGTAAACAGGCAATCACCACCCGCAACATGACCCACGACACGGAATCCGTCGGATCAATGTGGGGTGAATCTTGTAGGGCGAAACGCATTTTAGGCTTTCTCTCCTTGATTATTCGGAGTTTCCCGACTTTCTACCGTCTTGTCGCTCAGAACGGGATTTTTCGCCACAGAATGTGTCGCCACGGGTTTCACGGCGGCTTTCTTTTCCCGCTGCTTGGCGTCTTTCTCCGCCTGTTCCTTCGCTTGGCGGGTTTGCCGATTTTCATGGCGTTGACGGGCTAAATCCGCTTTGCGCTTGTCTTTTTCCTTCGTCCACAGCTCGCCCTTTGCGTAACGATAGTAAGAAACCAGGGGAATTTGGCTCGGACAGACCGCTGCACAGCAACCACATTCGATGCAATCAAACAGGTGATAGTCGGATAATTTGTCGAATTCCCGACTTTTGGCGTGCCAGTACAGTTGCTGGGGCAGCAAATGGGACGGACAGACCTGCACACATTGGCCGCAGCGAATGCACGGGTCGGGATCGCGGGGCGGACGAGCCAGTTGCGCCGTCGCCAAGAGGCAATTCATTCCCTTGGTAATGGGAATCTCATCGGTAAGGAGCGCGAATCCCATCATAGGACCGCCCACTAACAAGCGTTTCACATTCGGGGTGTAACCGCCGCAAGCCGCCACCAGGTCGCTAACGCGGGTGCCCAAGCGCACCTCAGCCACCTGGGGCTGGTTTACCGCGTCGCCGGTCAGCGTAATCAGCCGCGAAATCAACGGTTTACCGTGAACAGCGGCTTGGAACAGGGCGTAGGCCGTGCCCACGTTGTGGCAAATCGCCCCGATGTCCACGGGCAACTTACCGCTGGGCACCTCGCGGCCGGTAAGGATTTTGATGAGTTGTTTCTCGCCGCCGGTGGGGTAAATCGTGGGGACAGCCACCACGGTGATTGCGAAATCGGGCGGCAGCACCGCCGCGGCGACGGCGGTTTCCATGGCGCGAATCGCAGCGGGCTTGCTGTCCTCAATGCCGATGAGCGCCCGCGCGATACCCAAGGCCCGCAGCATAAAGGCGACGCCGACCACCACCTCTGCCGCCCGCGTGGTCATGAGCATTTCGTCGCAGGTGATATACGGCTCGCACTCGGCGCCGTTGACGATCAACAGCTCCAGGGGATGCACCGAATTGGGCACGGCATTCGCCGCCAGCTTCACCGCCGTGGGAAACGCCGCGCCGCCCAAACCCACCAAGCCGCCGTCCCGCGCCCGCGCCTGAATCGCGGCGGGATCAGCATCAAGCGCCAGCGGCGGCAAGGGCGCCACCCATTCATCGCGGCCATCCGTATCAATCGCGATACAAGGCGCGGTGAGGTTGGAAGGATGAGGAATCGCGTGGTGTTCGATGGCACTCACAATTCCCGAACTGGGCGCATGAATCGGGGCGCTGATGTAGCCATCAGCCCGCGCGATCACCTGTCCCGTCTGTACAAAATCTCCCATGTTGACGACGGGTTTAGCGGGTTGGCCGATGTTTTGTTGTAGCGGCACCACCAACTGGGCGGGAATGGGGAGGATGCGCAGGGGCTGGCCGAGGGAATCGGTCTTGTGGGGATCGAGGTGCAGTCCGCCAAAGGGGGTGGTGAGTGGGATGGCGTTCATAATTTAAGCGGTTGCCACGCGGGGTTGGGGCCATTTCCAGGAATCGAGGGTGACGGCGACGGGCCGCATGTCGATGCAATCCACCGGACAGGGGGCGAGGCAGAGTTCGCAGCCGGTGCATTCCTTCGCGATCACCGTGTGCATTTGCTTGGCGGCGCCGAGGATGGCGTCCACCGGGCAGGCCTGCACGCACAGGGTGCAACCAATGCAGGTTTGCTCGTCGATGACGGCGACGGCCTTGGGTTTTTCTTCAGCAATGAGCGGTTTGGGTTCGCGATTCAGCAGGTCGGCGAGGGCCAACACGGTCATTTGGCCGCCTGGCGGGCAGCGGTTGATGTCCGCACCGTCGTTGGCGATGGCCGTGGCGTAGGGGCGACAGCCCGGGTAGCCGCATTGGCCACATTGGGTTTGCGGCAATAGGGCGTCGATTTGATCCACCAGCGGATCGCCTTCGACGGCAAAGCGGGCGGCTACAAATCCCAAAATCACGCCAAAAACGGCGGCTAACCCACTTAATGCCAGTAAGGCAGAAATAATCGCCAACATGTTAATTCCTCACTAATCCGGAAAATCCCATAAAGGCTAATGACATTAGCCCGGCGGTGATTAAACCAATGGCAGATCCGCGAAACGGCATCGGAACATCGGCGACGGCAATTTTCTCGCGAATGGCGGCAAATAAAATTAAGACCAAAGTAAATCCCAAGGCGGCGCCTAAGCCGTAAATAGCCGAGGCCAATAAATCGTGTTTTTGCTGGATATTGAGCAGTGCTACGCCGAGGACAGCGCAGTTGGTGGTGATGAGCGGCAGATAAATCCCCAACACTTGATACAGCAGAGGACTGGTGTAGTGGAGCACCATTTCCGTGAATTGCACGACGACGGCAATGGATAAAATCAAAGCAAGGGTGCGCAAATATTCTAATTCCAAGGGCATCAGAATGAAGGTGTTGACTAAATAAGACGACACGGAAGACAGGGTTAAAACAAAAGCGGTTGCTAACCCTAATCCGAGGGCCGAACTGAGCTTATTCGACACCCCCATAAACGGGCATAACCCGAGAAACTTCACGAGCACAAAATTGTTCACCAAAATCGTGCTCACTAATATCAATGCGTATTCCGCCATAACAATTTCCCCAAAAATGGTTGCCCCGACAGGCGGGTGAATGCGGATGCGAAAACCTAGCAAATCACTCGGGTAAAAAGCCAATGCAGTGATGTCGCAAGCATATAACCCACACTCAGCCAGAACCTTGATTTACGGCATAAGACAAGGCGGTTTGATCTTTGGGGCTACACCGTAAAAATCTTTAATCAAATCAATGGTGATCGAGCTGTTTTTTGAACAAATGGATGCGCCAGGCGAGCAGCGCCACCACCAGGGGAATGGCGATGCCGGTCACCACGTCTGGATTGAGAGGCACGCCCAATTTGCTCAAGGCTTTGGCGCCATAGCCCACTAAACCCACCAGGTAGTAGCTCAAAACCACCACCGACAGGCCCTCGACGGTTTCTTGCAGGCGTAATTGCAAGTCGGCTCGGCGATTCATGGAGGCCAACAGGGCTTGACTTTGCTGTTGCATCGAGACGTCCACGCGGGTTTGCAGCAGGGCGCTGGCGCGGGCGATGCGTTGGGAAAGCTGTCCCTGCCACTCGCTCATGGCCTCAATGGTGCGCATGGCTGGCGCCAGTCGCCGTTCCATAAACCCTTCCAGGGTTTGCAATCCCTCCAGCCGTTGTTCGCGGATTTCGCCAATGCGCTTGGTCACCAGGGCGTAGTAAGCCCGACTGGCCGCGAAACGGTAGGTATGACTCGCCACACTGTTCTCGACAACGGCAGCCAATTGGGTCAATTCCGACAATAACGCCGTTTCGTCGATGATTTCTTCTGCTTGATGACTTTCATTACTCGTATTCATTTCCTTGTCGGCGACGGCATCCATGCGACCAATCAGGCTGGCGAGTTGTTTTTCCCATTTATCCAGCTGGGACGCCAGTTTCCTTGCGGGTATGAATCCCAACATGGCAAGGGAACGGTAACTTTCGATTTCGAGCAGGTGCTGAACCAACCGCCCGGCCTGGCGCGGCGTCAAGCCGTAATCGTGGATGAGTAGGCGATCAAAACCGTCGTTGTGAATCCGAAAATCGCTCCACACGCAGGCGGTGCCGTCGAGCACGCGGCTACCCGCCAGGTTCGAGGTACCAAACAACCGCTCAGTCTCTTGGGCGTTGGGCGGGCCTTTGTCGCTGGTTTCGATGATGACGTGGGTCGCCACGAGCACATCACCACTCAAACTTTGCAGCCAATCCGTGGGCACGAGGGCGATGGGCGGCGCCACAAACGGGTCATCGGGCTGGGTTTCGGTGCGCGAAAACGTGAAGGTGGAAAACTCGTTGTGGCGCTCCCACCGCAGGCGAATCGCGCCCAAATCGGCAAACCAAAACGGGGCGTCATCCGTGGGTTCGGGGGCGTTGTAGCGACGGCACAGTTCCGCCACTTGACGACAATCCGCCAGAGTGCCGCCCGGCCCGGACAGCACGGCCAAATGGGACGCGCGCAGAGGCGAATGAACCTCTTCCGACGGGCGGGCGTGGAGTTCGCGGTCGAGGACGCGGCGCTGGGAATGTTCGCGGAGACCCGCCAGCAATGCAGGACGATTCATGGAAAACGGCTCTTATTTGGGAGGGGTAATGGGGCATCAACTCAGACTTAACTCCAAGCCCACAATGGCCAGAAGTAAGGCAAAGATGCGCTTGAGCCAGCGGGTAGGCAGTTGATGGGCCAACCTGGCACCCAGGGGGGCGGCCAACATGCTCACCGTCGCAATCCCCAAAAAGGCCGGCAAATACACAAAACCCATGGCCCAGGGAGGCAGTTGGGGATGTTGCCAACCCGTCGCGATGAAGCCGATGGTGCCCGACAAGGCCACCGGAATGCCGCAGCCGGCAGACGTGGCAACCGCCTGTTTCATGGCAATGCCCCAATAACGCATCAACGGCACAAGTAGCAAACCGCCACCAATACCGGTCAGCGCGGCCACGATGCCCACGCCGACCCCCGCCGTCGGCAGCACCAGGGGCGATCGCGGCAACGCACCGCCGCCGTGGGGCTGCCATTGGGTGAACATTTGGACGGATAGCACCAGCAAGAGGCCGCCGAAGACCCGTTTCAGCAGCTCGCCGGGCAGCGCGGCAGCAAAGGCGGCACCCAACCACGCCCCAATGACAATGCCGATGGTGAGCCTTACGACGACCGGCCATTGCACAGCCCCGTGCCGGTGGTGGCTCCACGCGGACGACAGCCCCGTGAGGACGATGGTGGCGAGGCTCGTGCCGATGGCCAAATGCACCGTGACGGTTGGGTCAATGGCCAGGTAGGGCGAAAAGTAGATCAGCACCGGCACGATGATGACGCCGCCGCCGATGCCAAGCAGTCCCGCAGCAACCCCCGCCACCGCTCCAAGAGCGGCAAAAATCAGAGTCATTTCAAGCATTTGTAGTCCTCAACGCACGACAGCCCCCGGGACAGCCCCCGAGGCAGGGTGAAGTAAAAAAATCTCGGCATCGGTCGCGCCATCCGCCGCGATCACCATCCCTTCAGAAGTGCCAAAACGCATTTTGCGGGGGGCCAAATTGGCCACAACCACCACGTGTTGGCCGATGAGCTGGGCGGGTTCGTAGGCTGCGCGGATGCCCGAAAAAATGGTTCGCGGCTCGTTTCCCAGAGATACCGTGAGCTTGAGCAATTTATCCGACCCCTCGACGAGCTCCGCGTGGGTCACAAGAGCGACGCGCAAATCGATTTTGGCGAACTCATCTACCGTGATGGGCGGCTTGAGCGGCGCAATGGCTGAAACTGGGGACGCCGATTTTTGGGCATTCACATTTGCGGGATGAGCCGTAATCGCTTCGCCTAATTCCGCAGTGCGCAACTGATTAATCGCCGTATTTTCAATGCGCTGGAGCAAGGGTTCATAGGGGCTAATTCGGTGTCCCAAAAGGCGGTCATGGCGATCGCGCCAAAACAGCGGCGCAATTTGCAAAAAGTTTTCCGCTTGGGCGACTAATTGCGGCAATACGGATTTCAAATAAATGGCTAATACGCGAAATAAATTAATACCCGTAGTACATACCTGCTGGGCTGCTAATGCGGTGTCGGGATTTTTTGCCAAATTCCAAGGGGCGCGTTCCGCAATGTATTGATTCGCGCTGGCCGCTAATGCCATGACTTCGCGCATGGCACCGGCAAAATCCCGTTTCTCAAATAATTCGGGTAATCCATCCCCCGCCGCGAGCCACTGGTTATAAAAATCGGGTTGGTCTAATTCGCTGGCTAATTCGCCATCAAATTGGCGGGTAATAAAACTCGCGCAGCGGCTGGCGATATTCACGAATTTGCCCACGAGATCGCTATTCACCCGTTGCTGAAAGTCGTTCAAATTCAAGTCGATATCGTCGATGCCGCCGTTGAGTTTGGCGGCGAAGTAATAGCGTAGGGGTTCGGGCGGCAAATGGTCTAAATAGGTGCGGGCTTTAATAAAGGTCCCACGGGATTTGGACATTTTCTGGCCGTCGATGGTGAGAAAGCCGTGGCAAAATACGGCGGTGGGCAGTCGAAAATCCGCGCCGTGTAATACCGCGGGCCAAAAGAGCGTGTGAAACCGCGCAATGTCTTTGCCAATAAAATGATAAAGCTCGGCGGTGCTGTTGGGCTGCCAAAAGGCATCGAAATTAAGGCCACTGCGGGCGCACAAATGGGCAAAACTCGCCATGTAGCCAATAGGGGCATCGAGCCAAACGTAAAAATATTTGCCCGGCGCATTGGGAATCTCAAAACCCCAATAGGGCGCATTGCGCGAAATATCCCAATCGGCTAATCCCTCTTCAAATAACTCGGCCAATTTATTGGCAATTTCGGGCTGCACCGCGCCGCTATTGATCCAGGATTTTAAGGTGTCGCTAAAATCGCTTAATCGGAAAAAGTATTGCAGGGAATCCCGCGCCACCGGCGTGGCGCCCGAAATCGCCGAATAGGGATTCACGAGTTCCGTGGAGTTGTAGGTCGCGCCGCAAACCTCGCAAGAGTCGCCGTACTGGTCGGCCGCGCCGCAGCGGGGGCATTGGCCTTTAATAAAACGGTCGGGCAGGAAAATTTCGGCTTCTGGGTCAAAGGCTTGCTGAATGGTCCGTTGCACGATGTGGCCCTTCGCCGACAGGCGACTGTAGATCAGTTCCGCAAACTGGCGATTTTCCGGCGAGTGGGTCGAATAGTAGTTATCGAAGTCGATGCCAAAGGCGCGAAAATCGGCCAAATGCTCCGCATACATGCGGGAAATCAGGGCTTCTGGGGCAATTTTTTCCTGTTGCGCTCGCAACATAATGGGCGTGCCGTGGGCATCGTCGGCGCACACATAAAAGCATTGGTGCTGCCGCAACTTCTGAAACCGCACCCAAATATCGGTCTGGATGTACTCGACCAAATGGCCCAAATGAATGGGGCCGTTGGCGTAGGGTAAGGCGCTAGTCACTAAAATGGTGCGATTCATAGGGTTTTTGGCGAAAGCAGGAAACGGAGTAATTTACGGCGTCGGTCTAAATTATTCAGTCCATACCGACTTTTGCGCCCGGCTCTGCCGCGATGCGTCCCACAACCCCCGGAGATTCCTTCATGACATCCCTCGATTTGGCGACTGTGAACCAGATCATCGTGCAATACCGCGATCCTTACCTACAAAGCGATCTCCTCGAAGCCAAGGCGATTAAGGATTTGAAGATTGTCGGCGACCGCCTGTCGATGCAACTCGAATTGGGCTTTCCCTGTGGCGATCACGTAACCACCCTGGTGGATTCCTTACGGGAAATGCTGCGCAAAGAACTGCCGGTATCGCAAATTGACATTACCATCAACACCCGCATTACCACCCATGAAGTCCAACCCGGCTTAAAACCTTTGCCCGGCGTCAAAAACATCATTGCCGTCGCGTCAGGTAAGGGTGGCGTGGGAAAATCCACCACCTCGGTGAATTTGGCCTTGGCGTTGATGGCCGACGGCGCCCGCGTCGGGATTTTAGATGCGGACATTTACGGACCGAGTCAACCGATGATGCTCGGCGTACCGAACGCCCGACCGGAGACATTGGACGGCAAATCCCTGATTCCGGTGATGAATCACGGTTTACAGTCCATGTCCATTGGCTACTTACTGGAAGGCGATGACCAGCCCATGGTGTGGCGCGGCCCAGTGGCGACCCAAGCCCTTACCCAACTCATTAATGACACCCGTTGGGACGACTTGGATTACCTCATTATCGACTTACCGCCAGGAACGGGCGACATCCAACTCACCCTTTCCCAGCGAATTCCCGTTTCTGGCGCCATTATCGTCACCACGCCCCAAGACATTGCCCTCATTGACGCCAAGAAAGGCCTCAAAATGTTTGAAAAAGTCCATATTCCCGTACTAGGGATTGTGGAAAACATGAGTATTTATTGCTGTCCCCAATGCGGTCACCAGGCAGCGATTTTTGGAGAAGGCGGCGGTGAAGCCATGGCAACGGCGTACGGTACGGAATTGCTGGGCAAATTACCGCTCGACCTGTCTATTCGCCAACTCACGGATGCGGGTAAACCGAGTGTGGCGGACAATCCCAACAGCGACATTTCCTTGATTTACCGACAAACTGCGCGGCGGATTGCAGCGAAATTATCGTTACGCGCCAAGAGCTATTCGGGGCGTTTTCCCAAAATTGTCATCCAAAACAACTAAAGCCCGCTTTTTAGGTTTTTCAATGAATGCCGCCTTAAGCGGCATTTTTGCATTTTAGGCTTGCCGATTCCTAAAAATCGCTCTAAATTGGACGAGTAATGACATTACCACAGGAGTCGTACGTGCTGTACACATCCAAAATCACGGCCAAAGGCCAAACGACCATCCCCCAAGAGGTGCGCAATGCCCTCGGGCTGGGGGCAGGTGACAAAATTTCCTTCGAGGTAGACGAGCAAGGGAATGTGACCCTGCGCCGTTTCCAACCGACGGATTTGGAATATTTGAAAGCGCTTGAAACCAGTTTTACTGAGTGGAAAAGCCAAGCTGATGAGGAGGCCTATCGTGACCTTTGAGCGTTTTTCCATCGTCCGCGTGCCGTTTCCTTTTAACGACCGCAACGCGACTAAAAATCGACCGGCCATTGTCCTGTCGGATAGCGCCCATTTTAACCGCCCCGCTGGTCATAGCGTGCTCGCGATCATTACCTCGACCGCGGCAGAAAACAGCACTTGGCCCCTGGACTGCGAAATTACCGATTTGGGTTCTGCCGGCCTACCGGTAGCCTCTAAAGTCCGTTTTAAGCTGTTTACTCTGGATAATCGCGTGATTCGCGGTGTACTCGGAAAATTAGCCGCCGCCGACGAGAAAAGCGTGCGCGACGCGCTGAATAAGCTCTTAGGCCAGTAGAGTAAGGAAAATGCGCCTATGCGACCGCGATATTGAACTTGCCCTCGATAGCGGTCGCATTCGCATTGATCCCCGCCCCGATATGGCCCGCATTACGGGCATTTCCGTCGATTTACGCCTGGGAAATCGCTTCCAGGTGTTTCATAACGACCACACAGCGGGTTTTATCGATGTCAGCGGGCCGCGCAATACCGTGGAACAGGCTATTGAAACGGTCATGGGACGGGAGATTGTCCTTACCGAACAGGATTGCTTTTTTCTCCATCCCGGCGAATTGGCCTTGGCCATGACGGTGGAACACATCGAATTACCGGATGATTTGGTGGGCTGGTTGGATGGCCGATCGAGTTTGGCCCGCTTAGGACTCATGGTGCACGCCACGGCCCATCGCATCGATCCCGGTTGGCGCGGGGTGATCGTGTTGGAATGTTTTAACAGCGGTAAGCTGCCCCTGGCGCTCCGCCCCGGTATGACGATCTGTGCGATTAACTTTGAAATGATGACCGGCCCCTGTGCTAGGCCGTATCACCAGCGATCCGACGCCAAATACCGCCAACAGGCCGGGCCGACCCCGAGTCGCATCGGTCAGGATCAGCAAGGCGAGTAAGTAAAACCCGTTTTATTTTATCAAATCCCTAGATTTCCGCTTTTTAGACGGGATCTCCTAAATACTGTGCCAAGGTTTCGCGCAGCGCCGCCCGTGGAATCACACGGCTTTTCTCCTCGCAACGACCTTGAATTTCGATTTGATCCGCATCCAAGTGTTTGTCGCTGAGTACCAGTCGGACGGGTAAGCCGATCATTTCCATGTCGGTCAGCATTACCCCCAAACGGGCGTCCCGATCGTCCAACAACACTTCGTATCCCGCCGCAGTCAATTCGGCATACAGCGATTCGGCCTGTTCGCGCAAACGGTACGATTTGTAGAAGTTAATCGGCACTAAACCGATGTGAAACGGCGCAATCCCTACCGGCCAGCGAATTCCCTTACCGTCGTGGTGCTGTTCGATCGCTGCCGCCGCAATGCGCGACACGCCGACGCCATAACAGCCCATTTGCACTACCCGATCCCGCCCCTGGTCGTCGAGCACCGTGAGTTTTAAGGCTTGGCTGTACTTGTCGCCCAGTTGGAAAATATGGCCCACTTCGATTCCTCGGGCCATGTGTAAGGCATCGCCGTCGGGGCCGAGATCCCCCGCCACCGCAAACCGCAAATCTGCCACCGCCGGCTCCGGGGTATCGCGGCCCCAATTCATACCGGTAAGGTGAATGCCGTTTTTATTGGCACCACAGCAGAAATCGCCCACCGCCGCCGCCGCGTAATCCACGATCGTCGGCACATTCGGCAGGTTGGGGCCCAGGCTGCCCAAGTCGATTCCCGTAATCGCCTTGATTTCTTCCCCGGTCAGGAATCGCAGCGGCACCGCGACAAGGGGATGCTTTTCCGCCTTCACCGCATTGAGTTCATGATCGCCGCGCAGGCAAAGCGCCACCGCCGGTGTTTCCTTACCCGCCACAATGAGCGTTTTAATCGTGCGGTCTGCCGTGATGTGGAGAGATTGGCAAAGTTCTTCGATGGTATGGACGCGCGGCGTGGCGACTTCTGCCGCCGTCTGCGTCGCCGCTGCCCGCGGCATCGGCAACAGGGGCACCAATTCCCGATTCGCTGCATATCCCTTGTCGGTAAAGGCAATTACATCTTCGCCCGCCTCTGCCAGGACTTGGAACTCTTGAGAGCGATTGCCGCCAATGGCGCCGGAATCTGCTGACACCGCCCGAAAATCCAGACCTAGACGCGTAAAAATCTGGCAGTACGCCGTGTACATGGCGTCATAACTCGCCTGCATTCCTGCTTCGTCCGCATCGAAGGAATAGGCGTCTTTCATGATAAATTCCCGCCCGCGCATGACGCCAAAGCGCGGGCGCACCTCGTCGCGGAATTTGGTCTGAATTTGGTAAAAATTCACCGGCAACTGCTTGTAACTGCGGATATTCTGGCGAACCAGGTCGGTAATGACCTCCTCGTGGGTTGGCCCGATGCAAAATTCCCGTTGATGGCGGTCTTTCAGGCGCAGTAATTCCGGTCCATACAATCCCCAACGCCCCGATTCTTGCCACAATTCCGCCGGCTGTACCGCCGGCATGAGAATTTCCAACGCCCCCGCCCGGTTCATTTCTTCCCGCACGATCTGGGCGATTTTGTTCAAAGTCCTTAACCCCAAGGGCAGCCAGGTATAAATCCCCGCTGCGAGCTTGCGAATCATCCCGGTGCGCAGCATCCATTGGTGGCTAATGACTTCCGCGTCGGACGGCACTTCTCGCAGGGTAAATAGGGGAAATTGGCTGGTTTTCATAACGAGTCTCCAAGGGGCGGAAAAGCCGCCAAGCCTAGTCGCAAGTCCCAGAAACGGGGAATGCCTTGGGCGGCGGGAATGTCTTCAAACTGTCGTAAAAATTCCTTATTTTCCATGGAACAGATGTCGATGTGCCGCTCCTCGCGGTCTTGGCTCGTGAGTTCCAAGCCGGTGCGCCCCGCGTGCGGTGTGCGTATACCGGGAAGGCCTATCGCGTCTGCCCCACGGAAAATGCTTGCGCTGCAACGCTTCTCACCCTGGAACGTCCTGCCTTACCCGCAGGGCAAGAAGGTTCGAGTCCTTCCCGCTGGCTCATCACCCGCTCCCCGGTCGCTCTACCCCGCGGCTTTCGGGTCGCAACCGCCGGCGCTTTGTCGCGGTGAATGGGTCGCTCATCGGGCAAATGTCACTCACGCGTTGAACGTTAACGCCGCGTCGCCTTCGCTCCATCGACGATTCCCCATCGCGCCGCGCCGGCGGCTTTTTTGTCCGCTCATTACCCGCCTTGCGAGGTTCCCCATGCTGCGTCGCTTTCAAGTTCGTCGCCACGAATTCGGTTTACTGTTCAAATTTGAGGAATTTCAAGGATTTGTCGATCCCAGCGTCAAATACTTTTTCGACCCGCAAAAATCCTTACGGCTGCAAACTTTTCCGCTCAGTCCGCCCCAGTTCACCCATCCGCTCCGCGATTACCTGTTGAACGCCCATCGGGATGAAATGACTCGGCGCTTTGTCATCGTGGAAACCGGGCCACAACAGGTGGCTTTGGTGCGCTTTAACGGGCGGTTGCAGCAGGTGATGTTGCCCAACCAGATTCAACTGTTTGCCCGAGGCATCGTGACCGTGACGACGGATTATTTTGAGCTGTCGCCGCCCTTTGCCATCGACGCCGCCACGACCCAGCGGCTGCTCAACGCCCCGGCGGCGGACGTGATCGCCCAGGTGAACGCGGCGGTGCTCCATCGGATCGTGCCCGACCACCACGTGGCCCTGCGGGTGGTGGACGGCCAGGCGGTGGAATCCCTTGAACCGGGGCTGCATGCGTTTTGGAACGTGCATCCGCGCACGCAAATCGAGCTGTTTGATCTGCGCAATCAACAGTTAGAAGTGAACGGCCAGGAGCTGTTGACGCGGGACAAGCTGGAGTTGCGGGCCAATTTGACCTGCGTGTACCGCGTGACCGAACCGCTGAAGCTGCGGGCGCGGGTGGCGAATGTGGCCCAGATGCTGTACCGCGAGCTGCAATTTGGGCTGCGCGGCGCCATTGGCACCAAAACCCTCGATCAACTGCTGGAAGACAAAACCGCCATCGACCAGCAGGTCATGGAATACATGACGGCGAAGACCGCAGACGTGGGCCTGTGTATCGACAGCGTGGGCGTGAAAGACCTGATTTTGCCCGGCGAGATTCGGGATTTGCTCCGCAGCGTGGTGGCGGCGGAGAAAACGGCGCTGGCCAACAACATCCGCCGCCGCGAAGAAACCGCCGCCACCCGGTCGCTGCTCAATACGGCGCGGGTGATGGAAGAAAATCCGGTGGCGTTGCGGCTGAAGGAATTGGAGTCGTTAGAAAAGCTCGCCGAAAAGGTCGAGCATTTGTCGGTATTTGGCGGCCTTGACGGGCTGCTCCATGAAGTCGTCAAGCTGCGGAAAAAGTAAGCGGCGCGGTCGTTATCGCAACGCCGGGGATGACCGCCTACTCTTAGGCGAGTTGTCGCCCTTGTTTTAGAACAACCCAGGAGTCCCTATGACTGCCCTCGATTCTGCGGCCGCTCTGTTTGCGACCGCGCTGAAACTTTCCGAAGACGACGCCGCGCATCTCGTCGCCACCGCGTCCCTGCGGCTCACCCCGCCGGGCACCGTCGTCATCCGCGAAGGCGATCAGGCGGAAGCGGCTTACATCGTGGCCCGTGGCCTGTTGCAGGTGCAGGTGCGGGACAGCGCCGGTCTACCGCGCGTCGTCGCCCGCCTAGAAGCTGGCACGCTGTTTGGCGAACAGGCCCTGTTGCCGGGCCGTTCCCAGCGCAACGCCACGGTCATCGCCGTGGAAGAGTCCCAGGTGTGGACGATTCCCGCCGCCGCCTTCCGCCAACTGCTCGGGCGTCAACCCCAGTTGGCGGCGCTGTTGGATGCGGAAGGTCGGCGCCAAGCCCTGGGACGTCTCGCGCGCCAGTCGAATTTGCTGTCGGCGCTCACGGATGCGTTGCCCACCCACGAAGGCTTAATCGTGCGCCACCTGCGGGATAACGAGCGGCTCTTTGCGGAAGGCGACCCCGCCGATGCCGCGTACGTGGTGCTGCGGGGGGTGTTGTTGGTGCAGCGCCCGAACGACCAGGGCCAGCCGACCACGCTCAGTCGCCTGGGCGCGGGCGAGTTAGTGGGCGAATTGGCGGTGTTAGAGAACCAAAGCCGCGCCGCGAGCGTGGTGGCGAGTGGCAGCGTCGAGGTGTTGGGGATTCCGGCCGAGGCGTTTCGCCAGGCCCTAGCCCAATTGCCCGATTTAGCCGCCCTCACCGAGACCTTAAAGGCGGTGTATCGCCTGCCCCAGCGGGGACTCGTGGTGCGCCACAGCGGTTATTGGGAAGGGGAACCCTGTGTGGTGTGCGCGTTTCGGCTCCCCGACGACCGCCGCGCTGCCGCCCGCCGACTTCTGCGCCAGGCGGTCACCGATCTCAGCATCACCGACGCCGAACCCAGCCAAACGCTCCGCAGCCCCGACGGCCAGGTGGAACTGCGCCTGCATCGCCAGGTGATCGTCGGCATCACTGCCCCGACGGAATGGCCCGATTTGAGCGTCATGGCCGGTTGGCTGTTGGACGGTCGGCCCCTCGAACCCTGGCGGCGCATCGCCTTCGAGACCCGGGGCACCTGTTTACTCGCGCCGCCGCCGTCATTTGGGCGGGACGACGAGCGGGTATGCCATTGCTTGGGCACCACCGTGGGCGCCGTGCGCGCCGCCATCAGCATGGGCGCCCACACGGCGGAAGCCGTGGGCCACGTGACCGGCGCTGGCACCGTGTGTAGCGGCTGCATGGGGCCCTTGGCCCTGTTGATTGGCCGCGAGGATTACACCCTCTGTCGGCTGTCCACCCGCTCCCTCGACGACCACCAGCTGTTGGTGAGCCTCGCCCCGTTGGGCGGCATGCTCACCCCCACCCAGGCCGGCCAGCAGGTGCAGGTGGAAGCCCTGTGCGACGGCGCGTGGGTCGCCCGACGCTATTGGGTGGTGAATCCACGGGCGGCGGATCGCTACGACATCGCCGTGACCCGCGAACAGGATGACCCGTTATCCCATTGGTTTTACCAAGCGCCCGAAGGCAGTTTGGTGCGGGTGTCGCCGCCCCTGGGGAAACCGATTGACCTGCAAAATGGCCGTCCCCTGGTGTATTTGGTGGGCGATGCGGGCGCGGTGGTGGCCATCGCGACGGTGCGCAGTCAGCCGCTGCGGCCCACCACGGTGATTTACAGCGCCGCCCTGGCCCGCGCGGCCTGGCTGCCGGAACTCAAGCAGCTGGCGTCGCTGCATTTCATCGAGCTGCATTTCCACGACAGCACCGAATACACCCTCACGCCCATCGAAATCGTCGGTCATCTCAGTCGCCAGCCCGATGCGGAGCTGGTGGTGTGCGGCCCGTCGGCGCTCACCGACACCGGTCTCCAAGCGGTCGCCCAGGTGCCATCGGTTCAAGTGCAGATCGTGCGCCTGGAAACCGCCAGCCAGCCGCTCACGGATCTGCCGCTGCCGCCCCTGCGCCCACTGCCCTGCCCAACCCTGCTGCCGGGGCCGTCGACTCCCAACCTGGTCACCGCCGTCGGTACGCCCAGGGAAGAAACCGAGGGGTTTTTACAGCGATTTTTCGTCGAAAACCGCGTGCCGACCGCGTTTAGCGCCCGTTGGGACGAGGTGCAACCCCAGCTTTTGACGGAAAGTGGCTATCAACCCACCCCCGAAGAGCTGGCGTACGGGGTGCGTATCGCCTGGCGTCAAAGCCGCAACGCCTTTGAACGGCCCTTTTGGCCCGATGTGGCCGTGCGCGACGTGCGCCATCTCCATCACCCGGACGACGTGGCCCACGCGGTGTTCACCCATTTGGAGCTGGCTTACAACGGCGGCGCCGTGCGGCCTCTGGTGACCCTGTTCCAGGCAGACCGGGCCAATCGTCCCGGCCCACGGCTCTGGAACCCCGCCCTCCCCCTGTTCAGCAGCCAACGCCATCCCCAACAGGCGGCCTTTGTGGCGGCAATCACCAAATTGGGTTGGCACTCCAGCGGCGACCTCTACGAAGTGCTGCCGCTGGTGGTGGAATGCGCGGGCTTTGCGCCGCAGATTTACCCCGTTCCCCCGGAAAAGGCCCTGGCGGTGGCCCTGGTGCATCCAGAACACCTGTGGTTCAAGACCCTAAATTTGCGGTGGAACACCCTGATGGCCGTGGCCGACCAGCCCCTATGGCTGGCGGGGCAGGGGGATCGCAGCCCGCTGGTGAGCGGCGTGCAGTTGAGTCGGGCGGTGGTGGCGTGGTTACAGGAGGCGGAAGGGGAATCGCTGCTGCTGCGGATTGCCGGTTATCTGCGCCTCGACACCCAACGAGACGCCAGTTTGTGGCGCTTAAAAGCCATGACCACCTTGGAAGAGGCCGTGTTGTGGTCCTTTGAACGGGCAGGCGTCACCGTGGTGGAAACCTACAGCGCGGCTCGGCGGTTTGCGGCCTTTGTGGCCGCAGAAACTGCCGCCAATCGCCCCCTGTGCCATCGAGACCAGTTGCAATTGCCGCTCTTGGGTAGCTTGGGCCTCGCGTGGGATCAATGGCCGAATTACGCCTGGAGTCCTGCATTTACGGCGCCTGCCCCCTAGCCGCTGTCGCCCGTTTTTGCGGCCTAACCCGTTGATCTCAATCAAAAAATCGCGGGGATGTCCACTCGGTAAATGGCGCTTCAATCGAAGCGTCATTTGCGTTTTGGACGGTCGAACGAGGGCGTTGCCCATTAACTCCACCCAGGAATGCCGCTGCCCATGCGCCGATTGACTGTTCTTGCCGTTCACCTGCTGTGTTTGTTGCCGCTGCTGTTTGGGGTTGCCCACGCCCAAAGCTGTGCCACCAGTGCGGGGCGTTGGTTTGATCCCACGCTGCAAATTCCGCGAGACGCCGCGCCGTTGTTCACCGCCATGGCGCGCCGCGCCGTGGTGCTGCTGGGCGAACAACACGACCAGGCGAGCCACCACCGATGGCAGCTCCACACCCTCGCCGGGCTGTACGCCCACCAGCCGAACCTGGTCATTGGCCTAGAAATGCTGCCCCGCAGCGTGCAGCCGGTGCTGGATCGCTTCAGCCGTGGCGAATTGGATGAAGTGGCGTTTTTGGCCGAAAGCCGCTGGCAAGAGCATTGGGGCTTCGATACGGAGCTGTATTTGCCGATTTTGCGCTTTGCCCAAATGCATCGCTTGCCCCTAGTCGCCCTCAACGTGGATCGCGATTTGATTAGCGAAGTCGCCCGCGTGGGCTGGGCCAAGGTGCCGATGGAACGGCGGGAAGGGCTTGGCGATCTGCTGCCGGCCACCCCTGCCTATCGCGCCGAATTGGCCCAGGTGTTTGGCCACAAAAATCCCGATCATCAACAAGACGAGGCGGCGTTTGATCGCTTTGTCGAAGCGCAACTCACCTGGGATCGGGCCTTTGCCGAGGGATTGATTCAGGCCCGTCGTGCCCACAACAACGCCCTCGCCGTGGGGTTGGTGGGCCGCTTCCACGCCCAATTTGGTCACGGCGTTGGCCAACAGCTTTTAGATTTGGGCGTGTTAGACGGCGCGACCCTGTTGCCGGTCCCGGTGAGCGACTGCGAACAGGTGGTGCCGGGTCTGGCCGATGCGGTGTTTTTATTAGATGACCACCAAGTGCTCGCCGAAGCCGACGGCGAACCGCTGCGCTTGGGGGTACAGGTCGCGGACGGCGCCGACGGCGTGTTAGTGCAAACCGTGGTGAGCGACAGTGTGGCCGCCGCCGCCGGCCTGCAAACCGACGATGTGATCGCCCAAGCGGCGGGCCTCGACATTCGACAAGCCACAGAATTGCAGGCGCTGGTACGGCGCCAAGCCCCGGGCACCTGGCTACCGCTCACCGTCAAACGGCGCGGCCAGGTGCTGGATTTAGTGGCTAAATTCGCCGCCAAACCCCTGCCCTAACCCGACCTTCTACTGGTTCACCCATGACGCAACGACTTGTCTTGCTCTCGTTCACCGCCTTGCTGCTCGGCGTGGCGGTGGCGCTATTTCTGCCGCGCCCCACGGCCCCAGACATCGGCGGTTTTATTCTGCAACCGCCTAAACCGCTCCCCGAGTTTGTCTTAACCGGCGACGACGGCCAGCCGTTCACTCCCGATAGCCTGCGGGGCCAATGGCAATTTCTGTTCTTTGGCTACACCTTCTGTCCGGACATCTGCCCCATGGCCCTGCTGGAGTTCTCCAAAGTGCAAAAAGCCTTGGCTGAACAAGGGGTTACCAATGTGGGGTTTCGGTTTATTTCCGTCGATCCCGCCCGCGATACCCCGGCGCGGCTCCACGAATTTGTCGGGTATTTCAATCCCACCTTCGCGGCGGCGACGGGCGATCGGGCAGAAATCGACCGTTTAGCCCAATCGGTGGGCGCGGTGTATCGAATTAACGAACCCGAACCGGGCAAGAGTTATTACCTGGTGGATCACTCGGCGACGGTGATGATTCTGAACCCCGAGGGCCAACTGGCCGCCGTCATGTCGCCGCCTCACGACCCGCCCACGGTGACGAAGGATTTCATGGCGCTTCGACGGTTTTACGAAGCCTCCCAAGGATTCTTTGCCCAAGGGCGGTAAGACGCAGGGGTAGGCCCTGCGCCTACCCACTGCGACAATCGGTCGCAGGGTCACCGCCCACAAAATGCGGTCTGAACCCCGCCTTTTCACCTTCAACTGGAGACTATTCCATGCGCATTTCGCAATTTTTTGCGCTTCTGTTGCTTGCACCCCTCGCGTTAGCGCAAGCCCACGAAGGCCACGATCACAGCCATGACCATGACCACGATCACAGTCACGACCAGGCGGCGGTGAACGCGCCGATTACGGTGGAGAATGCGTGGGCGCGGGAGACGCCGCCGGGCGGCAAGGTCAGCGCGGCGTACATGACGATCACCGGATTGGCCGCAGATCGCCTGGTAAAAGCGAGCGGCGAGGTGGCACAAACCATCGAGCTACATACCCATCTGCTCGAGGATGGCGTCATGAAAATGCGGGAAATCAGCGGCATCGACGTGAACCCCGGCGAACCGGCGGTGCTGCGTCCCGGTGGGCTGCACATCATGCTCATCGACCTGGTGGAACCGCTGAAAACCGACGATTCCTTCTTCTTAACCCTGCATTTCGAGAAGGCCGGCGAGTTGACCTTTGAGATTCCCGTGAAGCGCGGCCCGTCCGCAGCGATGCCGATGCCGCACGCCCATTAGTCTCACGAGGGCAAACCCCAGGGCGACGGCGACGGTCAATCGAAGCGATTTTCCTCACTGTTGAGTGTTTCTCATGTCCACGCCGGCCCTGTTATTGATCAATACCCTAGTTTTTCTCGTCGCGTTGGCGGGTTGCTTACTCATTGGTGGGTTGTATCTGAACCAGCCGCCGATCCAAGAGCCACCGGGGTTTTGGCCCCGTCTGAATGTGTATTTGACCACCAATGTCGCCGAAACCCGTCTGAATCATCCCTTTCCGGAATTGGAGTTACGGCGCTACACCCTGGCGCCCGCCCACCTGTTCGCCAAGGTGGAACAGGCATTAACGAGCTTGGGCTGGGAAGTGGTCGAGCGCGACCCGCTGACTTACCAGCTCCGCGCCGTCATCGAGACGCCGTTAATGCGCTTTCGCGACGATTTCACCGTGAAAATTATTCCCAACGGCCAAGGCAGCGAACTCCATCTGCGTTCCCAATCGCGGGTAGGACGGGGCGACTTAGCCGCCAACACCCGTCACATCATGCTGCTCTACGCCGCCCTCGCCCACCAAGCCTAGTGGTAGGTCTGGCGCAGGGATAAGGGCTTGGTCGTCGCGGCAATCGGTTCAATCCCCAACTGCCGCAGTTGCCCCGCGAGCCGCGCACTCCCTGTGCGCTGCCATTTCTCGTACAGCCGCATCACGTCGTGGTTATTGGTGAAATACGCCCGCTCACAGACTTCGTTCAACACATCTACAAACTGCCGAAACTGCGCGGCGAGGGCCTGAAAAATATCGGCACGCGTACGCCAGCGGGTGGACTGGTGGTGCAGTGCCGACAAACTCCCGTAGGCATTGCCGCCCATGGCGATGTAGTAATCCACATCGACACATTGGCGATTAAGCGCATCGGGAAACACGCCGCTCACAAAGAGGGCCACATCGCCCAGGCGTTGCAGATTCTGGTTGCGCACCTCCTCATTGGGCGCCTCCAGCGCCTCGGCGTAGTGCATCGCCAGGGGCCGCAGTTCCACCCCGTTTTGGGTGTGCTCAAACAGAGAATCGCTGCGCGAAAACACCGTGAGTAATCGCGTCAGATAATGGCTCGTGGCCGCATCGGTGCGGACCTTCTGATGGGTAATCGCTTGTTGGATTTGTTCGTGAAAAAACACCGTGAGGTCACTGGATGCAATCAGCGCGGTCATGACTTATCCCCTGGTTAACTCGTTGATTTATAACGGTTTTTTAGCAAGTAACCCTTGCAAAACAGGTTGTAGCAACCCCTATCCCTCGCCGACAAGAGAAGCAAAGCCAATGCCGTTTTTCAGGTTCAGAACCCTGCGGCAGTGCCAAAAAAAAAGCGGAACCCGAAGGTTCCGCTGTTTCGTCGAGGCCGTTGAGGCGTCGATTACATATCCATATCGGCGCTGCTGGATTTGCCGTCTTTCTTCACTTTTTCCGCCACCATCGCTTCGGTGGTCAACAACAGCCCGGCCACGGAGGACGCGTTCTGCAACGCCGAACGGGTCACCTTGGTGGGATCGAGAATCCCCATGGCCACCATGTCGCCGTACTCGCCCGTCGCCGCGTTGTACCCGTAGTTGCCCGTACCTTCGCGCACCTTGTTCAACACCACCGACGGCTCTTCGCCGGCATTCAGCACGATTTGACGCAACGGCTCTTCAATCGCCCGCTTGAGAATGCGAATGCCTGCATCCTGTTCTGCATTACTGCCCTTCAGCCCTTCCAGCGCATCTACCGTGCGAATCAGCGCCAAACCGCCGCCGGGCAGAATGCCTTCTTCCACCGCCGCGCGGGTTGCGTGTAAGGCGTCTTCCACGCGGGCTTTCTTTTCCTTCATTTCGACTTCCGTCGCCGCACCGACCTTAATCACCG
>DAIUCA010000003.1:0-34189 GCA_036846405.1 Candidatus Competibacteraceae bacterium
GCGGCCTTTCTCCAGATCCAGATCGTCCCAGGTGGCATCCGTTAATTCAGATTTCCGCGCCCCCGTCAGCAAGTAGGAAATGAAGGCGATGCGGTTGCGCGGGTCGAGGGCGTTCAGCGCCGCCCAAAGCGCGGGCATGCGGTCGGGCGGGATCACCTGTTGTCGCGGCTTGGTGCGGGCCGTGCCCGTGCGTTTTTTCACCACGGGGACGGGGTTTTTAATCGGGAGGTCAGGCCATGCCACGACGGCAAAGTCGATCACCCGCGACAAGAGAGAGAGGGCGTAATTGCAATTACGCGTCTTTGCCTCCCACTTTTTTTTCTCTGCCACGACCGCGTCGGCGGTGAGGGCATCAATGGGGATGTTTCCCAGGGCGGGAGCAATGCGCGTGCGCCACAGAGACCGTTCAGAGACGATCGTTTTTGGACTCAAGGTGCGTTCGGCAAGGTAGCGTTCGTAACAGGCGTTTAGGTCGGGCGCGGCATCCACCACGGCGGCGTCTCCTGAAGTGTTTCGGAGGTATGAAAGGGCAATGGCCCGGGCGGCGTCGGCGCTCACGACCGGCCACCGACCCACCAGGCGCCACCGATTTTTGAATCGGACGAACCAGGTCTTAGCCGTTTTCTGAATATGAAGCCGCAATTGCGGGACGACTGAGTCGGCGACCGCATACAGCGGCTTTTTCCGACTAAAGGGCAATTCCTCCACAAAGGAATCGGTAATTTTCAAGCGTCGCATCGCGCGAATCTCACGGTGGTGAGGGTGCGAAAGGGTTGAAAATCAACGGTTCTTTAGTCGTTTCGGCGGATCTGTCGCGGGATCGACTCACGGGGAAAAGTGAGTGTTTTCAACGCGCCCGGCGGGACTCGAACCCACGACCTTCAGCTTCGGAGGCTGACACTCTATCCAACTGAGCTACGGGCGCTAATTTTGGGCAGCGGACAGTACAAAGTCAGGCTGTTACTGTCCAGTCTATTATGAAAACTGGCTACTTAGACAAACTCACTTTGTGGCCCGGCTGGTTGTTCGGATGGTCTTTATTCGTAAAGACCGAGCGGTCATTTTTTAGAGCGATCACCTCAAAAAATGGCGCAAATCGTTGGTCGTTAACCCCAAATTCCTGCATAAATCGATTAAACAATGCCTGTTCCTGGGGATCGGCAGTGCCATTGGAGAGAAGAGAGTCCAGCAGATTGGTCAACACGCACATTTTCTGCGCGTCGGTCAAAAAATCGCCGTTGACTTCATTCAAAAACTGATCTGGCGAGTGGCTATTTACATACTTAATTGCGCGGTCTAATAACTTCTTGTTATTTGCTCCAACGCCAATAGTCCCCCCCTGGGATTCACCGCCGAGCACAGATAGCAGGTGGCCAACTTCCTCGTTGTCGATCTGGCCATCGGAACTCATCATGTAAATTAGTGAGATGGCGAAAGCCAAGTGTGGCGTCATTTCGTCGCTATCACCGCGAAACATATCGAACAGACCCATAGTTAACCCTCTGATTTTATTGAATAAAAGATTGGTTTGTGCGCCCAATGCCGCTGTACTCAAAGCCTTCGAGCAGCATTTGTCGCGGACTGTATTGATTGCGGCCATCAAAAATAATCGCCCGCTTCAAGAGTTTTTTCATGGCCTTAAAATCTGGATGTCGGAACTGCTTCCACTCTGTCACTAAAACCAGCGCATCGGCATTCGATAGCGCATCGTATTGATGGTCGGCAAAGGTCAGTTTTTCAGATAACAGCCAATCCGATGGTAGCTGCTGAGCGGCGATCTCCATGGCAACCGGGTCGTAGGCACGAACGGAAGCCCCGGCAGCGATCAACTGCTCAATCAGGGCAATTGACGAAGCCTCTCGCAAATCGTCGGTGCCAGGCTTGAATGCCAACCCCCATAAAGCGAAGCGTAGTCCCCGTAAATCCGCGCCAAACCTTGCGGTGATTTTTTCAAATAATCGGCGCTTCTGAGCGGCGTTGCGCTGTTCTACTGCTTCTAACACGGTGGGTTCTAATTGATGCTCGTGCGCCATATAAACAAGCGCTTTTACATCTTTCGGAAAACATGAGCCGCCATAACCACAGCCGGGGTAGATAAAGGCATAGCCAATGCGCGAATCTGAGCCGATTCCGATGCGCACGTTTTCCACATCGACCGTCATGGCTTCGCAGATACGAGCGATTTCGTTCATAAACGAGATTTTGGTGGCCAACATGGCATTTGCTGCATATTTGGTCATCTCGGCATCGCGCACCCCCATAAAAATCACCCGCTGGTGGCTGCGGTTGAAAGGGGCATATAGCTCCTGCATCAGATCACGCGCCCAATCGACATCTGCACCGATAATCACCCGATCTGGACGCATAAAATCTTCAATTGCAGCCCCTTCTTTTAAGAATTCGGGATTGCTCACCACCGCCACTTCGACTTGCATGCCGCGCTGAGCGAGAGCGTCCGCGACAACAGCATTTACCTGGGCAGCGGTTCCCACGGGCACAGTCGATTTGTTGACGATTAACGCCTTTGGCTGTTGCAAATGGGCACCGATTTCAGAAGCTACTGCGAGCACATGGCGTAAATCAGCGCTCCCATTTTCTCCTGGCGGTGTTCCCACGGCGATGAAGTAACCATCGATTTCAGAAGTCGCCATAATTTGTTGAAGACTTGTGGCGAATAGAAGTCGTCCCGCTCGCGCGTTAGCATTGACCATCTGCTCCAGTCCTGGCTCATAGATGGGCATAATTCCTTGTTCTAATTGGGAAATTTTGTGTTGATCTTGGTCAATGCAGATCACTTGGTTGCCCATTTCTGCAAAACATGCCCCGGTCACAAGTCCCACATAGCCGGTACCGATAATGGCTAGACGCATTTTCTAATTGTCTCCATTGGAAGTTTCGCCCCAGCGGGAAAGGAGTTGGTGGGGGATTTTCAGATGGTCGAGAATTCTCGCAACCACAAAATCGACAAGTTCTACAACAGTTTGCGGTCGGTGATAAAAACCGGGACAGGCTGGCATGATAACTACGCCTAGCCTAGACAGCTTGAGCATATTTTCCAGATGAATTGCAGAAAATGGCGCTTCCCGCGGCACAATGATGAGCTGGCTTTGTTCTTTGATTGCGACATCTGCAGCCCGTTCGATGAGGTTATCGCTCAAACCACAAGCGATGGCTGCGAGCGTACCCATACTACAGGGGCAGACAACCATGGCGCGTCCACGGGCGGAGCCGCTGGCAGGCGGTGCGGTCCACTGTTCTGCGCCATAAACGCGCAGCTGTCCCGGATTACCGCCACAGGCATCGAGCAGTGCTTGGGTGGTTTTCTGTGGATTAGCACTCACATGCAGCTGAGTTTCTTCGCTTAAGACGAGTAATCCAGCTTTGGAGATAATGACTTCGACCTGCTCGCCATTTTGCAATAGACATTGCAGTAGTCGTAATCCGTACTGCGCACCAGATGCGCCGGTGAAAGCTAGGATAATGGGCGTGCGCATTTATGAGCCTAGAGCGCTCAATAGACGTTCGTGAATCCCTTCGAAGCTCCCGTTACTCATCACCAAAACGGCGTCTTCTGGTCGTACAGTCTGGCAAATTCGGTTGATGAGTTCATTGACTGATCTGCTAATTTCGCCTGTTGATGCGGGAGTTTCTAATACCGTCTGCAAATCCCACGGCAAATCGGGCGCTTGATATAGGAAGACATAATCTGCTTCATGCAGCGATGGGCCTAATTCTTGGCGAAAATGTCCCATTCTCATGGTGTTAGAACGCGGCTCTAACACGGCGATCACCCGTCCTTTGGTGGCTGACTTAATCGCTTTAATTGTGGCGCTAATAGCTGTTGGGTGATGGGCAAAATCATCGTAAACGGCAACATTTCGCTTTATGCCTTTTAACTCCAACCGACGTTTCACATTCCGAAAATAGGTCAGAGCCTCGCAGGCAATTTGAGGGGTAACCCCAACGGCATAAGCCATGGCGATAGCGCCTAACCCGTTGTTTATATTGTGTATTCCTAAAAGCGGCCAATGGACTTCAGACACCTTTTTGCCGTTCTGGAGAACGGTGAATTGCTGGCCGCCATCTGCAATATCTGTCGCTTGCCAATCACCGCCGACCGTTTGCAAAGGGGTCCAACAGCCCATGCCCAAGGTGGTTTCGAGATTAATATCTGCATCGGGGTAGATAATTCGGCCATTCGCCGGCACGGTGCGAATTAGGTGGTGAAACTGTTTTTGAATCGCCGCCAAATTGGAATAAATATCTCCATGATCGAATTCCAGATTATTGAGCAATAAAAATTTAGGTTGATAGTGAATGAACTTGGCCCGTTTATCGAAGAATGCACTGTCGTATTCGTCGGCTTCGAGAACAAAATATGGGCTATTTCCCAGACGGGCTGAGACCCCAAAATTTTCGGGGATACCGCCGATTAAGAATCCGGGGGTTAACTCTGCAAACTGTAGAATCCACGACAGAATGCTGGTTGTCGTTGTTTTGCCATGGGTTCCTGCGACCGCTAGAACGGTACGGTTCGGCAGCACGAAATCTGCAAGCCACTGGGGACCCGAAAGATAGCGCCGTTTCTCGTTTAGCAGTCGTTCTATAACAGGCATTCCCCGCCGCATGGCGTTACCGACGATGTAAAAATCTGCTGATATGTTATCGAGCTGACTATCGTCATAGCCCTCATGGAGAACGATCCCCGCATTCATGAGTTGGTCGCTCATGGGAGGATAAATAGCCTGGTCGCAGCCGCTGATCTGATGTCCCTGTTCTCGTGCTAGCAATGCAAGGCCCGCCATAAATGTGCCGCCAATGCCGAGGATGTGAAAGTGCACGGTTTTAATCCTTATTCAGAATTCATAAAAAGATGATTGATGTCGATTTGATCGAATGAATAGTCTGCACCGCAGAATTCACAAGTCACGGTGACTGCCCCTTGCTCCGCAACGACGGCGGCAATTTCTTCGTGCCCTATGCCTAAAAGCAACTTCTGTGATCGCTCTTGAGAACAATTACACCCGAATCGCAGCATTTGAGGTGCAAATGTGCGTATCGGAACATCGGGAAATAATTGCACTAACAACTCAACGGGATCGCTGGAGAACTGGGTGGGCGAAATCGACAACACGGTGTCAGCCAACGAATGCCACGCTTCAATCTGCTGACCAGGAAGTTGCTGTAGCAAAATGCCGACAATTTCCTGTTGATTGCAAATTAACCGAATCACCGTGGGTAGCTGTTCTGATTCGGCAAAATAATCTGCCAAGGTAGTGCTTAAATCCTCTGCTTTAATTTCAACGAGGCTTTGGTAACGGTGGTCGGTGTCTTCCGCATCCAAAGTCATTGCCAGACGCGATGTTGTCCCCACCAGCGACAATAGATTCGTAGTTTGCGGCAGTATTTCTTGCCAGCGGGCTAAGGCACGCAATCTACCCTGAGGCTGTCTCTGGGCGACTAATAAATGGATAGGTCCATCCCCTTGTATCTGTAAAGTCAGCATACTGCGATCTTTAAGGGTTGCCCCCATCAGGGCAACCGCGCCTAGTGCTTGACCGAGTAAGTCGATTAACTCGGCGGGATAATCCCGACGCTGAAGCATTTCTTGCCAAGTGCTATGCAAGCGAACGATCCCGCCTCGAAGCGGGAGTTCGTCAAATAAAAAAGGGAGTAACTGATCCATTACATGGCCCTACGGATCATTTCTTTTCTATTAAAAACAGCAACTTGCCGTTGGTTTTTTCGATAGACTGCAGAATAAAGTTCCCTGATTCCGCATAGGCTATGAAGTCTTGTTCAGCCCCTGGGTCTGTTGCAATGACCCGCAAGCATTCACCGCTTTTCACGCCGGCGAGGGATCGTTTGAGACGTAGCAGGGGGAGGGGGCAGATAAGCCCCGAAGTATCGAGTTCCAACCAATCGCTCACGATGAAATGACCTATGCAGTGTTAGCCTGAAATGGATGCTAACTCACTGAGCCTTGCTATGTACGCCGTCTTAATTGGGCTATTTCTCATCTCTGTGACTCACGCCAACCCGCTGGATCACTTACCCCGCATGGGAGATGAAACCCGTATTTACTTAACAGAAAGTCAAGAACGGCTCATCGCTCGCCAGATGCGCCGTCATTTTTCTGAAAAGCAACTCATTTTAGAAGATGTGCTTCTCAATTATTACCTTCAATCTCTTGGAGAGCGATTAATCGCGGCTACGGATTCATCCGAGTTTGATCCGCATTTTTTTTGGATCAACAGCAGTGAAATCAACGCATTTGCTGCGCCGGCAGCACATATCGCGATTCATGTAGGACTCTTATTGTTCACCGAGTCAGAAGCAGAATTCGCGGGGGTGTTAGCCCACGAGATTGCGCATGTTAACCGTCGTCATATTGGTCGCTTATTTTCAGACAGCCAAAGGATGGCGATTCCTACGATGGTAGCTATGATCGCAGGTGCGGCTTTGGCGGCGAGCGTCGGTGGAGAGGGCAGTGGAGCAGCCATTGCTGGGGTTGCAGGAGCGAGTGCGCAGCGCCGTTTAAGTTACAGTCGGGCTTTTGAACAGGAAGCCGATCGGTTGGGTAGAACTATTTTGCAGAATGCCGGATTTGGGCAGGAGGGCTTAACGCAATTTCTAATGCGGTTACAGCAACAGATGCGTTCTGGTAACCGCCCGCCGGAATATTTGCTCACGCATCCTCATCTGGAACGCCGTGTGGGCGATTCTCAAGATTTTACCGATCGCCTGTCGCCTCTCAATCACACTGAATCGGAAAGTTCCCAAACCTACGAATTGATGAAAATGAGAGCGCGGGTGCTAACTGCCACTAGTCGTCTTGGGCTGCTAAAGATTCTGCAGCAACCGCCTAATTCAATTGTTAAAAGCTATGGTCAGCTACTGCTGTTTACTCACATGGGTGAATTCTCCCAAGCAAATCAGCAGCTTGCCTTCATAAAAACTCGCGTTCCCATGCAGTTGATTTTTTTATTGGCTGCTGCTGAACTCGCAGAGGCTCAGAAAAATTTTTCCGAATCTGAAGCTGTTTATCGGCAATCTCACGCGCTTTACGGCAACGACCAGCGCCTTCTAGTCCAACAAGCTCGTATGTGGGTTAGCCGTGGCGAAGGTCAAATTGCTCTAGATATTCTACAGCCTCTGTCTATCACGCGTCAGATAGATCGACTGAGTTGGCAGACCATTGCCCAAGCTGCGGAGCTATCTCAAAGCTCGGGACGTTTACATGAGGCTATGGCAGAGTTTCATTATTTATCTGGCGATCTTGACCGAGCTATTCAGCATTTAGAGGCAGGTCTGCGCCGCGATGATCTCGGTTTTTTCTACCAAGCTCGCCTCAAAAGTCGGCTATTAGAGTTTTCATCGGAAAAACAGGCTAGTAACTGAGAGTACGGCTATTTCTCAGGCTTTTTCTTATCTTCTGGACTTTCAGGATCTCTAGGTTTTGTTCGATTCGACGGATAAATCGTTTCGGCCAAAGACCGCCAAACGGAAAGGTTTTGCTCAGCAATTTCGGACATCACTGCTAAGGGATTTTTTCCAACAAAATCTCGGACTTGTTCTCTCATCAGATGCTGCTGGTCGACGAAGGCTTGGAGACTTTTCTCCAAATAACTTCCCATGACCCCTTGTAAAGTATCACCATAAAAGCGAATGATGTGAGCTAGTACTTCCGTAGTAAAAATCGGAGTCCCTTGCTCTTCTTGTTCGCTAATGATTTGCAACAAAATTCCACGGGTTATTTCTTCGCCCGACCGCGCATCGATGACTCGAAATGCGATCCGCTCTAAAACCAATTGCTTTACATCTTCCAGTGTTATGTAACTACTGATGGCGGTGTCATAGAGCCGTCGGTTGGGGTACTTCTTGATAACACGAGGATCGTTCACAACACCGCTCTTAGTGGTGTTTTCGGTTTGCTTATGCACCACCTAATCTACCTATTAACTTTAGTGAATAAACTGGCCGCCATTCACAGAGATATTTGCGCCAGTAATAAAACCCGCTTCGTTATCGGTTAAGAACGAAACGGTGCGGGCAATCTCCTCTGGTTTACCCAGACGTCCCACAGGAATTCCTGCGATGATCTTGTCTCGCACTTCCTCAGCGATAGCCATTACCATATCAGTACCAATGTAGCCGGGTGAGATGGTATTAACAGTCACACCTTTTTTGGCCCCTTCCTGGGCTAGAGCCATGGTTAGCCCGTGAATACCCGCTTTAGCTGCCGAATAATTCGCCTGACCAAACTGCCCTTTCTGACCGTTAATCGAAGAAATATTCACGATGCGGCCAAAACCAGCGACGCACATTTTATCGAATACTTGGTGGGCCATGTTAAATGCACTGTTTAAGTTGGTGTTGATAACAGCAACCCATTGGTCTGGTGTCATTCGTTTGAATACAGAGTCACGAGTGATGCCTGCGTTATTGACCAATACGCCAACCACGCCCAAATCTCTTTCTACCTGCTCGACCAAACTTTTGCAGGAATCGTAATTCGCTACATCAACCGGATAAATATGGAGATTAAAACCCTTCTCTTTCTGCAAAGCCTGCCACTCCTTAGCTTTTTCTTCCTCTGCTGGGTAATAGGCTGCAACCACGGTGCGCCCTTGCAGGCTCAGTGCTTGGCACATAGCCGTACCCAAACCACCATTACCACCAGTGACAATCGCTACTATTGACATGCAGATCTCTCCTCAGAGTGTGTGAAGTAGAATAAAGAGTGCGTTGGTTTTTCTAGATTCTTAATCTTTCTTTTGATGGTCAAGATAGTGCGCATCGGGTTTATTATTGTCAATTGCGGAACATCCGCCCCGGACTCCATCTGGTTTTTGTGATTCAGCCGCCGATTGACAGCCCATTAATTATTTTAATACCAGACAACTGCTGCCCTTTCTTCCCACGGCCTTCGACTATATGTGTCCATATTTTTGGGGTGAGTCGGTGTTGATTTTCATGCCCATCAATAATTAGCTCTTGGTTGGGTTTTAGAATGATCCCTGCGACTAAATAGTCGTCACCCCGTAAATCAACCATTTTATTTCCCTTACCGCGATTCAATTTCGGCAACTCACCGAGTGATATTTTGAGCAGGTACCCCATGTGAGTCGCGACTATCAGAACTCCATCTGTTGTTTCAGAATTATTGATCAATAAAGGAATGAGGGGTTTAGCATTAGTGGGTAAAGAGAGAACCAATTTTCCGCTGCGGTGACGGCTAACTAAATCGCTGAACTGAGCCATAAATCCATAACCTGCACTAGATAGTAATACCACTTCTTCGTTTCCATCTCCCAATATCAACCCCATAAATTGAGCATCTGAGGGAGGGGTGAAATATTTTGTCAGCGGTTCTCCATCTCCCCTTGTCGGCGGCAAATTATGGATGCCCATGGCATAAAATCTCCCGATTGAATCGAAAAAAACTACGGTTTTCTGGGATTTTCCGCGTACATAACTGAGAAGACTATCCCCTGCCCGATAATTAAGATTTGAGAAATCGATATCCTTCCTAAGAACACGAATCCATCCCATACGAGACAATATGATCGAGATCTGTTCGATTACCTGGCCCTCCTTTTCCTCAAACGCGCGCGGCAATGGCTTTTCAATCAACAAAGACCGTCGCGCGTCGCCATACTTTTCCCCGTCAGCCAATAGCTCGCGTCTTAAGAGATTCTTAAGACGCTTCTCAGACGAAAGCAGCTGTTTTAGATCGGATTGCTCTCTTACCAGTTTTTCTTGTTCGATTTGCAGTCTCGACTCTTCTAATTTGGCCAAATTTCTCAACTTAGTATCAAGAATGTATTCTGCTTGAGCTTCGGTTAATCCGAAATCGTTAATCAAGACCGCCACTGCGTCACTTGCCTCGCGCACGATTCTAATAACTTGGTCTAGATTATTTAGGGCAATGATTAAACCAGAAATCAAATGGAGTCGAGACTCTACTTGAGCCAACCGAAATGTCAGGCGTCGTCGTAGTGTGAGGGTGCGAAATTCAAGCCATTCACTCAGGAGAGTTTTCAGATTCTTTACCTGTGGACGCTGATCCAAACCAATAACATTTAGATTGATTCGGAAACTTTTCTCCAGATCTGTAGTGGCAAATAAATGCTCCATCAAACGCTCACCATCGACCCGAGCAGATCTTAGCTGAATTACCAGTCGCACAGGATTTTCATGATCGGATTCATCCCGCAAGTCTTCCACCATAGGTAATTTCTTAGCCTGCATTTGTTCGGCGATCCTCTTTAATATCTCTGCGCCAGACACTTGGTAAGGTAGCTGAGTCACGACTAACGTCTCGTCTTCTCGTTCGTAACAAGCGCGCACCCGCAAACTGCCACTACCAGTCATGTAGATTCTCGCTAAGTCATCGGGAGTCGTTACGATCTCTCCGCCACCAGGGTAATCTGGTCCTAGCAGAAACTTCTGCAGTATTTCAGGGGTACTTTCGGGGTCATCGAGCAACTGGACAGTAGCGGCAATTACCTCCCTCAAATTGTGCGGTGGAATATCTGTTGCCATACCTACAGCAATGCCAGTGGTTCCATTGAGCAATATCTGAGGCACTCTCGCGGGCAATAATCGCGGTTCTTTCAAAGTGCCATCGAAATTGGCCTGAAAATCTACGGTATCTTGATCAATTTCGCTCAGAAGTAATTCCGCATGGGGATTCAAACGCGCTTCTGTGTATCGCATGGCCGCGAACGATTTCGGATCATCGGAAGACCCCCAATTTCCCTGACCATCAATCAATGGATAACGGCATGAAAAAGCCTGTGCCATCAAGACCATAGCCTCATAACAGGCAGAATCGCCATGAGGATGATATTTCCCCAATACATCACCAACAGTGCGGGCTGCTTTCTTATGCTTTGCATTTGCTTCTAAATGAAGCTCGTTCATCGCGTAAATTATCCGACGCTGAACTGGCTTTAATCCATCCGCCAAATGTGGCAAAGCACGATCTAGAATCACATACATCGCGTAATCAAGGTACGCTTTTTCTGCAAATGATTTTAGAGACTGTTTTTCAGAAAATTCACTCATGTTATTCAGAGAAATCTCTCATGCAAGTTAGCTAATCAGTTCACGGGATAAAACATCAAATAAATTGAATTGAACGGTAAAAATCTCATTCAGAACGCCCAGATAGGGTTTTTCTTCTTTATGCTACTGACTCACTCTATTGAGGTATAACACCATGAATAACAGACTGATTATTTTGGGAGTGGTTTGTGTTCTCTTCGGGTTGCCGATAATTCTGCAAGGATTGCTGTGGTGGCGTGTGAGCAGTGGCGTAAGTCAGCACTTTGAAAATCTGCGCAATACAACCAATAACTTCGTGATCGTGAGCTATCAGAGTACCTACGCGTGGCTTTGGGGAGATGTTGGCATCAAAGAATTAACTATCGTGCCGTCTATTCCTGGGTTTTTTCCACATTTACGGGTGGAAAATTTGTCGCTGTCTACTCGCAATCCTTTGGATTTACTCGCCCTTGCTCAGATTGGCCCCGACAGACCACCACCGAATCAGCTAGCCATGCGATGGCGCAATTTGCGTCTGGATAGTACGGAACTGATGAATTTGGGAACCAATATGGGAAACATATTTCTCGATCCAGCGCCTGGCTGCCAAGCCGACCAACCCTTTAGTAGCGATGTCTTAACGGCTATGCGCTTTGACGCCCTGCAATTTGATGGCACCGCAGAATTTATCTTAAACAAAAACCGCAACCGCCTGCTGCTGCATTTCGATCAGACTTTAAGAAATGCACAGCAACTTGCCTTTAGGTTAGAGCTATCAACCGATGATTTAAGCGGAACGATCACAGGTCTGACGAATGTGAATTGGTATGTCGCTGAGGTTTCTTTGAAAATTAATGATGTTGGCTATGGAGACCTAAAAACACAGTTTTGTTCTGAAACGCAAAATATCCCACTTGCTACCTTTTTAGCCGATCAACGGGAGAGGGCAGAAATCGGGTTCCAATTAGCTGGCTTAAATCTCAGTCAAAATGCAAAAGTTGCTCTATTGGAAGGGTTGCCCAGGGTGAACATTGAATTCAACGGAATTCCCAAGTCGCCAGTTCCTGTGGCAAATCTGCTACTCAATAGTCGTCGTGGTCTCGCAGGGATACTAAATGCCGAAATTTCTATTGGCGGCCTATCTATCCCAGACGCTGATATCGGTTTTGATCCGATGATTGCAATGCGCGCTTCCAGACAGGTAGAGCAACAGCGTCAGGCGGCAGCTCGCGCCGCATTGGATGCCTTGCGAAAACCCCTGGAAAAAGTAGAAGAGCTAGATTCTGAATCATCTAACCCAAGTACAGAATCAACACCTTTCACACGAGGGCCATCCATTGAAGATGTCCATTTACGCAGCGAAGAGAAGCGGCAAAAAGCGATTGAGGCGGCGGGTTTTGTTGCTGTATCGCCCTCAGATCTCGCGCAACATTCAGGTCGTCAGGTACGCCTACGCTTGGTCAATAATCGGCGGTACGAAGGAATTATCGAAGAAGTAAACAACGATACCCTGAGGTTACAGATTAGCAGTGGAGGCCAAGCTAACATTCCGATCCCACTCCAACGCATCAGTGAAGCCCTAGTTAATTTGCGGATTAATGCCCGAACACCTTGATTCTTTTCGATAAATTACGACTGTCCTCTCCTCAGATCGCAATCTGAACTCGCTAGCTAGAGATACCATAGCCATGTCAAACGAAGAACTAAAAGCCAGCGCATTAGAATATCACCGCGCTTATCCACCAGGAAAACTGGCAATTCAGGCCACTAAACCGCTGGCAACTCAACGTGATTTAGCATTGGCTTACTCACCCGGTGTGGCTGCCGCGTGCGAGGCCATTGTTGAGGATCCGCAAGTGGTTTCAGAACTTACAAGCCGCGGCAATCTGGTTGCTGTCATCACTAATGGAACAGCCGTTCTGGGTTTAGGTAACATTGGCCCGTTAGCAGCAAAGCCAGTCATGGAAGGCAAGGCGGTGTTATTCAAACAGTTCGCCGGCATTGATGTCTTCGACTTGGAAATAGCAGAACTGGATGCAGAAAAATTTGTGGAAACGGTTGCGCGTTTAGAGCCTAGTTTTGGGGCGATTAATCTGGAAGACATCAAAGCTCCTGAATGTTTTTACATTGAGGAGCAGCTCAGAAATCGCATGGGAATTCCAGTTTTTCATGACGACCAACATGGCACCGCCATCATCGTCGGCGCAGCAATCCGCAACGGTTTGAAGATTCTGGGCAAGAACTTAGCGCAGGTTAAGCTCGTGACAGCGGGAGCAGGTGCTGCTGCGCTGGCCTGTCTGAATCTGCTCGTGCGAATGGGACTACCACGGGAAAACATCTTTGTCACTGATTTGGCAGGCGTTGTTTACGAAGGGCGCAACGAATTAATGGATCAATGGAAGGCGCCATTTGCACAACAGACCACCGCACGAACCTTAGAAGAGGTGATTACCGATGCAGATATTTTCTTAGGGTTATCCGCGCCTCGGGTGTTGAAAGCCGAGTGGTTATCCAAAATGGCGGATAGGCCATTGATTCTAGCTTTAGCTAATCCGACACCTGAAATTTTACCTGAAGAAGTTAAAGCGGTTCGACCAGACGCCATCATCGCGACAGGGCGTTCTGATTATCCGAATCAGGTCAACAATGTTCTGTGCTTTCCTTTTATTTTTCGTGGTGCATTAGATGTAGGCGCCACAACAATTAATCACGAAATGGAACTTGCTTGTGTAGAAGCCGTAGCGCAATTGGCTCAGGCCGAAGTCAGTGATGAAGCGACCAAAGCCTATGGTGGGAAGGCAATGAAGTTTGGTTCTGAATATCTTATTCCACGTCCTTTTGACCCTCGCCTTATTCTGCACATCGCCCCTGCCGTGGCACAAGCCGCAATGGATACTGGCGTAGCTACCCGTCCGATCGAAAATTTGCAGGGCTATCGAGAAAAGCTATCTCATTTTGTCTACCGTTCTGGTTTGGCGATGAAGCCGCTATTTACACGCGCTCGTGCCCAAAAAAAGCGGCTGATTTATGCGGAAGGCGAAGGGAAACGAGTTCTACAAGCCGTGCAGCAAGTTGTGGATGAAGGGCTCGCTCGCCCTGTGCTTGTCGGTCGTCCTTCGGTAATCGAGAAACGCATAGAAGAGCTAGGATTACGTCTCGATCCATCGAAAGATGTCGATCTGATCAATATTCTTAAAGATGCGCGTTATCACGATTACTGGCAGACCTATCATGCGATGACGGGACGTCGGGGGATTAGTCCAGAAGCAGCGCAGAATGCCATGCGAACAGACGGAACCGTCGTTGGCGTTGTGGCCCTCGCTCGCGGGGAAGCTGACGCGATGTTGTGTGGCACGGTGGGACGTTTTGCCCACCATCTGCGCATCATTCGTACCGTTGTTGGTATGCGTAAGGGCGTACGCGAACTCTCCACGGTAAGCGCATTGATTTTGCCCTCTGGCCCGTTGTTTATCGCCGACACCCATGTAAACCAACATCCCAATGCAGAAGATATTGCAGAAATGGTTTTAATGGCTGCTGATGAAATTCGTGCGTTTGGGATTGTTCCTAAGGTTGCTCTGTTATCGCGTTCCAATTTTGGAACCCATGACGATTTACCCTCCGCCAGTCTCATGCGCACGGCTTTAGGATTAATTCATGGACGAGATCCAGACCTAGAAGTCGATGGAGAAATGCATGCTGATGCAGCACTCTCTTCAGAAATACGTGAGCGCGCTTATCCAGAATCTCGACTTAAAGGCATGGCTAATCTTCTGGTAATGCCAAACCTAGAAGCAGGGAACATCGCCTTCAATCTCCTGAAACAGCTTGGTGGTGGTTACTATGTCGGCCCAATTCTCTTAGGGGCGCGACATCCGGCTCATGTCGTTAGTCAGTCAATTACTGTGCGGGGCCTAGTCAACATGAGTGCATTGGCCGTCGCGCAATCAAGCCTCAAAAAATGATCGTGTAGCGAATTACGAACTAGCCGATAGCTGAACGCGTTTCCGACGCCGGTTATCTGCAACATCTGGATCACAGCTATCGGGAACGCGGTTTCAATGTGAGCGACTTACCGAAGATCTGTTGAAATCCCGTCTCAGGGCGCACTGCACGTGGGATGGGGTGGAAATACGCCAAACGGGTCTTGATGGGCAGGATTACAGAGAAAATCCCAATCTGTGAGGCTTTCCAGAAATGCGATCAGATCGGCTTTTTCCCCGTCGGTAAGCGTAAATCCTTGGATTAACTCGCTGCGAAATGGGCTTAACGCCCCGTCGCCCGCCCAAGGACCCTCAGCAATCAGCCGACCGCCCCGCGCGTAATGATCGATAACTTCGCTTAATGTGGCCAGAGAGCCGTCGTGCATATACGGCGCGGTCATAGCCACATTCCGCAGGGTCGGCGCGCGGAAACGGCCCATATCCTGGGGTCGTTGGGTAAATTCCCACAGCCCCTCTTGATTGGGCGGGTAATCGCCGGTGCCGCCCACGTTGTAGAGGCCGTTGTTGTGGAACTCCATGTCGTCGATGACCGTGTTCTCGTGGCGTACCGACTGGCTGAAGTTAAAACCCCCATGGCAGTGAAAGCATTCCAGCTGTTCTGAAAAGAACAGATCTTCACCGCGCAACACGGCGGCACTCACCGTGGCGGGTGCGGGACTGGTAGGCGTCACGCACACCCCATCGTTGACGATGATCGGTGGGGGCGGTGGCGGCGGTTCCCGATCTTCGCCGCCGCGACCTCCGCCCCCGTGGCGCACGGTGGCTGCCGCCGTCGCCCGATCGTAAGGCGATTGGGCCGACACCAGACTCGACACAAACGCCGCTAAGGCGTTGGACACAGATGCGATCTGATAGGGATTAGGCTCGTTTGGATAGGCCGCCGCAAACAACGGCGCATACAACGGTGTGTTCTGCAAGCGGTCGAGGATCGCCGTCTCGTAGCCTGTCCAGCCCATTTCGATCGGAAACTCGTTGAACATGGGCACCAAAACCTGGGCGTGGGCGGTCAATAGTGTCGGATTCGCCCAATCGAACACCGCGTTGTAAACCCCATTGACGAGTGCCATGGAATGTCGCGGCAGCACCTCATCGGTCGCGCCCGTTGAAAGCGGCAAACCATCGGCAAATCCCTTGGCCGACTGATGGCAGGAGGCGCAGGCACGGGTCTGATTGAACGACAGCCGTTTGTCGTAGAACAGATAACGGCCCAAAGCGACCTTTTCGGCAGTGATCTCGTTATCCAGATAATCCTTGGGCGGCGGAAAATGGGCGGGCAACGTCCAGCAGTAGGGCGTGGTGCGCGTTACCGACGCCGTTGCAGCCTCTTCGCTGCCACCGCCGCAGGCGGTCAAGCCGCCCACCGTTGCGACCAACAGCAGAACAGCACGGGTGATGGCAAACCGCGTCATTGGCCGCGCGACGCGATGCCGAAGAGCTGTTGCACTTGGGCGGGAAAGCGCTGAGGCGGCGTGCTGGCGTTGGGAACGAAGGTGAAATCCAGACCCAACCGCGGCATCACCGCCACGCATTCTGGATCGTTGTTGCCCGACATGCAGCCCGGGGCGGTTTGCGGCGTGTTAGTGGCGATGGGCGATGCCGCGAGCACCTTGCCGGGATCTATGGTGACCACATGGCGCGCAGGGACAAAGTCGTCGAGGCAGATTTCCGCCACATTCGGATATCCACAGGCCTCGGCGGGCGGCGCATTGCCCGACTCGCCGGGACATTGGGTACTTCCCAGATGGATGGGGAACGCTTGATTTTCCCCATTGGGATGGCCAACGCCATCGATGCGCACGAATTTACGTCCCGCGCGCCAGTTCCACAGCATCCCCGACGCATTCAGTGGCGACGGCGCGGTGGCCAAGTCCTGGTGATTTTCGTCAAACGGCAAGCCCAGTTTGAAACAGAAGCCCCGATAGTCCTCTGTGGGCACCTCGCCCCGCACGCGCTCGTTCATTTCGGGGGTGCCATTGAGGCAGCCATTTTCAAAATCTAGCATCACCGTGTCGTTGCGCTGCCAAACGCCGTCTTGCTCAAGCTCCACGGGGACGCGCTCGCCCCGCGTGGTGACCAACACCGCGTCGTGGAGATACAGCCGAAAGTCGTTGACGCGGTATTCACCGGGTAGCGCTGTGCCCACAGGGGCGTAAGTTTGGCCACATTGGAACGGCGCGTCGTTCACGAGGGCGCGGAACGTAATGTTCACCGTCTGCGTCGTCGGTGTTGTCGTTTCGCCGCCGTCGCTGCCGCCACCACAGCCGCCCAGCAGACTCGCTAGCACTGCCGTCGCCGTTAATCTGTATCTGTAAGCTGTCTGAATCATGATTTTTTTGTGCCACGTTGGAGTTGTACCACCAATGCTAGTCACCCCCGACCCCGCTGCCGATGCGACCGATTGTCGCAGTGACGACGCTTCGTTGCCGCAGGCCTTGGGATACCTCAACGCCCTGCGCCTGGGTTTTTTCCTCACGCTGCTGCTGCCCACCGCCTGGCTCCACGGCCACCACGCCCATCCGCTGCCGACCTCGGTCATCGTCGCCTTTGTCGTCTATGCCCTAGCATCGGCGCGACACCTGGCCCAAGGGCGCCTCGATGCAGTGGACGCGGGGGCGACATCCCATCGCTGGACGGCGATTTATCTGGCCGGCGATCTCCTCGCGGCGGCGAGTCTGCTCTACGGCTACGGCGGGGGTGCGAATCCATTCATTTCTCTGCTGCTACTGCCGGTGATTGCAGCGGCGGTGCTGTTGCCGCCGCGACTGTCCTGGTTGCTTACCGCCTGGAGCATCGCCCTCTACACCCTGCTGATGCATTGGCATCGCCCGCTGCCAGCCGCCCTTCACGGTCACGACGACGGGTTTTCAGTGCATTTGTGGGGCATGTGGGGCGTGTTTGTGGCGACGGCGTTGTTGATCGCGTGGGGCGTGCAGTCGCTTCAACAGGCCTTGCTGCGGTCGGAACGGGCGGTGGCGCAACTGCGCGAACAGTCGCTTCAAGACGAACAAATGGTGGTGTTGGGCATTTTCGCCGCCGGAGTCGCCCACGAACTGAGTACCCCCCTGTCCACCATCGCCGTGTTGAGTCACGACTGGATCGATTCGCCGGCGCCGACCGCCGATCTGGCGGCAGAATTGGCCGCCGACATGGCGATCATCGCGGCCCAAACCGACCTCTGTTGCCAACAACTGCAACAGTTGCGGGACGGCCAGCGGTGGGGCGCCCAGTATCCGACGGCGTTGCCGGCACTGTTGGCGGAAATGCAACAGCGTTGGCGGCTATTGCGCCCGCAAACGCCGCTCCACGTGGTGCTCGACCCGCCAGCCGTGTGCATTCCGCGGGCGGCGCTGCTCGGCCAAACCTTGTTGAGTCTGTTGAACAACGCGGCGGATGCGTCGCCCCACGGCATCACTCTGTCCGGCGGCTGCGAATCGCGCCGTTTAGTGCTGGAAATCCGCGACGAGGGAGCCGGATTGTCGCCAACCATCGCCGCCCAGCTCGGCAAAGCGCCCTGTAGCACCAAGGAGAGCGGTTTAGGCATCGGCGTGTTGCTGGCGCGCAGTGCGATTCAGCGCCTGGGCGGCCAACTGCGGTTCTACGCCTTGCCATCCCAGCCCCTGCGGACGCGCATCGAACTCCCCTTGCCGTCGGAAATTGCGCCCATATGACCCGCGATTTCCTGCTCATCGACGACGATGAGACCTTTTTGCAGGTGTTGGCGCGGGTGCTGGCACGACGCGGCATTGGCGCGGTGGTGGCAACGACAGGCAAACAGGCCTTGCATCTGGCCGACCACCAGTCGTTCGCAGCGGTGATCGTCGATCTTTGCCTGGCGCAAGAATCCGGATTGCCCCTGATTGCGCCCTTGCGCGCGCGTCAACCCACGGCGGCGTTGTTGGTGCTCACGGGCTACGCCAGCATCGCGACGGCAGTGGCGGCGGTAAAACAGGGGGCGACCGATTATTTACCCAAGCCGGCTACGGTGACGCAGATCCTGCGGGCGGTGGCGGTGGAGGCGCCGCCGTCGGTCTCGGTGCCCGATCACCCCATCAACCTGTCGCGGCTGGAGTGGGAACATCTACAACGGGTTCTGCAAGACAACCAAGGCAACCTGTCGGCGACGGCGCGGCAACTCAAACTGCATCGGCGCACATTGCAGCGAAAACTCGCCAAACGGCCCCCGCGAGAGTCGTAGGGCAGCGGCGGGCGTCTCAGCTCACGAAACCGTCGCGGTAACTACTCAGATGGACAACGAACCCGTCCATCAGACACTGTCCGATAAATAACTACCGATTCATGAACGCCTTCCCCGATCTTGACCAACTCAGTCATGCCGGGAAAGACGCTCTGATTTACACAGTCTTCGCGGCAGCCATGGGCCAAACGGCTGATCGATCTGCTCGTGGAGGCCAAGCAGAGCAAGCGCCGCAATCTGATCGAGCGGTTGCGCGATCCGAGCCGAGGAGGTCTGGCGCTTCATAACTAATTCTCTGGTGCGGTTCCTCCAACAATCTGGCCGAACAGTCCAGCCGAAGGTCGAGCAGAAAATCTCTGGGGGCTTTCGGACTGGAGACCTTCTGTACGATTCGCTAACGGGGCCAATTCCGCCCCGTTTTGGCGCGACGAACTGTCCTGACATTACCGCTATTCGGTGAATTCCAAGATGATTTGATCCACCGCAAGACTATCGCCAACCTTCGCCCGCACCGCCCCGATTTTTGCGTCAAACGGTGCTCTGAGCACATTCTCCATTTTCATCGCCTCAATCATCGCCAAATCCTGCCCCGCCTTAACCTCTTCGCCCGCATCGACAAGCAGTTTGACCAGTAATCCCGGCATGGGAGACAGCAAAAATTTTGATAAATCCGCCTTTTGCTTGATTGGCATGAGCCGTTGCAGCTCCGCCGCCATCGGCGATAAAACCAGTGCCTCGAGTCGAATTCCCCGACGGTATAATTGGTAAGCCAAACCGCGTTTTTCGAGCTGAAAGTTCGCTTCCACCCCGTTAATCATGACTTTTACGCGATTTTCACCAAATTGCCAGTCGCTAAGCACCTGATACACATCCCCCCGATAAATCACATCGTGACCGCCATCGATGGGTTCGACCTTCACTTTATGGGCTTCCCCGCCCAAAAATACGACCCAATCGGGACTAATGCGCCGCTCGTGACCGCTCATTTGGCCGTCAATACTCGCCGCGCGATCCGTGTAGCGTCGATGCAAAGACGCAAAAACCGCTACAAACCACGCTAATTGGGCGCCAGGTAAGGATGAAAGGCTCGGATAATCAAATCCGTCGGGATATTCGTCCTTAATAAAGTTGGTGGACAACCGTCCTTCGAGAAATCGCGGATGGACGGTAAGCGCCGCAAGGAACGGAATATTGTGGGTCAATCCTTGGATGTAAAACTCATCGAGGGCATCTGCCAATTTTGCCGCTGCCTGGGCGCGGTCCTCGCCATATGCCACCAGCTTCGCAATCATCGGATCGTAGAACATAGAGACTTCTGCCCCCTCGTACACGCCCGTGTCCACGCGCACCCCATTCACTTCCGGTGGCGTCTGATAACGCACCAGACGTCCGATGGATGGCAAAAAATTTCTGAACGGGTCTTCTGCGTACACCCGCGCTTCCATCGCCCAACCGGTCAATTTGATGTCGTGCTGCGCGAACGGCAGCGACTCGCCCGCCGCCACCCGCAGCATCCATTCCACCAGATCAAGTCCCGTAATCATCTCGGTGACCGGATGTTCCACCTGAAGACGGGTATTCATCTCCAAGAAATAGAAATTCCGATGCTTATCGACGATAAACTCCACGGTGCCCGCCGACTGGTAATTCACGGCCTTCGCCAGTGCCACGGCCTGTTCGCCCATGCGTCGTCGGGTGGATTCATCCAAAAACGGACTCGGCGCTTCTTCCAGAACTTTCTGATGCCGCCGCTGAATCGAACATTCCCGTTCGGCGAGATAAAGACAGGTTTCTCCATCTGCTAAAATCTGAATCTCAATGTGGCGCGGTTCCTCGATGTACTTCTCCACAAACACCCGCGTGTCGCCAAAACTCGATTGGGCTTCTGAAGTCGCGCGCGCAAAGCCCTCCCGACATTCTGCATCGTCGTACGCGACCCGCATTCCCTTGCCGCCGCCGCCTGCTGACGCCTTTAGCATCACCGGATAACCGACTTTTTGGGCAACGGCCACGGCGTGATCGCCATCGCGGATGATGTCCACAAAGCCCGGCACAATGTTCACCTTGGCCCGTTGCGCCAACTGTTTAGAGGCAATTTTGTCGCCCATGGCCTGAATCGCCTCGATGGGCGGGCCAATAAATACAATCTCTTCCGACGCCAATAGCGCCGCAAACTCCGCGTTTTCCGACAAAAAGCCATAACCCGGATGCACCGCTTCGGCGCCAGATTTCTTGCAGACCTCGATAATTCTGCGCATCTGCAAATAGCTCTGAGATGAGGGCGCTGGGCCAATCAGATAGGCTTCATCGGCCATCTGCACATGGAGTGCGTCCCGATCAGCTTCGGAATAGATCGCCACGGTCTGCACACCCAAACGCCGCGCTGTTTTAATGACGCGACACGCAATTTCGCCTCGATTGGCAATGAGAATTTTCTGAAACATGGAAGCCAGACCGCCTTACAGAGGGATGTTGTCGTGTTTACGCCACGGATTTTCGAGCTTTTTATCGCGCAGCAAAGTGAGCGAGCGGCAAATCCGTTGGCGGGTGTGGCGAGGCATAATCACATCGTCGATATAACCGCGCTTAGCTGCCACAAACGGGTTTGCGAACTTTTGGCGATATTCCTCGGTGCGCGCTGCGATCTTGTCCGCATCGCCAGCATCCTGGCGGAAGATAATTTCCACCGCCCCCTTCGGCCCCATGACGGCAATTTCCGCCGTCGGCCACGCAAAATTCACATCGCCCCGCAGATGCTTCGAACTCATCACGTCGTAGGCGCCGCCGTAAGCCTTGCGGGTAATTAACGTCGCCTTCGGCACGGTCGCCTCGGCGTAGGCGTACAGGAGCTTCGCCCCATGTTTGATGATGCCGCCGTATTCCTGCGCCGTGCCTGGCAGAAAGCCGGGGACATCGACAAGCGTCAGAATCGGAATGTTGAAGCAGTCGCAGAACCGTACAAATCGCGCGGCTTTAATCGACGATTTAATGTCGAGACAGCCCGCCAGCACCAGGGGCTGATTTGCCACGATGCCCACGGGATGACCGAGAAACCGCCCAAATCCGATGATGATGTTACCGGCGTGGTAGGGCTGTAGCTCAAAAAAATCGCCGTCATCGACGATTTTCAGAATCAGCTCCTTCATGTCGTAGGGCTTGTTCGGATGATTCGGAATCAGCGTGTCGAGGGAAATTTCCGCCCGATCCGCCGCATCCGCCGTGGCCCGAAACGGCGGCTTTTCCCGATTGTTCGCTGGTAGATAGCCCATGAACTGCCGCAACAGTAACAGCGCTTCCACGTCATTCTGAAATGCCAAATCGGCAACGCCGGATTTCGTGGAATGGGTCACCGCACCCCCCAGCTCCTCGTGGGTGACCTCTTCGTGGGTCACGGTTTTCACCACTTCTGGACCGGTCACGAACAGATATGAACTGTCTTGCACCATGAAGATAAAGTCGGTCATGGCCGGCGAATAGACTGCCCCCCCCGCGCATGGCCCCATAATCATGGAAATCTGCGGAATCACCCCAGAAGCGAGGACATTTCTCTGAAAAACCTCTGCATAGCCGCCGAGACTCGCGACGCCCTCTTGAATTCGCGCCCCACCAGAGTCGTTCAAACCAATCACCGGAACACCTAAGCGAATGGCGTGATCCATGATTTTGCAGATTTTTTCCGCATGGGCTTCCGATAACGCGCCGCCCAGCACGGTGAAATCTTGACTAAAAATGAACACTGGGCGGCCATTAATCGTGCCATAGCCCGTGACGACGCCGTCGCTCGGGATGGTCTGGCGTTCCATGCCGAAGTCGTGGCAGCGGTGCTCCACAAACATGTCCCATTCTTCGAAACTCTGATGATCGAGCAGCAGTTCGATGCGCTCACGGGCTGTGAGCTTGCCCTTGCTGTGTTGCCGATCGATGCGGGTTTGGCCCCCGCCCAGCTTGGCGGCGGCGCGTTTTTCGGCGAGTTGTTGAAGGATTTCGTGCATCGCGATTCCTGTAAATTGGCTTAGGGAAGGGTACGCAGTAGGGAAAAACTAATGAGCGTCTGGTTTAGGAAATTCTGAAGCATTGGCGACGCCGTCGGAAAGCGCCTGTTGATAGTGGGTTAGCAGTTGTTGCGCAGCCAACGGCGCGAGGCATTCACCGGACAACACCGCCTGTTCGATGGCGGGTTGCTGGGCGCGTACCGCCGGATGATCCGCAAAATGCCGCAGCAATTGGGCCTGAATCTGCTGATGAAACCAGTCTCGTTGCTGTTGTTGGCGACGATTCTGAAACGCGCCGCTGGTCTTGGTGGTCGTCACAAAGTTCTGAAGTAACCCCCGCAATTCATCGAGACCGTCGCCCGTAAGCGCCGAACCGATGAGCGCTTTCGGCGTCCAGCCAGGCGTTGCCGATGTCTGATAATGCAACGCCTGTTGGTACTCCGCTTGGGTAAGTCGCGCCGTTGTGCGGCTCTCGCCGTCGGCCTTGTTGATAAATAAAGCATCTGCTAGCTCCATCACCCCTTTTTTCAGACCCTGCAACTCGTCGCCGCCGCCAGGCAGCAGCAGCAACAGAAAGAAATCCACGAGTCCGCGCACAAGGCCCTCGCTCTGGCCGACGCCGACGGTTTCGACCAGCACCATGTCGAAGCCCGCAGCCTCGCACAGCAACACGGTTTCCCGCGTGGTGTGAGCGACGCCGCCGAGGGTTTTGCCCGCCGGCGACGGGCGAATGTAGGCGTTCGGATGTTGGCTGAGCCGATTCATGCGGGTTTTGTCGCCGAGGATGCTCCCCCGATGGAGCGGACTGCTCGGATCAATCGCCAGCACCGCCACCCGATGGCCGTCGTCGCACAAGCGCAGGCCGAATTGTTCGATAAACGTGCTTTTGCCGACCCCCGGCACCCCCGTCAAACCCAGCCGCAGACTCTGGCCCGCGTGGGGCAGCAGCGCCGTCAACACCGCGTGGGCAAGATCCCGATGACGAGGGGCTTGACTTTCTATGAGGGTAATGGCGCGGGCAAGCGTGGCCCGATGCCCCGCCCGCACGCCGTCGATATACGCCGCCGCCGTGAGCAATCGTCAGATTCCTTGCTGCTGAAGCGATGTTTGCAACGCCTTCAGCACGTCGCAAGCCGCTGCCGGAATCACGGTGCCCGGCCCGAAAATCGCCGCCGCGCCATTCGCCTTCAGAAATTCGTAGTCTTGGGCGGGAATCACGCCGCCCGCAACCACCAGAATGTCGCCGCGATCCTGGGCTTTTAGCGCCGCCACCAGATGAGGCAACAGCGTTTTGTGGCCCGCCGCCAAAGAACTCATGCCGATCACGTGGACGTCGTTCTCAACGGCTTGCTTGGCGACTTCTTCTGGTGTCTGAAAGAGCGCCCCAATGTCCACATCGAATCCCAAATCGGCAAAGGCTGTCGCGATGACCTTCGCCCCGCGATCGTGGCCATCTTGTCCCATTTTGGCGATCAGAATGCGCGGTCGTCGCCCGGCCTGTTCGGCAAAATCATCGGCAAGCTGGCGCGCTCGGGAAATGTCTGGATGCTGGCCGAACTGCTTGGCATACACCCCGGCCACCGTGCGCACCGTCGCTTGATGGCGTCCGAACACGTTCTCTAAGGCATCGGAAATCTCGCCCAATGTGGCCCGCGCCCGCGCCGCGTCGATCGCCAATGCGAGCAGATTCGCCGACCCCGCCGCGCCGTCCGTGAGATTCTGCAACGCCGCCGCGACCCGCGCTGGATTTCGTTCCGACTTTAATTTCTGCAACCGCGCCATCTGCGACACACGCACTGCGGCGTTATCCACATCCAGAATCTCCAACGGCGACTCTTGGTCGAGGCGGTATTTGTTCACGCCAATTAAAGATTCCTGGCCAGAATCGATCATCGCCTGACGCTTGGCAGCGACTTCCTCAATGCGCAACTTCGGCAAACCGGTTTCCAGAGCTTTGGTCATGCCGCCCAGGGACTCGATTTCGGCGATATGCGCCCATGCCCGCTCGGCTAAATCGGCGGTCAATTTCTCCACCAGATACGAGCCGCCCCACGGATCGACCACCGCACAAAGACCGGTTTCATCTTGCAGATACAGCTGGGTGTTGCGGGCGATCCGTGCCGAAAAATCCGTGGGCAGCGCAATCGCCTCGTCCAGCGCGTTGGTGTGCAGGGATTGGGTGTGTCCCAGAGTCGCCGCTAGGGCTTCTAGGGTCGTCCGCGTCACATTGTTAAACGGGTCTTGCTCTGTGAGGCTCCATCCGGATGTCTGACAGTGGGTGCGTAAGGCCAGGGATTTCTCGTCCTGGGGCTTGAATTTCTTGACGATTTTCGCCCACAGCAACCGTCCGGCCCGCATCTTCGCCACTTCCATGAAGTAATTCATGCCAATCGCCCAGAAGAACGACAGGCGCGGTGCAAAATCGTCGATCGGAATGCCGGCCTTCACGCCGGTTCGCAGATATTCCCAGCCGTCCGCCAGGGTGTAACCCAGCTCCAGATCGGCACTCGCGCCGGCTTCCTGCATGTGGTAGCCGGAAATCGAGATGCTGTTGAACTTGGGCATGTGTTCTGACGTAAAGCGAAAAATGTCGCCGATAATCCGCATGGACGGCCCTGGCGGGTAAATGTAGGTATTCCGCACCATGAATTCCTTCAGAATATCGTTCTGAATCGTGCCCGCGAGCTGGATCGGCTTCACGCCCTGTTCCTCCGCTGCCACGATATAAAACGCCAGAATCGGCAGCACAGCCCCGTTCATGGTCATGGATACCGACATCTGATCGAGCGGAATGCCGTCGAAGAGAATCTGCATGTCGAGAATCGAATCGATGGCCACCCCCGCCTTGCCCACATCGCCGACGACGCGCGGATGATCCGAGTCATAGCCCCGGTGGGTCGCCAAATCGAAGGCAACCGACAATCCTTTCTGCCCAGCGGCCAAGTTTCGGCGGTAGAAGGCGTTAGAGGCTTCGGCGGTGGAAAACCCGGCGTATTGGCGGACAGTCCACGGGCGTTCGCGGTACATGGTGGCGTAGGGGCCGCGCAGATAGGGCGGAATCCCCGCTGTAAAGCCCAAATGATCCAGCTTCTCGACGGCTTCTGAGTCGTAAAATGCCGCCAGGTCAATACCTTCCATCGTGGCAAATTGGGACATTTCAGACGGGGGGATTTCAGAAGTCGCCGCCGATGCAGACGACGACGGCAAGTCGCTGTACTTCAGAGAACTCAAGTTTGGAATCATGGGGCGAGATCCAGAGCGCGGTGCAGTTCGTCGAGTAGATTCAACAAATTGGCCTTAGCGTGCACGAAATGACTCGCGGCGAGGGCCACGTTCGCCTGGGGCGGCCCCGCCACCAGCCATGTCGTCGCCACGGCGGGCGCGAGCCGACTGAGCAGTTCGGGATAATCGCCATCGGCGGCGCACAACAACACCGCCAAGGGCCGTTCTGCGAGCGCCGACAGGGTCGCCACCGCTGCCGCGCCATCGTCTACCACGGTTTCTGGTACCGCAAAGCCGCCCACTTTCAGCACATTCGCCGCGAAATCGATGCGCAGCTTCAGATGGGCGAGCTTGCCCACGGCGATCAGTTGCACCGTGGGCGGCTGGCCGTGGGCCATCCCGTACGCGGTCGCCTGCTGACGCAACGACTCAAACGCCGCCGCCCATCGCATGGGCTTGAGCGTCGTCCACGCCGCGCCCCGTCCCTGGGATAACGCCGCCGTTAACTCGCCCACGGTCGCGCCTAAACCACTGGCCACGCTCAGATTTTTCACCGTGTTGCTGACGGTGAGCAGATCGAGCGCGGCATTCAGTACCACGCCATTGCGCGACATCTTCAGACGGTCCAGGTGGGGCGTCGCGGCGGGCGCCGGCAACGGCAACAGGGCATCGGCAGCGTTCGGATAGCGATTCACGCCCACCAGGCCCTGTTTCCCCGAAAAAATCTGCAACAGCGCCGCCCGCGATTTTTCACTGACTTCCGATTGCACAGTCCCTTTCAACAGCGCCCGCCCCATGCCGCCCTGCGCCTCGATGGCCTGCACCTCGCGCCAGGCCGCCGCCGCGATTTCCTCGGTGAGCTGCTCGCCGTACCACGCGCCCCCCAGCGGATCCACCAACCGCGCTAACTGCGCTTCTTCCGCCAAAATCGCGTGGGTATTGCGGGCGAGGCGGCGGGAAAAATCGTCTGGCGGGCCATCCAGACAATCAAATGTGCCCACGGTCAGGGCATCCGCGCCGCCTATCGCCGCCGCAAACGCCTCGGTGGTCGTGCGCAACAGATTCGTGTGGCGATCGAGACGGCTTTTGTTAAACCGCGCCGTGACCGCGTGAATCGCCATTTTCTGGGATTCGCTGTCGCCGCCGCAGTGGGCCACGAGCCGCGCCCATAGCTGCCGCGCTGCCCGCAACCGCGCGATTTCGCTGAACAAATGGCCGCCGACGACGACGCGGAACTGGATCGTGCCTGCCGCTTCGTCGATGGACAGGCCGCGCAACGTGAGGGCTCGCAGGTAATGGAGCGCCGTCGCCAGCACAAAGCCCAATTCCTGCACCAAAGTGGCGCCGGCTTCCCGATAGGTTGTGCCGTCACACAGTACCGTGCGCAGTTTTGGGGCGTTTTTGAGATGCCAGCGGCTCCACAGGGCCAACTGATCCTCCAAAATCGGCAGGGTAGCGGGCAACAAACCGGTCTTTACCCCATGGCCGAGGGGATCAGCAGCTACATAACCCTGCAATGCCGCCAAATCCGCGCCCGCCGAGGCCGCGAAATGCGCCCGCAACAACCCGCCGAAGGGCAGCGCCGATGCGCCCGTGTCCACCAACAGAGGCACAGCGCTTAAATTCACGTCTTTTAGGGCGGCGCTCAGGTCATCCAGGTCATTGATGATGGTGCCGTCTGCCCGCAACGCGGGCGGCGCGTGGTGCGCATCGAGGCCCGCACGGGTCGCGGTGCACAAATCCAGGCGCACGGCGTCCTGTCCGGCGGACAAATCCGCCAACAACGCCGCGTTGAAGGTGGCCGCGTCTCGGTACGGCAGGGATTGGGCGACCCACCAGGGGCGCGGCGCGGTATGGGTGCTGCGGGTGAAGGGGAACTGCCCCGGCGCGGAGGGCGTGGGGCCGTCGTGGTAGATCGCTTGGAGCGTGATGCCGTCGTGCAATTGGGTCACGAGGCGTTCGGCAGCGACGGTTTTCTGGGCGATGTGCACCCAATCCGCCGCCGACGCGGGCGCGAACTCTCGAAATAGTCCGCTCATGATGGGTTTGCTCCGACATCGGTCAGCTGCACAAGACCCGCGTCGGTCATCTGCTTGGTGATTTCCGTGAGCACGGTCGGATCGTCGATTGTTGCGGGGGGGATGTACGCCTCGCCATCGGCAATTTTGCGCAGGGTGCCGCGCAACACTTTCCCCGAGCGCGTTTTTGGCAACCGTTTCACCACAAGGGCCGTTTTGAAGCACGCCACCGGGCCGATTTTGTCCCGCACCCGCTTCACTACATCGGCGATCACGTCCGCATCCGCCCGGGTGACGCCGGTTTTGAGTACCAGAAATCCCAGGGGCAATTGGCCTTTTAGCTCGTCGTGGATACCGGTGACGGCGCATTCCGCCACATCCGGATGTTCGGCGAGGACCTCTTCAATGGCGCCGGTGGAGAGGCGATGGCCGGCCACGTTGATCACGTCATCCGTGCGCGACATCACGAACACATAGCCGTTGTCGTCGATAAAGCCCGCGTCGCCGGTCTCGTAATAGCCCGGGTAGTTGGCGAAATAGGCTTTCTGAAAGCGTTCGGGCGCGTTCCAGAGATTGATGAAGGTGCCGGGCGGCAGGGGTAATTTGAGGGTCAACGCGCCAATGTCGCCCGTCGGCATCGGCAAGCCATCGGTACCCAGCACCTGCACGTCGTAGCCTGGTGTGGCGCGGGTCGGCGACCCGGGAATCACCGGCAGCAATTCGATGCCGAGGCAGTTAGCGCAAATCGCCCAACCGGTTTCGGTCTGCCACCAGTGGTCGATCACCGGGACCTTCAGAATCTCTTGTGCCCACAACAGCGTGTCGGGATCGCAGCGTTCGCCCGCCAAAAACAGCGCCCGAAAGCCCGCTGCTTTCAGGTCATAGCGGGCCAGATGGCTCGCCGTCGGATCTTCTTTCTTAATGGCGCGGAACGCCGTGGGCGCAGTGAATAGCACCTTGACCCCATGTTCGGTAATCACCCGCCAAAACGCCCCCGGATCGGGCGTGCCCACGGGCTTGCCCTCGTAAAGCAGGGTGGTCGAACCGTTCAGCAGCGGACCGTAGACGATGTACGAATGACCCACGACCCAGCCTACATCCGACGCGGCCCAATAGACCTCGCCGGGCTGCACGCCGTAGAGATGGCGCATGGTCCACAGGAGGGCCGTCGCATGGCCGCCGTTGTCGCGAACCACGCCCTTGGGCTGCCCGGTGGTGCCCGAGGTGTAGAGAATGTAGAGCGGGTCGGTCGCCGCCACGGGCACACAGGCCGCTGCCGCCGCTTGGGATTCGTAGGCGAGCCAATCGAAATCGCGGCCTTCCGTGAGATAGGCCTCCGCTTGGGGTCGCTGGAAGATAAAACAGGCGGTGGGCTTGTGCTGTGCTTGTTCAAGGGCCGAATCGAGGAGGGGTTTGTAGGCGATTACCCGTTGGCCTTCGATGCCGCAGGAGGCGGAGAGCACGACCTTGGGTTGGGCGTCGTCGATGCGCAGGGCAAGTTCGCGGGCGGCAAAGCCGCCGAAGACGACGGAATGAATCGCGCCAAGGCGGGCGCAGGCGAGCATGGCCATCAGAGCTTCGGGGATCATCGGCAAATAGATGACGACCCGATCGCCCTGAGCAACGCCTGCGGCTGCCAGCATCCCCGCGATTTTGGCTACCCGATGCTGAAGCTGGGCGTAGGTGATGCGCTGGACCGTGTGGGTCACGGGGCTGTCGTAGATGACGGCGAGTCGATCCCCATGACCATTCAGAACGTGGCGATCGACACAGTTGAAGCAGGTGTTGAGTTTGCCGCCGACAAACCAGCGGTTAAACGGCGCTTGGCTCTGGTCGAGGGACTGAGTCCAAGGGGTATCCCAGTGGAGTTGTTGGGCGGCATTGGCCCAAAAATCTGCGGGATGGTCGATGGAATGGCGATAGATCGCGTCGTAAGTGATCGCATTAGCCGACATAACAGAAGCTCCTTTGGTGTTTTTTAGATGCTTTTCTGAGTTCGAGATTAACACCCGCCCGTTTGCTATGGCGTTAGGGGATTTCTACCATCGACACTCCCTATCTCCATCTCCACCCAAAAGCTAAAAATCATGACCGTGTTAAATCGTTGGGTTACCCATGGCGTCATCAGCTGCCTCGCGTTGTGTGTCGTGATCGTCGGCATGGAAACGGTGGTTATTGAACAGTACTGGCGCCCACAACAGCAGGCGCAGTTGCACCAACAGCGCACCCAACAATTGCGGCTCACAGCGGCGCTATTCGACCAGTGGCATCAGCGGGCCGGACGGGAACTGGGACAACTCGCCACCACGACCGCGCTTAATTGGGCGTCGCCGCCGCCTACGGTGCCACCGCCCATCGAAACGGCATTGCAGCAGGTTCTGGCCGCCGCCCCTGAATACCAGGAACTCCAGTGGATCGACGTGCGGGGCGATATTCGGCTGCGGACGCGGCGCGAATCGGAGCGACTCGTCACGCAAAATGCCAATTTAGGGCGAGTAGACACGACGCTGCTGACCCGACTGCCGCCAGCAACGCCGATGGCGGTGCTCGTGGCGGAGGTAAACCGACCACTCCAATGGTTTCGTCCGCTGGTGGGCGATGCGGGCCAACTGCTGGGTTGGTTACACCTGCACTTGGCCCTCGACGAGGTGTTAGGCGATGCCGCGCCGCACATTACCCGTGAAGATGGGACGCCGCTCACCCCATGGCCCGGGGCAGCCCCAGGGCCCGTGATGGCGACGGAGGTGATCCCACCCGACAACACGTCGCCCTGGGTGGGCCTGCGGTGGATCGCCGATGACAAAACCACGCTGGTGCTTTGGGATCAGGCAGCGTTGGTGGCGTTGCCCTCCTGGTTTTGGCTGCTGCTGGCGGTCGTTGCGTTGATTGGCAGTGGTGCGGTGGCCTGGCGCTTGGGCCAACCCTGGCAGCGCCTCGCCCACGACGCCGAACAGCTCAGCCTTGGCCAACAGCTCGAAAAACCGCTCACACCGCAGGGTGCCGCAGAAGTGCAACAGCTGGCGATGGCGCTGAACCGCTTGCGTCTGAGTGTGAAAAAAGCCATTCAGCGGTCAGACCGCCAACGGGCCTAAGTCCCTATGCGGTCGGCTTGATCGCTTCACCATCCGAGAATCCTATCCATGCCGCTGTCTTCACCCAATCCCCTCGAATATCACCCCTACAGCGAGTTTCTGGAGACGGTGCGCGAACTTCACCAGCAAAGCCGCACCGGCACCCTATTTGTCACCACGGACGACCACCATTCCGTGCGCATCATGTTGATTCAGGGGGCCATGGTGGACTGTTATTACGGCCACCGTCGCGGCGTCGAAGCGCTGGAAAATCTGAACAACGCGCCCCAATGCCGCTATCGCTTTGCCGAGGGATTGTTCGTAAAGGGCGGCAAAAACGACCAGATGCCCTCAACAGAAGTGCTGCTCGCCCTGTTGACGCGATTTGCAACGGATGCGGGCGAAGTCTCAAACGCGATGCGCCCCCGCAATCCCACGCTGTTCGGGGAAGCGATTGCCCTCACGACACAGCATTTTGTGCGGTATCTCGGGCCCTTTGCCCCGGTGTTGGTGCAAGACGCGCTGCGCAGTCGGCCCGTGCGCCAGCCGAACGATCTGACCCGCCTGGTAGATATGTTAAGCGACGAGCTAGAAGAATCCGAAGGCCGTCGCCAATTCCGCGACGAGCTGCGCAGCGCCCTGCAGAATCAGGGTTTTCTCTCTAAACCCGCGCCGTAATTCGGCGTCGGCATTCTCAGGAGTCTTGTCATGCTGACCACGCTGTTGCGCGGGGACACCTCGCTCATGTTGGTGATGGATCAATACGAACTCACCATGGCCTACAGCTTCTGGAAAAACGGCTTGAGCCAGCAGGAGGCAGCCTTCCACATGTTTTTCCGACGGTTGCCGTTTAACGGCGGCTTTGTGGTGAATGCCGGATTAGGCAATCTCATCGAGGTATTCGAGCAATTCCGCTTTTCTCAAGACGATCTCCAGTACCTCGCCACCTTGAAAGATCGCCAGGGGGGCACCCTGTTTGAAGAGGGGTTTCTGAAACATCTGGAAACCCTGCGCTTCGATTGCGATGTAGACGCCATTCCCGAAGGCAGTCTGGTGTTTCCCAACGAGCCGATTATTCGCGTGGTGGGGCCGATTCTGCAGGCGCAACTCATCGAAAGCATTCTGCTCAACACGGTCAATTTTCAGAGTCTGATTGCCACCAAAGCCGCGCGCATCTGCGTGGCGGCCCAAGGGGATCCGGTGATCGACTTTGGCCTGCGCCGCGCCCAGGGAATGGATGGGGCCTTATCAGCCACGCGGGCGGCGTTTATCGGCGGCTGTACCGGCACCTCTAATGTTCTGGCGGGCAAACTGCTCGGCATTCCGGTGGTGGGTACCCACGCCCACAGTTGGGTGATGGCCTTTGCGGAAGAGAAAGCAGCGTTTCGGGCATTCGCAGCGGCATTGCCCCACAACGGCGTGTTTCTGGTGGATACGTACGGCACGGAAAGCGGCATTCGCAACGCCATCGAAGTGGGCCACGAAATGCGCCACCAGGGCCATGAACTGGTGGGCATTCGTCTGGATAGCGGCGATTTGGCCTACTTCTCGAAGCTCGCACGGCAGCTGTTGGACGAGGCGGGTTTTCCCAACGCCCTGGTCATGGCGAGCAACGAATTAGATGAATACGTGATTGCGAGTCTGAAGCGCCAAGGAGCGCCGCTGAATGCGTGGGGCGTGGGCACGAAGTTGATCACGGCTTACGACGATCCGGCCCTGTCCGGGGTGTACAAGCTGACGGCGATTCGCACGCCGCCGGCACCGTGGACCTACAAGCTGAAGCTATCGGAACAGAAGTCGAAAATGAGCGTACCGGGCCTGTTGCAGGTGCTGCGGTTTTACGACGCCAACGACCACATGATTGCCGATGCTGTGGTGGACGAGGCCCAGGACAACGGGGAGATGTGGGCGATCGTCGATCCGAACGACAACACTCGTCAGAAGAAACTCACCAAGGCGGTGCGTCGAGAAAGTCTGCTGCAACCGCTGTTTCGCCAGGGCCAGCGGGTGGGGGCAGTCGAGGATTTGACGACGATTAAGCAGAGACTCCAGCAGCAATTTCGCCATCTGGATGAAAGCCACCTGCGGTTTGAATATCCCCACCAATATCCGGTGGGCTTGAGCTTGGCGCTTAACGAGGTGCGGGATCAGATGATTCGCACCGAGCGCGACCGACTCAACGAGGGGTAATTGCCCTAATTTGAATGGGGTGGATTTCCCCAACTCACCGCCGTGGCTTAGTAACCCAGAGACTCACTCAGATCTCTGGGCCGATTTTAATCGGTTGCAGATGGGGATAATCGGCTTCGTCCCAAATCCGCGAGCGGATCAGAAAACGCAAGCCTTCAGGGCCGTCGAGTGGGTGAAGATAAACAGATAAGGATGATAATCTGAAGATCCGTGTCTTAACCCAAACAGACTGATTGAAATGACCGATTCTCAAAAAAATTGGCAAACCATGTGGGCGCAATCTGGACATCTATTTATCACTACAACGCATCCTTACAAATTTAGCACCACCAGTAAATCCAAGACATGGGCCTTACCTGATTTAGCACCACCCAAGTTGGGTTGATGGCATGGGGTTCACTCGGTTGAAACAGACAGGTAGAGAACCACCAAATTACACACGACG
>DAIUCA010000004.1:0-34104 GCA_036846405.1 Candidatus Competibacteraceae bacterium
TCGCCATGGGCCATCGTGTTGCGGATGGCGCTTAATCGCCAAAGCGGCGGTTGTTGTTCAAATAACCGACCTTCTCGCGCGTCATTCATACCCTGTCGGCGCTGGCGATTCCGCAGGTTTTGGTCATTCGGATTTTCGCGCTGTACCGCCAATTGGTAAGAAATCCAGCCTTCAAACATCAGCGTTGCCGTCCGCAGGAAATCGCCCCGCTCAAAATGTTGCCGTGCTAACGCGAGTTCCCATTCATACCGTTCCGCCTGGTCCACCCAAACCAACCGGCTGTCCAATTCCGAACGAAACAGCTGGCTCACCGGCGTCGTTAAGTCGTCAAACGCCGCTTTGGCGGTTTTTAACGGCTCGCGGGCCTTGTCAATGCGGGTAATGCGTTCGCAAAACGCGCCGTCGAGTAAGGAATCCGCCGCAATTTCCGACAAACCGTCCTGTTTCAGCAGATTCGCGAACACGCCGTAATCGCCGTCCTTATCGTAGGTCGCCAGGGCATCTACCCAATCCAGGAGCCCCAACAGCCCATTCAAATTCAACACAGGGGTGATGTTGTCCTTGTCGGTCATGTCGAGGGCGCCGTAGTACAGGGCGGTCACGCGAATCTGCTTGACTCGTTGCAGATAGCGGGCGGCCACGAGGGACAGCATGGGCAGGTGGCGAAAACCGTGGGTTACGTCGATGACCACGTGATCGCGCGCATCCAGATGATGCGGCGAGGGTGTTCAGAATTTCGATTTGTTCCCGATCGTCGCGGGCAAAGGGAATCAATTCCAAGGTCACCGAGCAGGGCAGCTGCAGATTCGCGGCAGCTTTAGCCGTTTCGAGCAGTTCGGGGGTGACGGTTTCGGCGATGACCGCTTGGAATAGGGGCGATTGGGCACGCGCTGCGGGCGTAAGCGCCTTGTCGAGGAGCAGCGCGTCCCACATGGAACCGCAGGTGCCCAAAATCACCATGCGCGTGGGTTGTAAATGATCGGCGAGGGCGCGACCGAAGAGGGAATCGGTGCGCATGGCGCCATCGGCAAAGCGGTAATTCGCCATGCGATAGCCGTTTTTCTGATCGAAACGACTTTTACCGAGAAAACTCACGAGAACCGTCATGGAATGGGCGCCTAGAGGGGAGACGCCGCACACATTAACGGCATTCGCCCACGGAACCGATGCGACACCGACGGCCATCCACCCAGAGGGCGTTGCCGAGCTGGGCGCCGGTGAATACGGCATCGTCAATAAAAGCACCCCGCAGGTCGGCTTGTTGCAGATCGGCGTCGGTGAAATCGGCGGCTAACAGCCGCGCTTGGCGGAAATCGGCCCGCATGAACTGACTGTTGGCAAAGCGGGCGCCGTCCAGCATGGCGCGGCCAAAGTTGGCCTGCGTCACGGTGCTCTCCTCCAGCACCAAACCCCGGGCCACGGCGCGGGTGAAGTTGGCGTCGGCGAGCTGCACGCGCACCAGGCGCACCTCCACCAATTCGCTGCGATCAAACCGCGCGCCCGTGAGCGTGGCGTCTTGAAAGATCACCTGAGTCAAGCGGGCCTGATCGAAGCGGGCGCCCGTCAATTGGGTGTCCACAAACTGCACGTCCTGGGCGATGGCGTTCACAAAACTGCTCCGCAGCAGCCGCGCGCGGTTGAAATCCACGTCCTTGAGGGTGGCGGCGCCAAAATCGCTTTGTTGGAGTTCGGCATGGCTGAAATTCACGTCGGTGAGCGTCGCATTGCGCAACACGGCCCGCTCCAGGGGCTGACGGCTAAAGTCTCGTTGCGCAAACGAACAGCCGCGCCAATTCACCAGGGGCGCGGGGTCGCGGTCGCATTGGGCATAGAGGGGCAGCGCCAGCAGCGCGAGCAGCCCGCCGGCCCATAGGGAAAAACGCAGGGGAAACATGACCATACAGCTCCTAAACACCCGCGCCGTCGGCGTCACGAGAACAGCACCTTGGCGACGTCGCGGAATTGGTTGACGAAATGGACGGTGAAATCGGCTTTCACGCTGTCGGGCAACGCCTCGAAATCGGGACGATTGGCCTCGGGAAGAATGACTTCCATCACGCGATGGCGTTTAGCCGCCACGATTTTTTCGCGGATACCGCCCACCGCGAGCACTTGGCCCGTGAGGGTGAGTTCGCCGGTCATGGCCACCGGCCGCTTGGGTTTTTCGTCCCGCGCTAGGGACAACAGGGCACTGGCCATGGTGATGCCGGCACTGGGCCCGTCCTTGGGCGTCGCGCCCTCCGGCACGTGGAGATGGATAAACGCCGTGTCGAAAAAGCCGCTGTCGCCCCGCAGGGCCTTGAGATTGGCGATCACGTGGCTGTAAGCGAGGGCCGCCGATTCCTGCATCGTGTCGCCCAGCCGCCCGGTCAACTTGAAGCCCCGACCTTGGTTGTGAACCCGCGTGGCTTCCACTGACAACATGGCGCCGCCCAAGGCGGTCCACGCCAATCCAGTCACCACGCCCACGCCCAAGGGCAGCTTTTCCTTGAAGAAATGTGGTTGTCCCAAATAGCTCACCAGGTCGCGGCTGGCGATTTTCAGGGGCGCGGCGGGGGCGTCGGCGGGCCGTTCTACCCACTGAACCGCCGCTTTGCGGGCGAGACGCTGGAGCTGCTTTTCCAAACTGCGCACGCCCGCTTCTCGCGCATAGCCCTCGATGACCTGTTTTAACGCCCCATCGCTCAACGAAAGCTGGTCCGGCGCCAGGCCGCTGCGGCTCAGGGTGCGGGGCCACAAATGGCGTTTAGCGATCTGCTGTTTTTCGGCGGCCAAATAGCCCGATAGGCGAATCACCTCCATGCGATCCAACAGCGCGGCGGGAATGGTGTCGAGCTGGTTGGCCGTAGCGATGAACAGCACTTTGGAGAGGTCGCAACGCACATCCAGATAATGGTCGAGAAAGCCGCTGTTCTGTTCCGGATCCAGCACTTCCAACAACGCCGCCGCCGGGTCCCCGTGGTAACTGCTGGCGAGCTTGTCGATTTCGTCGAGCATGACCACCGGATTGCTCACCTGGGTCTGGCGCAGGGCTTGAACCAACTTCCCCGGCATGGCCCCGATGTAGGTGCGCCGATGGCCTTTGATTTCCGCCTCGTCCCGCATGCCGCCCAGGGAAAACCGATAAAACGGGCGACCCAGCGCGGTGGCCATGGAACGACCAATGGAGGTTTTGCCCACCCCGGGCGGGCCGACGAGGAGCACGATGGAACCGCTCACTTCGCCCTTGAGCTTGCCCACGGCGAGAAACTCGATGAGCCGTTCTTTCACGTCGTCGAGGCCCTCGTGATCCTGGTCGAGAATCTGGCGTGCCCGCTTCAGATCCAATTGATCTTTGCTGTACACGCCCCAGGGGTAATCCGTGAGTTGATCCAGATAATTCCGCGTGACCCCGTATTCAGGCGATCCCGATTCGAGCACCGCCAACTTGTCCATTTCGTCCTGAATGCGCTGACTCACCTCGACCGGCGCATGGCGACTGTCCAGGCGCTGGCGAAAGCGGTCCAAATCGGCGGTGCGGTCGTCCTTCGCGAGGCCCAATTCCTTCTGAATGGCCTTGAGCTGTTCTCGCAGGAAAAATTTCCGCTGCTGTTCGGACATTTTCTCGTCTACCTGCGCGCGGATTTTCGTCTGCAATTGGGCGACTTCCAGCTCCTTTTTAATGAGCACGAGGACCTTTTGCAGCCGTTCGAGCACCGGCACCGTGGCCAAAATCTCTTGCAGTTCATCGCGACTGGCGGTGGTGAGCGTGGCGGCAAAATCCGCCAACGGCGAGGGCTCGTGGGTGTTAAACCGCCGCAAAAACAGTTTCAGCTCCTCGGAATACAGGGGATTCAGCGGCATCAGCTCTTTGAGCGTGTTGATGACGGCCACGCTGTAGGCGCGGAGCTGTTCGTCGTTCACAAAATCCCCGTCGTCCAGATAGGTCACGCGGGCGGCGAAGGGCGGTTCTTGGGTGAGCCATTGGGTCACGCGAAACCGCGCGATGCCCTGGGCGACGAACTGGAATTTGTGTTCTTCCCGCGCCAATTGATGAATCCGCACCACCGTGCCGATGGCCGCAAAGTCGTCGGGTTGGGCGCGGTCCGAGCTGTCGGCGTGGGCCAGCACCAAGCCGATAAACGGCGGCGCCTGTTCGCTCATGAGGCGATCGAAGGTGGCGAGCCACGGATCCACGTTGAGCAGCAGCGGCAGGACTTGGGCCGGAAAAAAGGGCCGTTCTGTGAGGGGCAACAGATAAATCGTGTCCGGTAGCGTATCGCCAGACACGGTGAGCGCCTGGCGATCGCGCGGGGGCGCGTCGTCGATGACTGGGGCGGCATCCGCGGGCGGCGCGTCGTCGATCACCACCGGCGCGTCAGCGGCATCCGCAGGCGCTGCGTCGTCAATGACTGGGGTGGGATCGGCGTCAAGCGGCGCAGAATCAGGAGGGGGCGCGTCGTCGCGGACGTCTTCTGGAGATGACATGGGGTGGTGTCCTTGGGGGTTGGTGAAAGGGGCTTGGGCCGTCGCCGACCCGCAACCGAGTCACATGTGGGGTCATCGTCCCATTTGCAATGCCGTTCACAGCGCGGGCGGTAACCGTCCGTATTGGTCGTCGAAGCGTTCGATGTCGTCTTCCCCCAAATAGGCGCCGGACTGCACTTCAATCAGGTGGAGCGGGATTTTTCCGGGGTTTTCCAAGCGATGCACGTGGCCCAAGGGAATGTAGGCCGACTGGTTTTCCCCCAAGAGCTGTTCGCGACCGTCGATCGTAATTTTCGCCGTACCGCGCACCACCACCCAATGTTCCGCTCGGTGATAGTGGCGCTGGAGCGACAGCCGTTCGCCGGGTTTCACCATCAATCGCTTTACCTGAAAGCGGTCATCGGCGTCGATGCCCTCGTACCAGCCCCAGGGGCGATACACCCGCCGGTGTTCTTGCGGCTCGCGCCGGCCGGTTTTCGCCCATTGGTTGAGCACGGTTTTCACGTCCTGAGATCGGTGTTTAGGCATCACGAGGACGGCGTCGGCGGTTTCGATCACCACCACATCGTCCAAGCCAATGACCGTGACCAGGCGATGCTCGGCCCGCAGATAGCTGTTGTGGGTGTCGTGCGCCACCACGTCCCCGTAGGACGCGTTGCCATGAATGTCGTGGGGCGCGACGGCCCACAGGGCGTCCCACGCGCCGATGTCGCACCAGCCCATCTCCACGGGCACGACCACCGCCTGGTCGGTGACCTGCATGACGGCGGTGTCGATGGCCTCCGCCGGACAGGCGCGAAACGCCGTCGGCTCGGGGCGGATGAACTCCAAATCTCGCTGGCGCCCGACGAAGGCCGCTTGTACCGCGTCGTGGATCTCGGGGCGATGGCGCTGGAGCGCCGCCAGATAGGCGCCGGCGGTGAATACAAAAATGCCGCTGTTCCAGGCGTACTCGCCAGTGCCCAGGTAATCCCGGGCCGTGGCCTCGTCGGGCTTTTCAACGAACTGCGCCACCCGATAAAGAGGCAAGTCCGTGGCCGCCGCGGCCCACCGGGAACCTTGGCGAATGTAGCCATAGGCCGTGTCGGGCCGCGTGGCCGTCATGCCAAAGGTGACCAGTTGCCCCGCGCGGGCGGCCTCCGTGGCGGCGACGACGGCGCGGGCAAAGGCGGCGGTGTCGGCGATCACGTGGTCTGCCGGCGATACCAGCATTACGGCGTCATCGCCGGCGGTGGCCGCCCAGTGAAACGCCGCAAGGGCGATGGCCGGAGCCGTGTTGCGGCCCACGGGTTCGAGATAAATCGCGTCGGGCACCGTGTTGATCGCGGCGAGCTGTTCGCGAATCAGAAAGCGGTGGTCCGCGTTGCAGATGAGCAGCGGTGGAGCCACCTCTAGGGCCGCCGACGCGAGGGCTTCGGCGCGCCGCACGGTGGTTTGCAACAGGGTGTCGTCGCCCAACAACGCGAGGAGCTGTTTGGGATAGGCGGTGCGGGAAAGGGGCCACAGACGCGTGCCGCTGCCCCCGGAGAGGATGACCGGATGTAACCGTGCCGAAGTCATGAGGCCGTTCCAGGGAAGGGGGGAAGAATTGCGATTTAACCACGGCGCACCACAATGGCGACCCGTTCGGTTTACTAATAAAAGCGCGTTTTATGACTCAAAAACCTCGGGGCTTGGCCCTTCTCCTGCACCACATCGACCTGGTGTTTTACAAAACCTACGCGGATTTACGCGCCGAAACCGAGCGCACCTATTTGGGATTTGTCTGGTGGGTCATCGACCCCATCATCCACATGGCCGTGCTCTATCTGGTGTTTGGCGTGCTCTTGGGGCTGCGCACGGACGACTTCGTGGCCTTTCTGTTCGTGGGCGTCACCATCTGGCAGTGGTTCGCCAACTGCATCAACCAGGGTTCCCAAACCATCCTGGCCAATCGGGGCCTCATGCGGCAGGTGCTGTTGCCCAAGGCCCTGTTTCCCCTGGTGCTGGTGCTCTCGAACACGGTGAAATTTCTCTTTGTCTTTGGGCTACTGCTGGCTTTTCTGTGGATCACGGGCTACCGCCCGACGGTGCATTACGCCGCTTTGCCGCTGCTGTTGGGGGTGCAATTGCTGTTCATCATCGCCGGCACCCTGCTGCTGTCGGCCATCGTGCCCTTCATTCCCGACCTGCGCTTTGTGATCGCCAATGTGCTGCAGGCGGTGTTTTTCCTTTCCGGCGTCATGGTGGACATCACTTCCCTGCCCTCGGCGGCCCCCTACCTGGGCTGGTATTACCTCAACCCCATGGTGAATTTCATCGAGAGCTATCGCCGCGTGCTGCTCCACAACCAATGGCCCGACAGCGGCGTGGTGTTGTGGCTGTTGGGGCTGTCCCTTGTGGGGACTCTCGGGGGGATGCTGCTCATCCGCCGCTATGCCTTTGTCTATCCTAAGATGGGCCAATAACCATGACCCAACCCCTGATTTCTCTCGACCAGGTGGGGCTGTTCTACACCCGCCACCATGGCTTCACGACCCAACAGTTTTGGGCCTTAAAGGATGTGAGCTTCACCCTCAACCGCGGCGACAGCCTGGGCGTGGTGGGCCGCAACGGCGTGGGCAAAAGCACGCTGTTGAAGCTCCTGGGCGGCCTCATGCAGCCCGACCGCGGTCAAATCGTCCGCCATGGGTCGTTTAATGCCTCGCTGCTGTCGCTCCAGGTGGGCTTTGTGTCGTATCTCACCGGGCGGGAAAACGCCATTTTGAGCGGCATGTTGATGGGCATGACCCGACGCGCCATCACCCGCCGACTGCCCGAGATCATCGAGTTTTCCGAGTTAGGGGATTTCATCGACGAACCCATTTCCACGTATTCCTCCGGGATGACGGCGCGCCTGGGCTTTTCGGTGGCGCTGCAAATCGAACCGGACATTTGGCTCATCGACGAGGTGTTGGGGGTGGGCGACGCGGAGTTTGCCCAAAAGTCCAGTCGGCTGTTGCGGAGCAAGCTGCAACGCCAAGAAACCACCATGGTGTTTGTTTCCCATGGGGCGGACAGCGTGGCGCGGCTGTGCAATCGCGCCCTGTGGCTGGAAGACGGGGTGGTGCAGCTCGTGGGCGATACCGACACGGTGCTCGCGGCCTATGAAGCTGCCCGCCACCAGCCCCCCGGCCCCATGTCCACCAAAGCGCGACTCAAAACCCTGCCCGCCACCGCGTCCATCGGCTTGTTGTTGGACGACGGCCCCGTGGCGGATCACGTGGTGAACCCCTTCGGCATGACCATCCCTCGGGCGGCCTTCGACGCGGCGTTTTACGCCGACCGCTATCCGGACATCGCCGCCGCGTTGGGCGCCGATCCGGACACCCTTTGGCGGCATTTTGTCCGTTATGGCGCCAAAGAACGGCGGCATTTTGCGCTGCCAACGGGGCAGGTCGCCGCCGAGTTACCGTCGGCAGTGATCCGCAACGGCGAAATCCTGGCCCGCGACCAGTTTGACTGGCGGGGCTATGCCGCGCGGTATCCCGGTGTGGAGTGTGCCGCAGGCAGCACCGAAGCCGGTCTTTGGCAGCATTTTGTGGAATACGGCGCGGCGGAAGGCCGATATTTCGGCCCAGAAGCCGCGCCGCCGCTGGCCGCCGCCGTGGTGACCGTGCATGGCGAGGAGGTCACCCGCGACGCCTTCGATGCGGCGTTTTATGCGGCGATCTATCCCCAAACCGCCGAGAAGCTGGGCCACTCCACCGCCGCGCTTTGGCGGCATTTTGTGGATCACGGCGCGGCGGAAGGCCGCCAGCATCGGCCCCTGACCGCCGACGACGCGGCCGAGGCATGGGCCGCCGCCGTGGTGACCGTGTATGGCGAGGAGGTCACCCGCGATGCCTTCGACGCGGCGTTTTATGCGGCGATTTACCCCCAAACGGCCGAGAAGCTGGGCCACTCCACCGCCGCGCTTTGGCGGCATTTTGTGGATTACGGTGCGGCGGAAGGCCGTCAGTATCGGCCGCCGTCCACGGGCGCCGGGGCGTCATAGCCCCGCCACTCGCCGACCGCCCAGCCGCGCACCGCCACGCCGTCCACGGTGCCATCCAGGGTTAACCCGACCCCGTGATGGTCCAGCAGCCCGAGGACTGCGCCTCGGGGCGTGAGCCGTAACCCCACCCCATCGGCGGCCAGGTCGCGGGGCAGGGGCAAGTCGCCCGCTACCGAGCCCCATTGGAGGGTTAACGCGGTCAACGGCAGCCAGCTATTTTGCAAGCGCCCCCCGCTGAGGGATGCCGGCCCGCTGGGACGGCCCGTCGTCGGGCGTCGCGACTGGTGCATGACCTGCCACCAGTGGCCGTCGTCTGTGCGCATGACCAGACGGTGGGTACGCTGTTGACCGGTGCCCAGGGGCAATCGTCCCCACAGGTGTTCCAACAGGCCGTGGCCCGCGATTTCCTGGCCTTGCCACTGTCCGGTTACCCCAAAAGCCTGCCAATAACCGCGCACCAGGACATTGTCTGCATCAGCGGAGTCGGCGGGAAAGGGCATCGGCGGCCCCGCGGGGGTCCAGGTGAGGGCCTCATCGACGCCGATTAAGCGCCATTGGTGGCCGTCGTATTGCCAACTCAAGTCCTCCACCCAGCCCCGATAGGCCCCCGCTGCGTCGTGATCTGGCAGTGGCGCGGTGCCCGCGAGCTCCGCCGCGTCGCGGCTCAGGCGCTGGTGGGTTTGCGCTGAACCGTTGGGAGGCGTAATCCAGCGTTGGGCCAGCCACAACGCCGTTGCCGCCAAGGCAGGCGGGGTGTCGGCGGCGGCGGTGGGCGGCGCGAGTTGCCCCACGGTGAAGGACCATTGGCCGATCCACGGGGCTTTTGTGGGCGCTGAGGGCGTCGAGGGCGTCGATCCGCCCAGGGTGAATGCCCACCGTTCGCCCCGTTGGTCTCCGTGACGGCCATGGTCGCGGGGAAACGCCAGCGGCCCCGAGGACGGTCGGGGAAAAGCGCTTAAATGGCGGTCTAGGCTCCGCCAGTCCAGCGGGGCCGACGGCGGCGGCGAGGGCGGGCTGAAGTAAAATGCCAGACCGCTCAGGGCGATCCCTCCCATGCCGATGCCCCAAAAAATGGGGGTATATGATGCTGCCATGGCGGAATGATCTCGCTCAGTGATGTCGCGCCGTGTGGCGCTGTTTGCTCAACCCGGTAGGACTCTTCATGCCAGACGCTGTTGCCTCGCCCCGCCCCCAAGACTTTGCCCTGGCACTCTTCGCCGATGGACTGTTGTGGGCCCCGCTCCCCGCGCCCCTGGCCATCGATGAGGTCGTAGCGCGGTTACAGGGGCTGACGCTCCGAGCCAGCAACCGCGAATTCGCCGCGTTAATGCCCCAATGGACGCAATTCCTCGCCAGTTGGCCCCAAGCCGGGTTGTTTTTGCAGGGCATTCACCGCCAATCCCACTACCGCACCTTATTCCAATGCGGCGACCCCACCGCCGCCGACGGCATCAGTCGTCTGCTCATCGACGCTTATCGATTGCACGCCGACGGCGCGGCGGCAACCTCGGGCGATGCCTTACTCGTGATGGTGCGTCTCCAAAAGGGCGAGGGCCTCGCCACCTGCGATCTCATGGCCTTGGACGGCGACAGCGTGCCGGCGGTGGAATCCTCGCAACGGTTTCGCCAAATCGTCGAAGACCTCATGGAGGGGGTGTACATCGTGCAGCACGAGAAAATCGTCTACGCCAACCCGTCATTCGCCCAAAGTCTGGGATACACCGCGGAAGAACTGCTGGATCTGCCGTCCTGGCACGTGATCGCCGCCGAACGGGAATGGCCAAGACTCCAGCGACGCTTTCAAGAGCAGCTCACCGCCAGCACTCCCGGGGGTGGCCCGTCGCCCAGCCACGGAGAATTCGTGACCCGCCATCGGGAAGGCGGGCTGCGACGGCTGCACCACACGCTCCACGCCATCCAGTGGAACGGCCAGCCGGCGGTTCAGGGCACCGTGATCGATCTCACAGAAATCCATCACGCCCAACAGTCGCTCCACCGGCGCAACGAACGGCTGGCTTTGGCGATCCAGGGGACCAGCGATGGTCTTTGGGACTGGCAAATCGACACAGACCAGCTCTGGTGGTCGCCCCAGTTTTATACCCTCTTGGGCTATGGGGCCCCGGGCTATCTCCCCACCTGGTCCCAGCTTTGGGCCAAGGTCCACGGGGACGATTTGCCCGCCGCGCAACAGGCCCTGGCGGCCCACCTGGCCGACGGCGAACGCCCCTTCGACGTGTTGCTGCGCCTGCAACATCTCTCTGGCCAAACCCGCTATTTCCGTCTCCGAGGCCGCTGTGCCCGAGATGCCCAGGGGGTTCCCCACCGCATGGCCGGGTCGCTTTCCGACGAAACGGAAAAGCGCCAAGAAGAAATGCAGCGGCTACGGCGCCATCGCCTAGAAACCATGGGCCAGCTCACCGGCGGCGTCGCCCACGACTTCAACAACCTGCTCCAGGTGATCAGCGGCAATTTGCAGCTGCTCCTGCAGCACGGCGCGTCAACCGAGCGGAATGCGCTGGGCGAATGGGACGCCGACAGTCGCGAATGCCTTGAGGCGGCGCTTAAAGCCGCCGACCAGGGGGCGACGCTCACCCGCCAGCTCCTCGCGTTCACCCGCAACCAGCCCCTGTCCCGCCGGGCGGTGGTGGTCAATGACCTGCTCCAGCGCCTGGTGGACGAATGTCGCCACCTGATGCCGGACCATCTCCATTTCGTCCTCGACCTGGACCCGCTGCTGCCCCCGGTGGCGGTAGATCCGGCCCAGCTCGAAACCACCCTGCTGAATCTGCTCATTAACGCCCGCGATGCGCTCCCGGAAGGCGGCGTGGTGCGGCTCATGTCCACAGCCACCACCGTGTTTGGGGAAGACCTGCACAGCCCGCTCCTGCAATACGGACGGATCACCTTGGAAGACAACGGGGTGGGCATGGATGAAACCACGCTCCAACGGGCCTTTGAGCCGTTTTTCACCACGAAAAAAATTGGCCAGGGCGCCGGTCTAGGCTTGAGTTCTGCCTACGGTTTTGTGAAGCAGTCGGGCGGTGAACTGCGGTTGAGTAGCGTCCTTGGCCAGGGCACCACGGTGACCCTCGACCTACCGCTGGCAGCGGAATCCCTACCGCCGCCGATCCACCACCGTCCCGCCGCAGGCGAATTGACGGGCGCGCGGATTTTAGTGGTGGAAGATCAATTTCCCGTGCGGCAATTCACCGTGCGCTGTCTCGAACAGCTCGGTTACCGCGTCAAAGCCGTGGTGAATGGCGTGGAGGCCCTGGATTATCTCAAGCGCAACACGGCCTTGGATTTGGTGTTTACCGACATGGTGATGCCTGGCGGCATGAGCGGTTTGGATGTCTGCCACTGGGTGCGGCGACACCGTCCCGAGCTGGGATTGCTGCTCACCACCGGCTTTAGCCCCGAGAAGTTAGAGGCCTTTCACGAACTCAGCGTGCTTCCTAAGCCGTATACTCTGGCCCAATTGGCGAGTTCGTTGGAACGCGCTTTTGCTGCCGCCCGCGACCCAAAATCACCATGAACGAGCCATCTCCCCATCGTCTGCCCGCAGCGGCGGCCCATAGCACAGCGATTGTCTTGGGGTTAACCCTGTTGCTGGTCGCCCTCTGGGGCTGGCTTGTGACCTTTGGCCCGCTTGTGTCCCTGTCGCCCCTCTTGTGGAACGAGCTGCACGGCGCTTTAGAAGCCGTCAATGTGGTGCTCGCCCTCACGCTGTTTTTGATGATTTTGAATACGCGTCGCGAGCTCAACACGCCGCCGCGCACCCTCTTTGGGGCGACTTTTCTCGCCGTGGCCATGCTGCGCCTGGCCCACCTCCTGATCCATCCCCTGCTGGCCAATGACCAGTCGCTCATGGGTAGCTGGAGCCATTCGCCGCCCGATGAACATCTGCTTATTAGCCAACGGGGCCTGTTTCTGGCGCTGGCCGCTGAATACCTGGTGGCCCAGGCCTTTTTGGTGCGGTCGTTCCAATGGGCCTATCCCCCACCGGGCAAGCGGTGGATGTGGCCGCTGGTCGTGGCGTGGGCCAGCGCGGGCGGTGCCCTCTGCTACTGGGGATGGCATTACGCCCCAGGGTCGGAAATTCTGGTGTTGTTGGAACATGCCACCCTGGGACTGTGGTTGCTGGCGGTCGCCCTGGCGGTGCGGCGGGCTTGGCGTTATCCCACGGAGAGTTGGGTGTGTTTTGCCTGTAGCGTCGGGTTGTTTTTCCTGGCGCAAATCCTCATGTCGTTTGGCATGGGAGACCAGAACTACCTCCTGTGGGGACATCTGCTGCAAACCACCGCCTTCGTCATGACCTACCGCACGGTTTACCTCCACGTGATCGAAGAACCGATGCAGCAACTCGCGGCATCGCGCGATGAGCTAGCCCAACAAGAAGCCCGTTACCGCAAGATTTTCGAGGCGAGCCGTATGCCCACGCTGCTCATCGACCCGGCGCAAAACGGCCAGATTGTGAGTGCCAACCAGGCCGCCTGTGATTTCTATCAATACAATGTGGAACAGCTCACCGCCCTCAAAATTAGCGACATTAACCAGCTCGCGCCCGCGCAGATTGCCGAAGAAATGGCCCGTGCCAGTCGAGAAGAGCGTGATCATTTTTTCTTTCCCCATAAGCTCGCCAACGGCACGGTGCGCCAGGTGGAGGTGTATTCCGGTCCCATCGACTTGGACGGCCGCGCCTTGTTGTTTTCCATCAGCCACGACATCACCCAGCAAAAGCTCCTGGAAGCCCAGCGGATCCAAGGGCACCGCCTGGAAGCCATTGGCCAAATTACCGGCGGCGTGGCCCATGATTTCAACAATCTGCTCCAAGTGATCGTCGGCAATTTAGAGCTGCTTCAGGGCCTCAAGCACGACCAGGTCGAATGCGTAAAAGCGGCGTTGCAGGCGGCGGTGGAGGGGGGCGAACTCACGCACCGGCTGTTGGCTTATGCCCGCCACCAGTCCTTACAGCGCCGCCAAGTGGATCTCAATGAGCTGATTCGCCAGTTTATCGAGCGGCTCCAGCACACCTTTCCCGAGGACATTGCGTTTGTGGTGAATCTGCAACAGCGGCTACCGACCATAGAAACCGACCCGGTGCAGCTGGAAACGGCGTTGTTAAATGTGGCGCTCAATGCGCGAGACGCCATGCCCCACGGGGGCATGCTGTATTTCGTCACGGAAAGCCAACGCATTGCCGACCGCGACTGGGTGCGCATTTTGGTGCAAGACACCGGCTGTGGCATGGATCAACACACGGTAGAACACGCCATCGAGCCGTTTTTTACGACGAAAACCGTCGGCCAGGGGAGCGGCTTGGGGTTGAGCGCAGCCTATGGCTTCGTCAAACAGTGCGGTGGGGAACTGCGCCTGAGCAGCGCCCGCGATTTAGGCACCACGGTCACCATCGACCTGCCCCTGCGAACCGCGCCGGCGGCGACGCCCGCCGCCTTGGATTCGGTAGAACTGCCTCTGCCGGCACACAGCGCCACGGTGCTGGTGGTGGAAGACAATCCCGCCGTGCGCCAACTCACCGTGCGCCAGCTCAAACAGGCGGGGTACAAAACCTACCAAGTGCCCCACGGCCAGGCGGCGCTGAATTACCTCTTGCAGGGGTTGGAAACCGACGTGGTGGTGAGCGATTTAGCCCTATCGGGTGGGGTCAGCGGCCTCGCCTTGGCCCAGTGGGTAGAAAAATACCGTCCGGACATCGGCGTCGTGCTCATGAGCAATTTTGCCGAAGAAGCCCGCGATACCCCCGGGCAATTTTTGCTTTTGCAAAAGCCCTTTACCCCTCCACAATTGCTATCGACCGTGGCCACGCTACTGGAGAAACGGCGGTTAATGATTCCCCTGCGCGCGTCCTAAGACGGTGCCATTTTTTGTTCTGTTAGGAGATTGCTCGATGACTTCTCGTCCTTGGTTTTACGCCATCTTGCTATTAACCGCCGGGTGGATTGGCACGGCCTATCAGCTCCAACAAGAACGTACGGCGCAGCAAAGCCAATTCGCCACATGGGAACAGCAGCGGGTGACCTTGACTGGCGATGTGGCGCGTCAAGCGGCCCAAATCGCCGATTTAGAACGCCAGGTTGCCGTGTTGACGCGCGATAAAAGCCAATCGCTGCAATCGTTAAACGACCTCATGACCCGCATTGCGCAAGGACTCGCCGACAACGGGGCCCTGACTGCCGAGCGCGACAGCCTCGCGGCGGAGAAAACCGCGTTGGTCGCCGAGCGGGACGGCCTGGCGGCGGAGAAAGCCACACTGGTGACTGAGCGGGACGGCCTGGCGGCGGAGAAAGCCACGCTGATTACCGAGCGGGACGGCCTCGCGGCGGAGAAAACCACGCTGATTGCCGAGCGGGACGGCCTCGCGGCGGAGAAAACCGCGTTGCTTGCCGAGCGCGACGGCCTCGCGGCGGAGAAAACCGCGCTGGTCGCTGAAAAATCGACCCTCGACCGCCAGCATCAGGCCACCCAGGGGCGGCTGACCCAGGCTGTGACCGCGTTAAAAATCGAGTCAGACGCGCACGCGGAAGCCCAAAGAACGTTAGCGACGATTACCGAAGACGCCGCAGCGCTGCGCCAGGCGCACACGGCGGAAGTCGCGCGGGCGACGGCCCTCGAGGAACAACAGCGCGAGACAGTCGCCCAACTGGCCGCCGCACAGCGCCGTGGTGAGGAACAGGCCACCCAGCTCGCCACAGCCCGCCAACAGGCGAAGCAAGCCGAAGTGAAAGCGGCCCGCGCCCAACGCGATCACCAGACGCAGCAAGCCGCTCTCGAAGAGGCCACCGCGCGGGTGGGGGAGTTACAGTCTCAAGTGGTGGATTTGCGCGGATTGCTCGAAGCGGCCTCGGCGAATTACAACCGCGTCGCCGCCCAGCTCTCGAACGCCCTCACGGAACGCCAAACCCTTCTCGATCAGCGCCAGCAATTCGTCGCCGACATCGATCTCATCAATGCCGAACGCGCAGCCCTGTTTGAGCAGATCAAACAGTGTCAACCGTCCGCTCCCGCACCCTAAAGCCCAGGTTCACCGACGATTGTCGGGGTGCTTGTCTAACTTTTGTCTAATAAAATCGCCCAAATTTCCCCCTTGTCTAATACAAACAAGGGGTTCATATTGGCCAGCAATCGACTTTCCATGGTTTTTCGGCGACGGCATTTAAGCGGTCGCTGGCTTTAAACAAGCGCAGGGCACGACTCCGCGCCGCATCACCCACCGTTCTTCACGTTCCTTATTCTAGGAGGGGTCCTTTGAACACACCCTTGTCTGACAACTTAACGACCTTAGATTTATCCGCCCTATCGCTCACCGAACTGCACCAGCTCCATCGGGCGATTCGGCGGCGTTTGGATAATGAGACCGCCCGCCGCTCGGAGGGGCCGACGGACGCATTGAAGCGTTTTGAGGACAATTTGCGGCGCGAAGCCCAGGAATATCAGCGCCGCGACCCGCGGATTATTCGTCTCTAAACCCGGTGGGATTGGCCATCACCTGTTGGCGCAGCGCCGACACCGCCAGCGCATGGCCATCAAAACCTTCGTAAGTCGCCAACACCCCCGCGTGGTGCGCGAGTTCGCTATAGCCGCGTGCCGTGACGCGGGCCACCGTCGAACGCTTGAGATAATCGAATACCGACAGGGGTGAAGCGGTGATCGCCGCGCCTGAGGTGGGCAACACGTTGTTGGGACCGATGACGAAGTTGGCGAGGGTCATGGGGGTGTGGTGGCCCAAGAGGATTTCCCCCGCGTGGTGAATGCGCCCCAAATAGTCCATGGGGTCTTCGGCGAGGATAAGGAGATGTTCTGGCGCGTAGTCGTTAATGAAAGCGAGGGCCGCTTCTTCGCTGTCGGCGAGCACGACGCCGCCTCGGGGGCCGCTGAGCACCGTTTGGGAATAACCCGCCCGCGTGGCGCCGAGTTTGGCCCAAAAGTGGGGAATGGCCTCGCAGGCCAATTGGGCGACCGCTTCGCTGGCGGTGACGAGAAACGCCGAGGAGTCGTCCCCATGTTCGGATTCAATAATCAAATCTAGGCCGGCAAGGGCGCCGTTAGCGTGGGCGTCGGCGAACACGATGGCTTCGCTGGGACCGGCGGGAAAGCTCACATCGATGTGATCGGCCAATAACCGCTTGGCTGCGATGTAATAGGGGCTGCCCGGACCGACGATTTTCGCCACTTTCGGCACGGTGGCGGTGCCAAAGGCGGCGGCGGTGACGGCTTGGGCGCCGCCCACCTTGTAGACCTCATCGATTCCTACCAGCCGCGCGGCCACGAGAGACGCCGCATCCGCCTGGCCTTGGGCGTCCGGCGGCGTGAGCACGATGGTGCGCGGCACGCCGGCGACGACGGCGGGGATCGCCGTCATCATCAACACGCTGGGAAACGAGCCCTTGCCTCGGGGGACATAACAGGCCACCGAGGGAATCGGCGTAAACCGTTCGCCGGCAAAGCTGCCGGGGCGGATTTCATCGAGCCAAAAGCGTTCGGGCAGCTGGCGTTCGTGGAAGCGGCGAATGTTGTCGATGGCGTATTCGATGGATGTGATGACCTGGGGGGAAACCCGCGCGAATGCAGCGTCAAACTCCGCCTCCGACACCCGCAGTTGGGCGGCGGTGAGTTGGGCGCCGTCAAAGCGGGCGGCAAACGCGCAGAGCGCCGCGTCGCCCTGGTCGCGCACGGCGGCAATGAGCGGTTTCACAGCCTCCAAATAGGTCGTGAGATTTTCTTCGGTGCGGCTTAACAGGGCGCGACGCCCGACGGCGTCGAGGTCGGCAAGGCGGTGGAGGCGAACGGCCATGGGGGACTTCTCCAAGAGGCGTCGTTTACAGAAAACGACGACAGGGGGCTGAAAACAGTCAAAGATGCCGCGAGACCGCATCGGTTCGCTAAAACGCCAAACGCCGCGAGACGCGGCGTTTGGGATGGCAGCAGGCGGGGGAACGATTTACGCGCAGATGGCTTGGCTTGCGGAGTAACTCAAATCGAAATGTTGGAGCACGCGCTTGAGCTGTAGCGCCCGAGCGGCAGCCCCTTGGCAATAGGCTTTGGCGATTTCATCCAACAGAAAGCGGCGGATTTGATATAGCCCGCGTTCAGAACTCAACAGGCAGTCGGCCATCTCGGCAGCGACCAGTTGGGACACCCGCTCTTGGCTGACGAGGGCTTCTAAATCCTGTTCCCCCACATCGCAGCGCTGTAGACATTCTCGCAAAGTCATCATGGTGGTGAACTCCTCTTATGGTGGACAACCCCCGCGTGTGATGCCGCGTTTTGGGCCGTTAATCTGATTTTCTTCGATTGCTGAGCACTGTATGCCCCATGAGTAGCCAATTTTCGTGACCTGGGTCAAGGGTCTGTCCTATTTCTGTCTAACTATGAACTTGTACAGTTTGCGGTCTCGGCAAGTGCGTAACGCGCTGCACCCCCCCGCAGTGAATCCGATAAATCCTCCGCTGAGAGAGCCTTTCGCGTGACTGACGAATTACAGCATTGGTTTACCCGGTGTGTGGCTGCCGCCCCCTTTGCCCAACAAAGCGTGCTCGATCCCCAGGGGGTGCTCTTTGGCGATTTAACCTCCCTACATCCGGCAGCCTTCGATGGCCTAGTGCGCCTGTGGTCGCGGCCCCGCAGTCGTTTGGGCCGTCGCGGCGTGTTGATTTTGGGGGAGATGGGCAGCGGCAAAACCCATCTCCTGGCCCGCTTGGCTCAATACGCTAAACGGCGCCTGTCGTTGACTTGGGCCACCGTGACCCCCGAAACCGAGGCCGCCCAAGACCTGCGCCGCGCCCTGTTGGACGCGCTCCTGCGCGCCGCCCCGGGTGAGGTCTCACCCATCGATCATTTGTTACGTCAAGCCGGACAATCCCTGTCTTCTTTGGGTTACCAAGGCGACAGTTCCGTGCCCATTCCCCCCAGTGTGTGGCTCGGTTTAGAAGCCCTGCGCCATCCGGATCAGCGCCTGGCGGCCTTGCGATGGCTGCGGGGCCAGTCTTTAGGCAAGGTCGCCGACCCGTTAACCGCCCGCCTGGGGGAGCCGGCGGAGGCCCTCGCTGTGGTGGTGGCGCTGACGCGGCTGCTGGCCATCCACCACGGCTTGGCGAACGGGCTGTTGCTGGCGTTCGACGGCCTCGATGGCCTGGCCGACAGCGCCCTCCAGCGCCTGGATGCGCTGCTCACCCTCATTGAAAGTCAGGTGCCCATGGCCTGTGTGGCCGTGTTTGCAACGCCCACCACCTGGCGACAACGGTGTCGCCAGGTGGTGCCCTCGCCGCGATTGCTGTGGCTCGAACAACAGGTGTTTGAACTCGACCCCTGTCGCGCCGACCAGGTGATTCCCTTAATCCGCGCCCGCTTGCAGGCGGTCATCGGCGTGGAACCAGACGATTTGTATCCCCTGGAAGAGGCGTGGCTGCGGCAACAGGGCGACGGCATGACGCCTCGGCGGGTGTTGCAAATCGCCCATCAGGCCGTGGGCGACGCAGTGCAATGGCAAACCACCCAGCCTCAACGGCCCCACGGCGACGCCATCCACCAGCTGCACCAGGCGTTGGTGGCGCGCCAACGGCATTTTTTAGCGAATCCCGAGGGCCAGCCCCCCAGCGACGACGTGTTGAGCCTCGCCATGACCCTGTTTATGGAATCGCAAGCCCCCCACGCCACGGTGAAACGGGACGGCCACTGCATTTATCTCTGGCGAGCCGACGGTTCCCCTTGGCTGCTGGTGTTTATCGATCACGCCCATTACCACAGCGCCGTCAATACCCATCTCCAAAAGGCGCTGCAGCACCAGGAGGATTATTGGCAGGTGGTGTATGTGCGGGACGGCCGTTGGCCGATTCCCCAGCGGTGGAAAGCCAGCCAAGAGCTGTTGACGCGCCTCACCGACAGCGGCGCCCAGGTGGCGATGCTCTCTCTGGAAGCCGCCGCCGATTGGTACGCCTTGGCGCATTTAGACCAGGCCGTCGCCGAGGGCGAGGTGACCGTGCCCAGCGAGGGGGAACCTCGCCCGATTACCCATCAGGAATTCAGTCGCTTTGTGGCGCTGTTGGGCGACAGTAGCTCGGGCTTTAGCCGACTGCACGAGCTGATTCAAGGAGTCCCCTCGCCGCTCCCGCCGCCGCCAGAAACCGCTTTTCCCGTGCTGGTGGAACTCTTGCGGGTGGCGCCCGGCGGCGCGTTGTTGCTCAACCAACTCGCCAACCAACTGGCCCATCTCCCCGCCGAAGCCCTATCGAACGCCCTCAAGCACGAGGCGTTTGCCCATTTGGAAAGCCGCGATGGCCCGGTGATTCTGCTGCGCAAAATCGATTGGGAATTGTAGGCACCGTCATTTTCCCCACTCCCTTTGAGAGCCAGCACCGCCATGTCCTTTATCACCCTGCTGTTCGTCACCTTCGCGATCTCCCTCGCCACTTCCCTGGCGGTATCCCAACTGTTTCGCCGGTCGGTAAACGGGATTCTCGTGCGCATTCTCGACGCCGACGTGGGCCTGGCTTGGGCCCAATACATTCGCTTCGCCATCGTGGTCACCGGCGTGGGAAGTGGCGTGAATCTCTACAAGGTGGAGCAGTACATCACCGCCCAATTCGCCGAGGAACGCCTGGTGGAACTGACCCCCGCCCATTGGGTGTTGGAGTGTTATCGCAGTCTCATCGGCACCCTTCAGGGGATCACCTGGATGCTCTTGGTGTTTTTCGTCTTCACGCTCATCGCGTTTGTGATCGTGCGGGTATTTGAGCTGCGCCAGCGGCCAACCGCGCCCCGCGCCGTCATCCCGCCCGCCGACCCCGCGCCGTGAGACGAACCGCCGCGCCTGCCTAGTCGTGACCGTACATTTGGACGCGGAGCGCGTGGAGCTGGGGACTAATCAGCGGCGATTGCCACACGGTGTCGATGACGCCCCGAGGTGTTGTCGTCGCCCGGGGCAGGGGCCACGCGGTGGCCAGGGCCGTGAGGGAATCGGGAAACGGTTGGGGCAGTAGGGTGCGCAAAGCCGCGTCGTTGGCCAAATAAAAATGGCTGAGGCGTTCGAGCTGGCGACGGCATTGGATCGCGGTTTTGCAGCCCACCAGGGCGAGGAGCTGCACTTGGTCCGGCGATTGCGCCGCGCCCGCCAGGCGAAAGGCGAGGGGCGTGGTGGCCTGCTGTTGGTATTGGCGCAGCCGTTTCCAGGCGGCGCGGAACCAGTAATCGTCGTCGCGGCAAAACCGCGTGGGATCGGGCTGGCAACGGTAATCGAAGCCGAGAAACGCGTTGTAGAGACAGCGGTTGAATAGCCAATCCGCCGGTTGTAACGCGGCAAACCGTCGCCAACGGGCCGCCATCGCCCCCGACACCCGCCCGAAATAACGCCGATAAAACGCCGTGGGCTGGCCCGCGTGGAACAGCAGTGGGTAGGCGTCGCGGAAATGGCGCTTTTTGAGATTAAAAAACCGCGCCGCGCAGACCCCGTTGTCGATGGTGGTGGCGCCCCCCCGATGACAGGGCTGGTGATGATCGACCCAGTCCACATCCCACAGAGGCGTCGCTCCCGCGTCGAGAAGCCACAGGTTGCGGCCCGAATAGCTGCACGTGGCGCGGTCCCGCACGAAAATCGCTGCCCGTTGGGCATCGCTAAATTCGATGCGCAGTGCCCGACGGGGCCTGGCGGCGGCAGCAACCGTAGGTCTTGGCGCCTCGTCGTCAGGCTTTGGGAGACAGGGCATGGGCCACCGCCGGCTCCTCGTGGGCGAAGGGCTGGAGCCAGGGGGGCAGCGCGTTCGTGAGGGTCAGGTCTTGGGATTGCACTTGAAGCACCAGGGCCGACGCCGCGTCGGCGGTGGCCGCCTTGGGATTGGCTTCGGTTAACAGCCGCTGGACAAACGCGGTGAGTTTCACTGCCTTGGGCAGCACCAAACAATATTGGTCGGGACTCATCATCGCCGCCATGGCGTCGGTGTTGCTGCACAGGGTTTGAAGATTTTGGCGAAACATTTGGTACAGGGTGGCCACGATAGCCGCCGAATACTGCTGTTCGAGGGCGGCGCGGTTCGCCACGCGAACCAACAACACGGTTTCCCGCAGTCGCCGACGGCGCTGTTGCAATTCCAAAAAGCGGGTGAGCGCCGTCGGGGTATAGAGGCCGGTTTCCTCGTCCACATAACGGGCTTCCCGATCGAGTTGGGCGTGTAACAGGGCTTCCATCCGCCGAATTGCCGCCTCTTTGGCCTCCACCTGGCGGTCGAATTGGGAGACCACCAGGCCCACCGCAATAATCAACAGGCTCACCACCCCAATGGCGACGCCCAAAGCCAGGGATTGACTACCGGCCGGCGGCAGGAGCAGCGCGTCGGCCGGCACCACCAAAAAGGTCGCCGCCATCCCGGTGTAGTGCATCCCGGCAATCGCCACCCCCATGAGCAGCGCGCTGGCGGTTTTGAGCACCAGAGCCTTCATGCCGCGCAGGTGGCGAAAGGCTACAGCCACCACGAGGGCTACGAGGGAGGCCACGATGGCGATAGCAATCGACACGGCAAACCACAGGGGGTCGTAATACAGCGCGGCCACCGACTGAATCGCCGCCATCCCGCTGTAGTGCATGACGGCAATGCTGGTGCCCATGAGCAGGGCGCCCGCCCCGTAGTGGATCGGCGTAAGGAACGGTTGACCGATGACTTTCATGGCGCCATCAGCACCACGATCACCAGGGAAAAGGCGGTCAGCCACGGCTCGTAACGCAGCTCGACCGGGGCTTGAAACGCCAACATGGCCACAAAGTGCATGGACCAAATGCCGCCACCCAAACAAAAGCCCCCCAGGGCCTGCCATTGAAAGCGGGCGAAGGGGGTTTTGGCGTGGGTAATGCGCTCGGCTAAATCCAGGGCGGCGCCTGACGCCACCACATAGGACAGCACCACCAGCAGGGGCAGGTGGGTACAGTCGAGCAGGATCACCGATCCGTCGGCGGGGAGACTGTTCGTAAAGCGCAGGGGCTGCCAATCGAATTGCGGGTTAAACATCGACGCGGTGCCTTGGTTGAAAGATGCAAAGTGCGCATCAGACGCGGCGCGGCGGTTGAGGTTTAACGGCCCCCGCGGGGGCGTATTAGTGAGGCGGCACCGACATCACCACCATCAAGGCCGCAATTAACATCCCCAAAAACACCAGTGAACGGGCAAACTCTAGCCAAATCGCTGTCGATTTCGTCGGCGTCTTCATCGTTGTGCGCTCTCTACCCCGTTGATTTGCCATGGTCATTTTCAAAGTTTTCATAAAAACAACAGTGTTGTGGCTTATTTACCAATCCTACGAGCGCGAATCTGAGCGCGGAATGAACTCCCCATGACCCAGGAAATTTTGGCCAATGTGACGCCCCGCGAAACGCGGGTGGCGATTGTGGAAAACGGCGTGTTGCAAGAGGTGTTTGTAGAGCGGGCCGGCAAGCGCGGCCTGGTGGGCAATGTGTATTGCGGCCAGGTGGTGCGCATTCTCCCGGGCATGGAGGCCGCGTTTATCGACTTGGGCTTGGAGAAAGCGGCGTTTTTGCCTGTGTCGGACGTGCAAAGCGACCCCACCCACGGGGACAAAACCGCCATCGGCGAGCTGCTGTATCCCGGACAAACCCTCGTGGTACAGGTGGTGAAGGACGCCATGGGCACCAAAGGTGCGCGGTTAACCACCCACATCACGATTCCCTCCCGCTATTTGGTGTTGTTGGCCAACACCCAATCCATGGGGATTTCCGTGAAGATCGACGACGAAACCGAGCGCCAGCGCCTCAAGGAAATCGTGAATTCGTTTCGCGCCGAGTTTGGCGGCGGATACATCGTGCGCACCGCCGCCGAGGGGGTGGATTCGGCGGCCTTGGGGGCGGATATGCAGTTTTTACAGCGGGTGTGGCGGGCGATTCAGGCCCGGTCCCACACCCTGCGCAGCGGCGAGTTGATTTACGAAGACCTGCCATTGGTGCTGCGCATCCTGCGGGATTTCCTCGGCGACGACGTGGAAAAGGTGCGCATTGATTCGCGGGAAACCACCGACAAGGCCGTGCAATTTGCCCGCGATTTCATTCCCGACATGGCAGAACGCATCGAGCATTATCCGGGCGAACGGCCGATTTTTGATCTGTACAGCATCGAGGACGAGATTCAAAAGGCGCTCACGAAGAAGGTGCAGCTCAAGTCCGGGGGCTATTTGGTCATCGACCAAACCGAGGCCATGACCACCATCGACGTGAACACCGGCGCCTATGTGGGCCATCGGAACCTGGAAGAAACCATTTTTAAGACGAATCTCGAAGCGGCCGCCGCCATCGTGCGGCAACTGCGCCTGCGCAATTTGGGCGGCATCATCATTTTGGATTTCATCGATATGACCAACAGCGACCACAAAGCCCAGGTGATGAAGGCCTTCGAGCGGCATCTGGAAAAGGATCGGGCGAAGAATCAAATCACGCCGCTTTCGCCCCTGGGCCTGGTGGAGATGACCCGCAAGCGCACCCGGGACAGCTTGGCCCACGTGTTGTGCGAACCCTGTCCGCTGTGCGAGGGCCGTGGGGCCATCAAAACCGCCGAAACCGTGTGCTACGAAATTTTCCGCGAAATCATGCGCGAGGCCCGTCAATACCGCGCCAAGCAGTTCCTCGTGTTGGCCTCCCAAGCGGTCATCGACCTCATGCTCGACGACGAAGCCGACAGCGTGGCCGAGTTGGAAGCCTTTACTGGCGTGTCGCTCAAGCTCCAGGCGGAGGTGCTTTACACCCAAGAACAGTACGACGTGGTGCTCATGGGCTAATGGGGATGGCCGCCGTTGGTGATTGGCAATCGGTTTCGATTAGGCTGTGGCCTTCCCATCATCCTTGTGGTTGTCGATGACTGCGCTGCGCCTCGCTACCCGTGAAAGTGCCCTCGCCCGCTGGCAAACCCAGTTTGTGATGGCCCATCTCCGCCATTACCACCCTCAATTAGCCGTCGAGGCCGTGGGCATGACCACCCAAGGTGACCAGCAGCTCGAGGTGTCGCTGGCGAAAATTGGCGGTAAAGGGTTGTTTGTGAAAGAACTCGAACAGGCGCTGTTGGACGGTCGCGCCGACGCGGCGGTGCATTCCTTAAAAGATGTGCCCATGAGTCTGCCCGAGGGCTTGACCCTCGCCGTGGCGCTGGCGCGGGACGATCCGCGGGATGCCCTCGTGGGCCACGGAGATTTGGCCGCACTTCCCCCCGGGTCCCGCATCGGCACCAGCAGTCTGCGCCGCCAAACCCAACTCGCTGCCCACTTTCCCCAGCTGGAGTTCGGACTTCTGCGGGGCAACGTCCAAACCCGCTTGCAAAAACTCGATAACGGCGAGTTCGCGGCGATTGTCCTCGCAGCGGCAGGGCTTAAACGCTTGGGATTAGCCCACCGCATCGCTGCCTTTCTCGATCCCACCCTGTGTTTGCCGGCCGTTGGCCAAGGCGTGATCGCTGTGGAATGTCGCGCCGACGACGCGGTCACCCTGGGGCGGTTGCAGCCCCTGCGGGACGACCACACCTGCCGGCTGATTGCCGCCGAACGGGCCATGAATCGGGCGCTGAACGGCAGTTGCCACGTGCCGATTGCGGGCTACGCGGTGTTGGATCGGGGGGAACTGTGGCTGCGGGGACGGGTGGGCGATCCCGACCAGCGCCAGATTTTCCACGCCGAGGCCCGAGGCGCCCCGTCCCGCGCCATCGCCCTGGGCCAACAGGTGGCGGCAGCGCTGCTCGCGCAAGGCGCAGATGCCGTATTGCAACGCCTGCGGGAGACCAGTCCGTGAGGCTGGCCCTGGGGGGACGGCCCCTCGCGGGGGTGGGCGTGTTGATCGTGCGGCCCACAGCCCAAGCGGTGGATCTGGCGCAACAGCTCGCCCCCCTGGGGGCGACGCCGCTGCCCTTCGCCGCCCTCGAGGTCATGGCCCGCGCGGATCTGGACGACCAGGCCGCCGCCCGCACAGCCCTCGCCACCGCCGCTGTGGTCATCTTTACCAGCGCCAACGCCGTGCGCTTGGGCATGCCCCATTTGCTTCCCTGGCCGTCGTCGCGCACCACCCTCGCCATCGGCCCCGCCACGGCCCTTGCCCTGGCCCAATTCGGCGTCGCCGTGGCGGCGGTGCCCGCCCAAACCGACAGCGACGGGCTGTTGGCCCTACCTGAACTGGCTGCCGTGGCGCACCAAACCGTGGTGATTGTGGGCGGCGAGGGGGGACGCGACCGCCTCATGACCGCGCTCCACGACCGGGGCGCGGTGGTACACAAGCTCGCCGTATACCAGCGGGTGCGCGGTCAGGGGGACGTGGCCCCCATCCAGGCCCTGGGCGCTGCTGGCTTGATTCACTTTGCCCTGGTGACCAGCAGCGAAACTTTGCAATTCCTGGTGGATGCCCTGGTGACCCCTGAGCCGACTCGGTCGTCTCATTGGCTGTGGCGCACGCGCTTGCTGTTGTTGAGCGAACGCACCGCCCAGTTGGCCCGCGCACAGGGGTTCACGGCGATGCGCGTTGTGCCCCACGCCAGCGACGCCGCCCTCATTTCCGCTTTACTCGATTGGCACGCCTATCTTTTGGAGACCTCAGTTCCATGACAAACGACAACCCAAATCCGCCTCCGGTCATCGTCAAAAAAGGCGGCATCACCGGCCCCCTCGCCCTACTCATTGCCCTCGGCGCCGCCGGGGGCGCGGGGTATCTCTGGTACGACGGGGAGCTAGAACGGGCGGCCCGCCAAGCCGCCGACGCCCAACAGCGCAATGTGGATGCGGAGGTCAACACCCGCCTCGCCGCCGCCATTCAGGAGGTCACCGCCAAGCAGGAGACCGATTTGCGCGATCTCATCGCCCGCGCGGATCGTCAGGACGTGCGGATTGCCACGGTGGAAGGGGATTTAGCAGATCGGCGGGCGGCGATTGAGTCGCTACAAACGGCGTTAAATCAGCAGCGCGGCGACCTGGGCGTGCTCCAAGGCGGGTTGCAGACCCTGCGCGGCAGCTTAGAGACCCAACAGGGCGCCATGGAACTGTTCAAAGCCGACGTGCGCGCAGCCCAAGCGGACGTCCGCACGCTGCAAAGCGATCTCCAAGGGAGCAAAACCGCGTTGCAAGGCGACATTCAAGGGCTGCGGGAGGGAGCGCAGGCCCTGGGGGTGGATTTGGCAGGCCAACAGGGCGACCTCAACACCCTGCGGGAACAGTTAGGCGCCGCTCAAACCGCCTTGACCCAGCTGGATCAGCGGGTTGCCGCTCAGAATGTGGAGTTGCAAGGGCGCATCGGCGCCGTCAACGACGCGGTGACCACCCAGCGGGGCGAGTTAGAGATCATCAAAGAAGAAATTCGCGGCTTGCAGACCAACGCCAGCAGCCTATTAACCCAGTTGGAAGGGCTAAACCGCCGCGAAGCCGAGAGCACCCAGGGATTACAAACGGAGTTAGGCAGTCTCCAAGGGCGCATGGATAACCTCCAACTCAACCAGCGCAGCGTGTTGAACACCTTAGAAGCCGTGAAAGTCGTGGCGGCGCGGGGCGGCGACGTGAATGCCTTCGCCTTGGCGGAAATCGACTATCTCCTGCGCCTCGCCGACCACGCGCTGCGCCACCAACAGGCCGTCGCGACCGCCGCCGATGCCCTCGAAATCGCCCGCACGCGGCTCAAGCGGGTGGACGAAAACGTGTTTTTGGTGATCGACCGCCGCTTGGGCGAGGACATTGCCACCCTTCGGGGGCTGCAACTGCCCAACTATCCGGCCCTCGCCAGCAAGATTCGCAGTCTGAATCAACAAATCGCGCGGCTGCCGCTGCAAGCCGACACCCGTTTGGCGGATTTGAAAGCCCGCTTTGATCCCATCACCCCCACCGAGGCGACGGCCTCAGCGGATGCCTCTTGGTACGAACAGCTGGTGGGCGGCGCCTGGCGCAATTTGAGCGAGGTGATCGTGGTGCGGGCCGCCGAAAACGACGACCGTCGCCCGCCCCTCACCAGTCCGGAAGCCCAGTTTTTCCTGTTTGAAAACATTGGGTTACAGCTGGAAACCATGCGTCTCGCCCTGTTGGCGCGGGACAGCGAAACCTACGCGGCGGCGGCAGATCAGGCCCTGGAATGGCTGACCCGCTATTTCGATCGGGATAACGCCCAGTTCAGCGGTGTGGTGGCCGATTTGCAGACGCTAAAAGGCGTGCAAATCAATCCCTTCATTCCGGACATTAGCCCCACCCTGCGGGCGTTTGACGAAATCATGACCCGGCGGGAGCCGATTCGCTCGGCGGCGATCCCGACCCTGTCGGAAGGCCAATAAGCCATGGCACGCGATCTTGTCGTTTCCCTGCTGCTGTTTCTCGCCGTCGTTCTGGGCGGGCTGTATCTGGCGAGTTACGTGGGCCAGCTCACCAGTCGCGACGCGGGCTATGTGCTCATTAGCGCCCACGGATACACCGTACAAACCAGCGTGTTTTTCCTTGCGGTGATTACGGCAGCCTTTGCCCTGGTGTCGTATGTGGCCATCAGCCTGTTCGTGTGGTTGTGGAGCCTGCTGTTTGAGCGCAAGGCCCGCCGCCAGCGCCGCGCCCAACGGCAAATTTTGGAAGGGCTACAGCGGCTGTCCACCGGCCAATGGCAGCGGGCTGAGCCGCTCTTAGCGAAGGGCGCCCAAGCCGGGGTGTTTCCGGGCTTGAGTTACGCCGGCGCGGCCCTCGCAGCGGAGAAACGCGGCGAAACCGAGACCGCCAAGCGGTATTGGTTAGAAGCCGGCCAGTTATCCGGCGAACCGGCCCTGGTGGCGGCGATGGCGCGGGCAGAACTCGCGCTGGAACGCCATCAAATCCCCCTCGCTCGCGACTTATTACAGCCCTTTGGCGGCGCCGTGCGGGACTATCCGCGGCTCCAATCCCTCTTGGCTCGGGTGCTGGCGGCGCTGGGCGATTGGGACAATTTGGAAAAGCTCCTGACCCTGGTGCGCGACCACCAGACCCTGGATCCCGTGGAGCTGCGGCAGTGGCAACGCCAGTTGTACAGCGCCCGCTTTAGCCAGGCCGGCACCAACGTGGAACAGCTGCAATTGCGTTGGAATCGCCTCGATCGCGGGTTGCAAGACGACGAACCGCTGTTGCTGGCCTTTGTCGCCCAACTCCACGATGCCGGCGAAACCACCGAGGCGGAAAGTCGGCTGCGGCTGGCGTTGAATCACCAGTGGAGCGACCGCCTGATCCAGGCCTACGGTCAGTTGACGCGGGTGAATCCCCAAAGCCGCTTGGCGGTGGCAGAAGCCTGGTTGAGCACCCAAAGCGAAAATCCCGTGTTGTTGCGGGTGCTGGGACAGCTGGCGACGGCGACCCAACAGAGCGACAAGGCGCGGGCCTATTTAGAACAGGCGTTAAAGCTCCAGCCGGATGCCGATACCTATCGCCAGCTCGCCGAGTTGTTAGAAGGGCTGGGCGATGGCGACGGCGCGTTGGCTTGTTATCGCAACGGCTTGCAGCAGCTCAGTGGCCAGACGAGCACCCGCCCCAAAGCGGCGACGACGCCAGCGTTAACCTCCTCCTAACCGCCATCGACGGCCCAAGCCTCCACGACGCCCGCCCCCCGCGGGCGTCATCGTTTGGCGCGACTGCAACCGCCTTGCGGTGATCGAGTCAAAAGCCGCCGTTTCACTTCCACGCCCCGAGGCGTGCTGCCACGAGAGCTTTCATGAATGCCATCCTCCGATTGATGACCCGCGTTATCCCCGCCATGGCGGGCGTGACCCTGGCCCTGGGCTTCACCCTCGCAGCCAACGCGGCTGAGCCCGTTGCCAATCCCCAGCGGGGCGAAATCCAGTTTTATGCCTGTCGCGGTTGCCATGCGATTCCCGGCTATGCCAACGCCTATCCCAGCTATCCGGTGCCGCGACTTGCGGGCCAGTCGGCGGAATACCTGACGGCAGCCCTGGCGGCCTACCAGCAGGGGGAACGGCAACACGGTTCCATGAACGCCAACGCGGGCAATCTCACCCCCCAGGATCGGATCGACATCGCCGCCTATTTGAGTCGCTTGGTGGTGGCCGATGCCAATGGCCGCGTCCACGGGAATGTGGTGGCGGGTAAACGCAAGTCGGTCGTGTGTCAGAGCTGCCATGGGGCAAATGGCATGGGCATTACCCCCACGTTTCCCCATTTGGCTGGCCAATACGAGGCCTATTTACGCCAGGCGCTGAAGGCCTACCGCAGTCAATCGCGGGTCAACGTACTGATGAACGGCTTTGCCCAAGGGCTGAGCGACCAGGACATCGCCGATTTGAGCGCCTATTACGCGAGCCAACCGTCGGTGTTGGGCACGGTGCGTTAGTCGCCGGCCCCGACGGTGTGTGTGTCCCGCCAGGCGGCGACCGCTGATTCATACAAGTCTCGGCGATAGAGCTGGCGAATCGTCGCGTCATCGGGCCATGCCCCGCCGTATTGTCCCAAGAGCCGCATTTTTTCCAGCCACACCGCCGCCTGCTGGGGCGCGGGGTCGGTCGCAGTCGGGTCGCTGAACACATGGAACCGCGGGCGACTCTGGCCCGGATCGCGCGCCGTCGCTCGCCACGGCCCCACCAAACTCGCGGCGATCACCGGCGCGGGCACCGACGGCATCACCGCCGCCAATAGAGCCACGGCCTCGCGGCGATGATCCGCCGATTCAAGCCACGCGGCGGCGTTTAACAGGGCGATGAGCAGCCCCTGGTGCTGGTCGGGATGGCGTTCCAACCAGGCGCCGTTCACCGCAAACACCTTTTCCCAATGATCCGGCCAAAGCTGCTCGCTCGTCGCCACCACGGCCCCCAGATTCTCGGCCACGACGAGACTGTTCCAGGGTTCGCCCACGCAGTAGCCGTCAATCAGCCCCCCGTGGAGCTGTTCCACCAGCTGGGGAGGCGGCACGATCACCCGCTCCACGGCGGCGAAACTCGGCCCAAGCCAGCGATGGAGCAGGTAAAAGTGGGAGGAAATCGGCAACACGGCGGCAAAGCGGCGGGGCGGCAAGCCCCCCTGCTGCTCGGCTTGCACCAGGTGAAATAGGGCTTTTGACGCCGCTTGGGGATGGATCGCCACGTCGGGATCGGCGTCGCACAGGCGCTCAAACAGGCTGCGGCTCAAGGTGATGCCGTTGCCGTTGAGAGACAGGCCCAGGGCGGTGACCAGCGGCAATCGCGGGGTGCCAAGCCCCAGGTGGGTCGCTAGGGGGATTGGCGCGAGACAATGGCCGCCCTGGAGCAGGCCCACCCCGATCTTGTCTCGCAAACTCGCCCAGGACGGCTCCTGACAGAGGGCGACCTCCAGTCCCTGGGCGGCGAAGTAGCCCTGATGGGCCGCCACCAACAGGGGCAAACAGTCGGTTAACGGCAGGTAGCCCAGGTGAATGGCCATGTGTCCTCCACAAAAAAGGCGTCAACGATGAAAAATCGCCGACGCCATTGCCAGGTGAAATGGAACGGTCACCGCCATTGGTGAACCGCTGTTTTGCGTGGGACTAGCAGATTTAATGCCATCAAATCGGCATTGCGCTAATCGTCGAGCAGTTCCAAGACGGCAATCACGCTGTTCGCCACCTCCACGAGCTTTTGCCCCCGATCCATGGCGAGTTTGCGGAGTTTTTGGTAGGCAGCGTCCTCGTTGAGGCCCTTGCGTTCCATGAGCAGGCCCTTGGCGCGTTCGATGATTTTGCGCTCGCTGAGCTTGGTTTTGGCTTCGTCGAGTTCCCGACGTAACGCTTGAAACTCCCGAAACCGCGCAATCGCCACTTCCAAAATCGGTTGCAGCCGATGGGGCGTGAGCCCGTCCACCACATAGGCGCTTACCCCAGCGCGAATCGCCTTGGCGGTGGTATCCGCGTCGCTGTGCTGGGCAAACATCACCACCGGGTGGGGCTGATCCCGATGGAGCACGCTCAAGCTGTCGAGGACATCCCGATCCGGACAGGCCACATCCACCAAAATAATGTCCGGCTGGATCGCCCTAGCGCGACTCAGCAGGGCCGCACAGCCATCCAAGCGATCCACCACCTGGTGGCCGGCGTCGGTGAGCGCCTGTTCGAGGATGGCAGCGCGCCCGCGGTCGCTGTCCACCACGATGACTCGCAAAGGTTGCGTCATCTAAACGCCTCGCTGGTGTGAAATCGCTCCTTTTAAGAGGAAGCGGGAGTGAATTGTTGCCGCTACGGGGAAGGCGGCGGTCGCCTTCCCCAAAAAGGGCATTTGAAAGCCGTTTTGACCCATTTTGACGCGATTCTCGGCCCAGGTGGCGTCTCGCCTTGTTTTAGCGCGACTCGCGTCTTTTTGGTGCAATTGTCCTCCTGGCAGCGGTCTGTGGACGCTCCAACGGGGGCCCGACGACGGCCCAACCTGCTGCATTGCACCCATTTGCAGCCAGTGGCAACGAAATTGCTGTCACCAGGCCGTCGTGTCCATCACCGCAGATGAACACTCCCGCAACCGCCAAAGATGGCGGGTTGCCCGCCGCCACGATCTGGCGGCTCCCCCCGGACATCGGCGTCCAGTGAATCCTCACTGGACGCTTTTTTTTGCCTCGCTTTCTTTGGAGTGTTTCCCATGCGCTTGCTTACGCTCACCAGTCTCCTTGCCGGCGTCGCCTTCAACGCCGTCGCCCTCGAAAAAGAAGACCTGAAATTCGGCTTTATCAAACTCACCGACATGGCCCCTCTCATGGTGGCCTATGAACAGGGCTTTTTTGAGGACGAAGGGCTGTTCGTGACCCTCGAAGCCCAATCCAACTGGAAGGTGCTTTTGGACCGGGTCATCGGCGGCGAACTCGACGGCGCCCACATGCTGGCGGGGCAGCCCCTGGCGGCCACCCTCGGCCTGGGCACGAAAGCCGACATCGTCACCGCCTTCAGCATGGACCTCAACGGCAACGCCATCACGGTTTCCAACGCCGTGTGGGAGGCCATGAAGCCCCAGTTACCCCTGGATGCCGAGGGCAAGCCCGTTCACCCCATCAAAGCCGACGCCCTCAAACCCGTGGTGGCCGCGTCTCGCGACCAGGGCCGTCCCTTCAACTTGGGCATGGTATTTCCCTTCTCTACCCACAATTACGAGCTGCGGTATTGGTTGGCCGCCGGCGGCATTCACCCGGGCTTTTATGCCCCCGGCGACCCGGTGGGCGGCCAAATCGGCGGCGATGTGCTGATTTCCGTGACCCCACCGCCCCAAATGCCGTCCACCCTGGAGGCCGGCACCATCTTTGGCTATTCCGTGGGGGAACCCTGGAACCAACAGGCGGTGTTTAAGGGCATTGGCGTGCCGGTGGTGACCGACCACCAGATTTGGGCCTACAACCCGGAGAAGGTGTTTGGCGTGACCCGCGCCTGGGCCGAAGCCCATCCCAAAACCCACGTGGCCGTCATTCGCGCCCTTATCCGCGCTGGCCAGTGGCTCGATGAGCCCGCCAACCGTCCCGCCGCCGTGAAGTTGTTGAGCCAACCCCAGTATGTGGGGGCCGACGAACAGGTCATCGCCAACAGCATGACCGGCACCTTTGAGTTCGAGAAAGGCGACACCCGCCCCGCCCCGGACTTCAATGTCTTCTTTAAGCATTACGCCACCTATCCGTTTTATTCGGACGCCGTCTGGTATCTGACCCAAATGCGTCGTTGGGGCCAAATCGCCGAGGCCCAGCCCGACGACTGGTACCAGGACATCGCCAAGCAGGTGTATCGCCCGGACATTTACCTGGAAGCCGCCCAGTCCCTTATTGCCGAGGGCGTAATCGCCGCCAGCGATGTGCCCCAGAACAGCGATGGCTATCGGGAAGTCACGAGCGCCTTTATCGACGGCAAAACCTTTGACGGTCGCCAGCCCAACGCCTATCTGGAACAGTTTCCCATCGGCCTGAAGGGCCAAGACCGCGTGCGTTAAGGAGCCAAAGCCCATGTCCGTTTCCCTTGCTCATTTTTGCGAAAAGGCCGGTTTGAACCTCTTCGCCCCCGTGATCCGCCTGGCCCAAGGCGATGACCCCAAGACCCAACTGGTGGAAATCAGCCGCCAAATCCTCGTGCCCCTGCTGTCGATTCTGGTGTTCCTGTTCCTGTGGGGCCACTTCGCCGCCCAGGTGAACACCAGTTTGGGCACCCTGCCCGGACCCACCCAGGTGTGGCAGGCCACCCAGGGGCTGTACGCCGACCACCTGGCGGAGCGGCAGCGGGGCCGCGAGTTCTACGAGCGACAAGCCGAGCGCAATGCTCAACGGCTCGCCGAAAATCCCAACGCCGAGGTGCGCGTGCGGCCCTACACCGGAAAGCCCACGTTCTTCGATCAAATTTGGACCAGTCTCCAAACAGTGTTCACCGCCTTCTTGTTGGCCTCGGCGATGGCGATTCCCCTGGGCATTCTCTGTGGACTCAGCCCCTGGGCCATGGCTGCCCTCAATCCCCTCATCCAAATCTTTAAGCCCGTGTCGCCCCTAGCCTGGTTGCCCATCGTCACCCTCGTGGTGAGTGCGCTCTATGCCTCGGAAGGCTGGTTTGCTAAGTCGTTTTTGGTGTCGGCAATCACCGTGATGCTCTGTTCCCTCTGGCCCACCTTAATCAACACCGCCCTGGGCGTGAGCTCCCTCGATCGGGACCTCATCAACGTGGCCAAGGTGCTCCGTCTGAA
>DAIUCA010000005.1:0-33833 GCA_036846405.1 Candidatus Competibacteraceae bacterium
TTTCGCTACAAAGGGGATTACTTGGCCTATCGCAACCTGTGCGTCCACATGCCGCGAAGACTCGACTGTGAAAAAGACATGATCTTTGACGATACCGGAAAAAGTCTGCGGTGCTCGATGCACGGCATCACCTACGACCCGATCACCGGGGCCTCGACGAGCATGATTTGCGAAGGCGACAAGTTGACGCCGGTCAAGGTGCAGGTGGATGGGGAGGGCATCTGGATTTTCGATAAGCGGGTTAAACCGTTGACGGAACCGACGATCCTTTGATGCCTGTTTTGTCGCGGGGGCAACCTCCATAAAGCCAGGAAGTTGGTCGGGGTAGAGGGATTCGAACCCCCGACCCTCTGCTCCCAAAGCAGATGCGCTACCAGACTGCGCTATACCCCGAAAATCGCGTGCCTCTGGGCTTTCGCGGACGCGCACTGTGCGTAAAGCCTTTTTGAGATGCAAGTCCCCATCTAATGGCTCAAGGTCCCCGCCGCGATCAGTCGCGACCACAGGCCGTTTGGCCCCAATTTGCTCAGCCAACGGTCGTGGGCCGCCTGTTCCTCCGCCGTCGCCGCTACCACCCACAGTGCCTCCGCCGATAGGGGCGCCGTGGTCACCACCGTTGGCACCGTCGTGGCCGCGTCCCCATCGACCGCCAGCTCTTCCGCCAGCCACAGCGCCGACTGTCCCCCGGTCATCGCCAAATACACCTGGGCCAACAGTTGGGTGTCGAGAAGCGCATTGTGGCCCTCCCGCTGGCGTTGGCTGATGTCGATGCGCAGCCGTTTGCAGAGCGCATCCAGATTGTTGCGCTGCCCGGGAAACCGCTGTTGGGCCATTTTTAAGGTGTCGGTGATGCGGCAACGGTCTTCTAACGGGGTCCAGCCCGGCTGCCATCGGCCAAACTCGTGGTTCAGAAAGCCTAAGTCGAAGGACGCGTTGTGGATGATGAGTTCCGCATCGTCGATAAACGCGAGCAGTTCAGCGGCGAGGGCCGCAAAGGCGGGTTGGTGGCGCACAAAGTCATCGGTGATTTTGTGCACCGCGATCGCCTGCGGGTCGATGGGCCGTTCGGGATTGAAAAAACAATGGAAATGGCGGGACGACACCTGGCGGTTGATTAATTCAATCGCGGCGACTTCGATGAGTCGGTGACCCTGTTTCACCTCGAGACCCGTGGTCTCGGTATCTAAAACGATTTGGCGCATGGCGTGGACAAGACAGCAGAAAGGCAAGGGGGGGTGAGTCGGTTGTTAGCCCCACAACCGGGCTACACTTTGGCATGACATTCATTGGGGAAGATCGAGCCATGACCAGCGTATTACACAAGCGATTCCCCAAGGGGAGCGTGCTGTTTAACCAAGGGGATGTGGGCGATTGCGCCTACTTAATCGACCAGGGCCGCATTGCCATCGCCGTGGAACGACAGGGCAAATTGGTGCCGGTGAACATTCTCAGCAGCGGGGAGCTGTTTGGCGAAATGGCCCTGTTAGACGGCGCCCCTCGGGCGGCCACCGCCACCGCCCTCGACGACACCCTCGTCACCGTCATCACCCTCGAACAGATTCAGGAACGCATGAATAACGCGGATCCGGTGCTGCGCTTGATGATGGGAATGCTTTTGGATCGGCTGCGCGGCATTTTGCGCGGCAAACCGGGTTCTATGCGCACGGTATCCACCCTGGATACCAAGGCCCAACAGGCCGCCATCGACCGCATCAAAATCGAAACCGAACTCCGCCAAGCCGTGGATAAACGCCAATTCGTGGTGTTTTATCAGCCGATTGTGAGTTTGCCCGACGGCCTGGTGGTGGGCTTTGAGGGCCTGGTGCGCTGGCAACATCCCGAAAAAGGGCTCATCGCGCCGGATCACTTTATCGACATCACCGAACAGTCCGGCCTCATCGTCGAACTGGGCGCTTGGGTCACCGAGCGGGCCTGCGAAGACCTGCTGCGGCTGCAAACCTGGCATCAAAAACCCATCTTCGTGAGCATCAACATTTCCGCCCGCCAAATCGCCGACAGCGATCTCGCCCAAAAAATGGCCGACATCGCCCGCCGCGTGGGGGTGCAGCCGTCCAAAATCAAACTCGAAATCACCGAGAGCCTCTTGGCGAACAACCAGGGCACCCTCTGTTGGATCGAAGACAGTCGCACCCAAGGCTTTTCCGTCGCCCTCGACGACTTTGGTACCGGCTATTCCAGCCTGAGTTACCTCCACAAACTGCCCATCGAAACCCTCAAAATCGACCGTTCCTTCGTCACCTCCATGCTGAAAACCCCCCGCAGCATGGCCATCATGCGGGCGCTTTTGCGAATTACCCAAGATTTGCAAATCCAATCCATCGCCGAGGGCATCGACGACGCCTCCGAACTCAAAACCCTATGCGAGCTGGGCTGCGGCTTCGGCCAGGGTTATCTCATCGCCCGTCCCTTGCCGATTGCCGATGCCGTCAACCTGTTAAAAACCAGCAAAGGCCGCATCGCGCTGCCGCTTTAAGGCCCGCGCTGCCTAAAACAGGGGCGCCAACACGTCTCGCAGTTGGGCGACCGCCGCCGTCACCGACAGCCTTGCGGTATCCAGGCGAAGTTCTGGCGCGGTCGGCGCCTCGTAGGGGTCGGAAATCCCCGTAAATGCCGGCAACAGCCCGGCCCGCGCCTTGGCGTACAGCCCCTTGCGGTCCCGCGCCTCGCACACGCTCAAATCCGTCGCCACGTGAACCTCGATAAACGCGCCGTATGGCGCGATGAGTTCCCGCACCGCCTGGCGCGTGGCCGCGTACGGCGCAATCGGCGCGCAGATCACCACGGCGCCGTGTTTCACCAACAAACTCGCCACATAACCGATGCGCCGCACGTTGGCGTCGCGATCCGCCTGGGAAAAGCCCAAGCCCGCCGACAGGTTTTGGCGCACCCAATCCCCGTCGAGGAGCGTGGTGTTGACGCCGTCCGCCAGCAGCGACTGCAACAGCGCCTGGGCCAGGGTGGATTTGCCCGATCCGGACAGCCCCGTGAAGAACACACAGAGACCCTGGCGGGGCACCGTCGCCTGGGCTTGAATTGCCTGCAGACTCTCCGGGGCATCGTCCCACGCCACGGGAACGGTGCCGCCCCAGGCCGCGGGCAGCAGCGGGGGGATCGCCAAGCGGTCGGCCATGTGCTGGAGCTGGGCGATTTTTGAGGCCACTGCGGTCCCCAAGGGCAAGGCCACCCACGCTGCGGTTGCCGTGTTTGCCAGAGGATTCGTCGACAAGGACAGCCGTGTTTGCCAGAGCCGTTGCCGCGCGACCCCGCGCCAGTCGTCTATCGGGTCGGCGGCGTCGTAAACCAGCAGCAGGGCATCGGCCATCGACTGCACCGCCGCGATTTGTGCCGCCGTGGCCACCCCGCGCACAGGCCACAGGGCCACGGTGCGGCCCGCCTCCTGGTGCTGCTGCACCCAGGATTGCACGGCAGCACATTCCGCAATTCCAAAGGGCACGAGCTGTTGCAACGACCCGCTCAGGGCGACGCCATCGCCCCGGCGCGCCAAGCCAGTCACCCGCAGTTCGCCCCGCAACAGACCTTCCCCGTCCCGCAACGCCACCAGCGCCCCGGGCTGGAGCTGGGTGGTCCATGGGGCCACCACGGTTAAGCCCACCAAAGACGAGGGCTCATCCGGTGCGGGATAGCGGGGAATCCCATGCCAACCCGCCGCCAATCGCGCGAGTTCGCCCTGCTGCTCGGCGGTGAGGGTCCACGAGAACGCGGGGGTTGGCGTTGGCCTGTCGGTCACAGGGGGCGCAGCCATTGGCGTTGGGCTAGGCCCGCGAGCAACTGCTCGACGGCGTCTTCCGGCGACTGATGCGCCGTATCGAGGACAAAATCCGCCTGGGTGGGCGGCTCGAACGGCGCGTCGATGCCGGTGACCCGCTGTAATTCGCCCCGCCGCGCCTTGGCGTATAGCCCGCTGGTGTCGCGCGCCTCGCAGACCTCAAGGGGCGCCTGGCAATAGACCTGGAGCATCTGGTCTTCGCCAATCAACCGCTTCACCTGTTCTCGATCCGCCGCCATGGGCGCGAGGACGGCCACCAGGACAATAAAGCCAGCCTCGTTGAGCAGCTTGGCCACGGCAGCGGTGCGCCGTTGATGCTCAAAGCGATCTTCCGGCGAAAACCCCAGATCGCGGCTCAACCCCAAGCGAAGGTTTTCCCCGTCGAGGACGCACACCAGATGGCCCCGCGCAAACAGCGCCGCCTCCAAGGCGTAGGCCAGGGTGGTTTTGCCGGCACTGGGCAGGCCGGTGAACCACAGGGTGAAGGGCTGTTGCTGCCATTGGGCTACCCGTTGGGCGGGGGTCACGCGGCTGATTTGGGGCCGCACGTGCGAACCCGCATCCAGGGCGTCCCGTCGGCGATTCAACGCGTCGTCCGCCGGCTGCCGATCGAGCACTAACCCCGCCGCGAGGGTCGCGTTGGTGAGGCGATCCACCAAAATAAACGCGCCGGTACTGCGATTTTTGCTGTACGGATCGACCGCCAAGGGCCGCGCCACATCCAGTTGCACCCGGGCAATGTCGTTCAAGGTCAATGCGTCAATCGGCTCTCGGTGGAGGTCGTTCACATTCACCCGATAGCGCCAGGTCTGCATCTGGGCGGTGGTTTGGGTGGTGCAATGCTTCAACAAGTAGTTGTGGTGCAGCTGGGCGGGCTGTTCGCTCAACCACACCACCATCGCTTCCAGGCGGTTGGTGAGGGTGGGCGCGTTGTTCGGGTGGATGAACATGTCGCCTCGGCTCACGTCCAGTTCGTCGGTCAACACGGCGGTGACCGCCTGGGGCGCGTACACCTCCGCCCGCGCCTGGTCGCCCACGAAGAGGGATTTGATGCGGCTTTGTTTGCCCGACGGCAGCACGGTCACCAGGTCATTAAGGCGCAGGCGGCCGGACACCAGGCTGCCGCTGTAGCCGCGAAAATCCTGATGGGGCCGCAGCACGTGCTGCACCGGAAAGCGCAGATCCACCAAGTTGCGGTCCGTGTCGATATGCACGGTTTCCAAATGGGCCAGCAGGGGCGCCCCCTGGAACCAGGGCATATTCTCGCTGCGGGTCACCACATTTTCGCCTTTCAGGGCCGACAGCGGGATGAAATGCAGATCCGCGCCGGGCAGCCGCGCCGCCACATCGCGGCAGTCGCGGCAAATGGCCTCAAACACCTGGGGGTCGTAATGCACCAAATCCATTTTGTTCACGGCGATCACCAGGCGGCGAATGCCCATGAGGGTGGCGATAAACGCGTGGCGGCGGGTTTGGTTGAGCACGCCTTTGCGGGCATCGATCAGGATGATGGCGAGATCGGCGGTGGACGCCCCGGTGGCCATATTCCGCGTGTACTGCTCGTGGCCGGGGGTGTCGGCGATGATGAATTTGCGCTTGGGGGTCGCAAAGTAGCGATAGGCCACGTCGATGGTGATGCCCTGTTCGCGCTCCGCACTGAGACCGTCCACCAGCAGGGCAAAGTCGATTTCCTCGCCGGTGGTGCCGTATTTGGCCGTGTCGCGCTTGACGGCGGCGAGCTGGTCGTCAAACACGCCGTTCGCGTCGTACAACAGCCGCCCGATGAGGGTGGATTTGCCGTCGTCCACGCTGCCGCAGGTGAGCAGCCGCAACAGGTCTTTTTGCTGTTCTTGCTGGAAAAATGCCGCGAAATCGTCGGTCGCTGGGTCGGGTAGGGATGGGGTGTGCATTTTAGAAATAGCCCTCGCGTTTTTTCTCTTCCATCGAACCGGCTTCGTCGAAATCGATGACGCGGCCTTGGCGTTCGGAACTGCGGTTGGCGAGCATCTCGCGGATGATGTCGGGGAGCGTGGTGGCGGTGGAGTCCACCCCGCCGGTAAGGGGATAACAGCCCAAGGTGCGAAACCGCACGGAACGCCTCTCGGGCACCTCGCCCGGCGCCAAGGGCAGACGGTCGTCGTCCACCATGATCCAGGCCCCATGGCGATTCACCACCGGCCGTGGGGCGGCGAAGTACAGGGGCACCACGGGAATCTGCTCGCGGTAGATGTAGAACCACACATCCAATTCGGTCCAATTGGAAATCGGAAACGCCCGAATGGATTCGCCCGCGTTGATGCGCCCGTTGTAGAGATTCCACAGCTCGGGCCGCTGATTTTTCGGGTCCCACTGCTGGAATTTGTCGCGAAACGAAAACATCCGTTCTTTGGCGCGACTCTTTTCCTCATCCCGCCGCGCCCCGCCAAACGCCGCGTCGAATTGATGGTGTTTTAGGGCGTTTTTCAGGGTCTCGGTCTTCATGATCTGGGTGTATTTCTGGGTACCCAAATTAAAAGGAGTTACCCCGTTTTGTACCCCCTCCTGGTTAATACACTCGATTAATTCAAACCCCCGATCTTTGGCTAATTGATCGCGGAATTGAATCATCTCGCGAAACTTAAATGTGGTATTCACGTGGAGTAAAGGAAACGGCAATTTCGCGGGATAAAACGCTTTCTCCGCGAGCCGCAATAACACCATGGAATCCTTACCAATGGAAAATAGCATCACCGGCTTTTTGAATTCGGCCACGACTTCCCGAATGAGGTGAATGCTTTCTTGTTCGAGACGATCTAAATGAGACAGCAAATAACGATTCATTAAACTGGATTCCAAGGACGGTCAAAAGCTATAAACGGGTTATTTTGGGGGGTCAAATAGTGAAATCGCAGTTTTTCATGCCGATTCTAATTTCCCAATAAAATCAATCGCTTAATTTCATCGACGCGGGTGTCGAGTAAGGTCGGCTGGCCCCGTGTTTCCACATTAAGTCGCAATAACGCTTCGGTATTGGAACAGCGCAAATTACAGCGCCAATCGCCCCCATCGAGACTTAATCCATCCGCGTGATCTACCCCCAGCAAATCATTCGCAAAATAATCGTGCACGCGGGCCATGGCGGCCGCCGCGTGATTGACGGGGAAATTAATTTCGCCGCTACAGGGATAATCGGCCATGGCTTGATCCACCAGTGCGCCTAATTTTAATTCCGTGCGGCTGAGATAATCCGCCATTAATAGCCAAGGAATCATCCCGGAGTCGCAATAGGCAAAGGCGCGAAAATAATGATGCGCACTCATTTCGCCGCCATAAATGGCATTCACTTCCCGCATGGTCGCTTTCATAAACGCATGCCCGGTGACGCTTTGCACCGGCACGCCCCCGGCGGCGATGACCTTGGCTTGGGTGTTCCAAATCAATCGGGGGTCGTGGACCACGGAACATTGGGGCGCGCGGGCGAGCAGAATTTCCGCCAGCAGACCCACCAGGTAATAGCCTTCGATAAAGCGCCCCCGCTCGTCGAAAAAGAAACAGCGGTCCCCGTCCCCATCCCAAGCGAGGCCGAAATCCGCGCCGCTGTCCCGCACGGTCTGGGCGGTGATCTCGCGGTGTTCCGCCACCAGCGGATTGGGCACGCCAAAGGGAAAATAGCCATCCGGTGGCCATTGAAGCCTGATCCATTCCAGGGGCAGATGGGGCGCCAATTGGTCGATGAGGGGGCCCATGACGCCGTTACCGGGATTAGCGACGATTTTGAGGGGGTTTAGCGGCCCGACATAACTCAACAGATGTTCCAGATAATCGGCGGTGATTTCGTGGGGCTGTTGCCGACCCCGCGGCGCCGTCGGTGCGGGGTCTTCCGCGCGATCCATGGCGTGGCGGAGCGCGGCGAGTTGCGTGCGGGTGACCGGTGTGGCGTGGGGCCCAATCAGCTTGACGCCGTTCCAGTTGGCTGGGTTGTGGCTGGCGGTCACCATGAGGCCGCCATCGCGGGTTTTTGCCGCGAAATACACCTGTTCGGTGGCGCATTGGCCGAGCAAATCCACCGACACGCCGGCGTCGCACAGCCCATCGGCCAGGGCGGCAGCCAGGCCGGGGCTACTGAGCCGCGCATCCCAACCCAAGGCGAGGCGCGGGGCCGCAAACACCGTGGGATAAACGCGGCCCAACCGCCGCATAAACGCCTCATCGAGTTCTTCCGGCACGCGGCCGCGCAGGTCATAGGCCTTAAACACCATGGGAATCCCCCATAACAAAGAGAATGAAAAACCGCACTGTAGGGGCGACCTTCACGGTCGCCCTGGGATTCACAGCTGCCCTTTTCATTAAGATGGGGGGCACAAGGCGCGGCATGGGCCGCCATCACGAGGCGAATTGATGTTGCAGTTAACCGAAGTCGCGTTGAGTCGCGGCGGCAAATCGCTCCTCCAGGGGGCCTCCATGACGGTACATCCGGGCTGGAAAGTCGGCCTGGTGGGCGCTAACGGCACGGGAAAATCCAGCCTATTTGGGCTGTTGCGCGGCGAATGGGGCGCAGATCAGGGCACGGTGAGCGTGCCGGCCACCTGGCGCATGGCCCATGTGGCCCAAGACACCCCCGCCTCGTCCCAAAGCGCCCGCGATTACGCCCTAGATGGGGACGTGCTCTGGCGCCAGCTCGATAACGCGCTCCTCGACGCCGAAGCCCGTCACGACGGCATCGCCATTGCCCATCTCCACCAGGAACTCGATCTCATCGACGGGTATCGGGCGGTGTCGCGGGCCGAGTCGCTCCTCATGGGCCTGGGTTTTACCCTCGCCCAGCTCGACCAGCCCGTCGCCACCTTTTCCGGCGGTTGGCGCATGCGCCTCAACCTGGCGCGGGCGTTGTTGGCGCGGGCGGATTTGCTGCTGTTGGACGAGCCGACGAACCATTTGGATTTAGACACGGTGCTCTGGCTGGAAGACTGGCTGCGGCGGGACCGCAACACCTTGCTGTTGGTGTCCCACGACCGCGCATTTCTGGATGGGGTGGTGGATCACATCGTCCATCTGGAACGGGGCCAGTTGACCACCTATTTCGGGGGTTACAGCGACTTTGAGCAGCAGCGGGCCGCGCGTCTCGCCCAAGACCAGGCGGCGAACGCCAAGGCCCAGCGGGAAGCAGCCCATCTCCAAGCCTTTGTGGATCGCTTCCGCGCCAAAGCCAGCAAGGCCAAGCAGGCCCAAAGCCGGCTCAAGGCGCTGAATCGCCTGTCGGTCGCGGCGGTGGTTCACGGGGAAGCGGCGTTCGAGGTGAGTTTCCGTCCGCCAAAACAGTTGCCGAACCCGTTGATTCAATTGAATAAAATCGACATTGGCTACGGCGAGACGCCGTTGCTGCGGCAGGTGAACCTGAGCATCGAGCCGGGGACCCGCTTGGGGCTGTTGGGGGCAAATGGCGCGGGTAAATCCACGCTTATCAAGCATTTAAGCGGCGAACTGCCGGCGCTGTCGGGTCAACGACAGCTGGGCCAGGGCCTGGTGATGGGCTATTTCGCCCAGCATCAATTGGATTATCTGCGCCTGGATCGCTCGGCCTTGCAGCATCTCCAAGCCCTCGACCCCACGGCCACCGACCAGCAGCTGCGGGATTTCATTGGGGGCTTTGGCTTTCGGGGCGAATTGGCCCTGTGTCCGGTGGCGCCGTTTTCCGGTGGCGAAAAGGCGCGGCTGGCCTTGGCGCTCTTGGTGTGGCAACGGCCCAATGTGCTGCTGTTAGACGAACCGACAAACCACCTGGATTTAGCCATGCGCCACGCGCTCACCGTGGGGCTGCAACAGTATTCCGGGGCCTTGGTGGTGGTGTCCCACGACCGCCATCTCCTGGAAAGCTGCACCGACCGTTTTGTGGTGGTGGCGAATGGCCGCGTCACGGCGTTCGACGGCGATCTCCAGGACTACCACCAGCAGCAGCGCAGCCGCCCGGCGGCGGCGGTGGTGGGCGATACGGTGAAAGCGAAAACCCGCGCTGGCACCGAGAAAAAGTCGTCCGCTGCCAAAGCTGCGCCCCAGACCCCGGCGCCCATCGTCGCCAAACCCGCCCTGCCCACCGCCGCACAAACGGCCCAACGCAAGCCCCTGGAACGCCAGCTCGCCAAGTTAGAAGCGTCGTTAGCGGCGGCGCAGCACGCGTTGGATCAAGTGGATCGCGCGTTGGCGTCGCCGACGCTCTACAGCACGGGCGACGGCAAGGCGTCGGCAACCTTGGCGGGATTGTTGGCCGATCAAGCGCAGCATCAAGCCCAGGTGGCGGCCCTCGAAAGCGAGTGGTTGGCGTTACAAACCCGCCTCGACGCCCTGAGCTAGGCCATCACCCGCGCGCGGCGGTTAAATCTGGAAGTCGCCCACCTCGTGCAACCCACATTCCCGTTTCAAGCCAAAAAAACGGGTTTCCTCCTCGGTGAGCCCGGCGGTGAGCGGGCGGGTGGTGTGCATGTCCCCGATGGAGACATACCCCTGTTCCCACAGGGGGTGGTACGGCAGGTCGTGGGCCGTGAGATAGCGGTGCACGTCTTGGTTGGTCCAATCCACGATGGGGTGGACCTTGCACCGGCCCTGCTGGCGTCTCATCACCGGCAGCTGCTGACGGCTGCGAGACTGTTGCCGCCGTAGCCCCGCCAGCCACGCGGTGGCGCCCAAATCCGCCAACGCGCGGTTCATGGGCTCGACTTTATTCAACTGGTTATAGCGTTCGAGGCCAGCGACCCCCTGTTCCCACAGCTTGCCGTAGCGGGCCTCCTGCCAAGCGGGACTCATGGCCGCCCGATACACGTGGAGATTGAGCGACAGCCGCGCTGTGAGGGCATCGACGAATTGATAGGTTTCCGGAAAGAGATAGCCCGTGTCGATGAAGATCACGGGGATGTTGGGCTGCTGTTGGGTCGCCAAGTGCAAACACACCGCCGCTTGGGCGCCAAAGCTCGATGACAACACCAACTGCGCCCCGAACGCACTCAAAGCCCAGGCCACCCGCTCGGCGGCGGTGCAGGTTTCCAGATGTTGGTTGACGGCGTGGTCGGCTTCGGTGGGATGAATGGCGGCGGCTTGCGGTGCGCCGGAAACCGCTGGTGGGTGGCCCATGACGATGATTTCCCCTGTGGATATTTCAGGGTAGTCATGGGCGGTTTAGATCGAAAAGGAATGCTTGTTTATAGATTTATGCCGAAAATCGGCAGTTTGCGGGGGGCGCTCCCCCGACCGCTATTCCACGGTGACGGCGGCTTTGAGCTTCTTGAACGCGGCGTTTTCCAGCTGGCGCACCCGTTCGGCGGAGATGCCGTATTCGTCGGCGAGTTCTTGGAGCGTGGCTTTGGGTTCCACCAGGCGTCGGCGGGTGAGGATGTCGCGGCTGCGGGTGTCGAGTTTGGTGAGCGCAACCGCGAGCTGTTGGGCGGCCTGCTGTTCCCAATCGCGATCGCTGAGCGCATCGGCAATGTCCGCGTCATCGCTTTGGAGAGAGGTGGCCGGTGCGGCGATGGCGTCGTCGTCATCGTTGGGATCCGCGTCGAAGGCCACATCCTGGCCGCTCATGCGGGATTCCATCTCAAACACCGTGGCGGTATCGACGCCCAAATCGGCGGCCATGGCCTCGGCTTCCCGTTGGGTGAGCCAGCCCAGGCGCTTTTTGCTGCTGCGGAGATTAAAAAACAGTTTGCGCTGGGCCTTGGTGGTGGCGACTTTCACGATGCGCCAGTTGCGCAGGACAAATTCTTGGATTTCCGCCTTCACCCAGTGAACCGCGAAGGACACCAGGCGCACCCCCTGACCGGGGTCAAAGCGGCGCACCGCTTTCATGAGACCGATGTTGCCTTCTTGGATCAGATCCGCGAGGGGCAGGCCATAGCCCAAATAGCCCCGAGCGACCCGCACGACAAAGCGCAGGTGCGACACCACCAATTGGCGGGCGGCGTCCAGGTCGCTGAGGGTGCGGAGCCGCTCGGCCAGCGCCCGCTCTTCGGTTTCGGTGAGCAGCGGCTGGGCGTTGGCGTAGTGGATATAGGCGTCTAAGTCGTTGACCGGAACGGCGAGATTCAACGGTTTTGCGACAAGTGCGGTGCTCATGGGCGAAATGGCCTCCTAAAAAATGATCGTGCGGGTGTGACCGCCGCCCGCAGGGTTTGTCGGGCCATTTGGGGAAGCAGGGGGGATTTTTCAAGACGCCGTGCGCCGCGGGAGAGCCATCGAGGTTTAGTGATACGCTTTAATCACGCGCCAACTAGGCGTTCGCCCACCGCCGTTTGAGAGTGTTTATGAACCCCACCGCCATCGAACAAGCCCGTTTCAACATGGTCGAGCAGCAAATCCGCACTTGGGAGGTCCTCGACGACCAGGTGCTGCGGATCATGACCGCCACGCCCCGCGAGGCCTTTGTGCCCACGCGCTACCACAACCTGGCCTTCGCCGACGTGCGCATCCCCCTGGGCGACGGCGAATTCATGCTGAATCCCAATCTGGAAGGCCGCATTTTGCAGGCGCTCACCCTGAACGGCGACGAATCGGTGTTGCTCGTGGGCACCGGCAGCGGGTTCCTCGCCGCCTGCTTGAGCCAAATGGCCCGCCATGTCCTCGCGGTGGACCGCAATGACCGGCTCACGCGCGCTGCCGCCACGACGCTCACGGCCCAGGGACGCCACAACATCACCTGCATCACCGGCAACGCCGCCCTGGATTGGCCCACCGAGGCGCCCTTTGACGCCATCGTGCTCACCGGCGCCTTGCCGTCTCGCCCCACCCAATGGCCCACGCGCCTCGCCCGAGGCGGTCGCCTGTTTGCCGTCGTGGGCAAGCCCCCCATCATGGAAGCGCTGTTGATCACTCGAACCGACGACGCCACCTGGACCACCGAAAGCCTGTTCGATACGGAACTCGCCTATCTGCACCACGCAGAACCCGCTGCGACCTTCACATTTTGAAATTTTAGGCGGGCCGGTCGCGCAGTCAGCGACCGGCTTGATTCATGATTTTTGAACACGACTTTTTTGGGGTGTGTATGAAACGACTGTTGTGGGCGCTCGCCCTGTGGACGACGACGCCCAGTTGGGGTGCGGATTTGCTCGCCATTTACCGCCAAGCCGTTGACACCAATCCAGAACGCCTGACGAGCTTTCGCCAGCAAGAATCCCGTCAAGAAGAACTCAACCAAGCCTTTGGCCTGTTGCTGCCCACGGTGGGGGCGTCGGCGGGGTTGGCGCGCACGGAACTGTTCAACGAATCCGCCCGCAGCCAACCCGACAGCACGGATCTCCAATACGGCCTGTCGGCGAGCCAGCCCCTGTACGACGCCAGTTTGTTGGCGGGCATCGAACGGGCGAAGGCGAGCCGCAGCCAAGCCGACGCCGCCGTCCAAGTGGCCGAACAACAGCTGTTATTGAGTTTGACCCAGGCCTATTTCGGCATCTTGCAGGCGGAGGCCCAATTGACCTTTGCCCTCAAAAACAAAGAAGCCATCGCCCGTCAGCTCGAACAGGCCAAGCGGCGCTTTGAAGTCGGGCTTATCACGATTACCGACGTGCAAGAGGCCCAAGCCCGCTTCGATGAGGCGGTCGCCATCGAAATCGCCGCCCAAGTAGGCGTTGCCGATGCGAAAGAAGCCCTGCGCCGTCTCGCCGGCGGCTATTTCGACCAGGTGGCCCTGCTGCGCGACAACGCGGATACCACGCCCAAGGGCCAGGAAAATGGCGATTTTTGGGCGGAGCAGGCCTTATTGAAGAATCCTGCCGTGCGCCAAGCGCAATTTGCCGTTGAAGCGGCCCGCGCGGTGGTGAGCGTGCGCCAAGCCGACCGTCTGCCCACGGTCAATGCCACCGCCCAGTTGGGCGGCAGCCACAGCAGTGTGAGCGTCATCGGTCGCCGGAACACGGCGCAAATCGGCGTGGAACTGCGGGTGCCGATTTACCAGGGGGGCAACCTGAGCTCGCGTCTCCGGCAGGCGGCGTTCGACTATGAAGCCACCAAACAGCAGCTCGTGTCCCAACAGCGCCAGGTGGTGTTACAGGCCCGCCAAGCCTTTCAAAACATCGTCGCCGACACCTCGCGCATCCAGGCCCTGCGACAAACCGTGGTCTCCAGTCGCAGCGCCCTCGACGCGATCCAAGCCGGCTTTGAAGTGGGCACCCGCACCATCGTGGATGTGCTCGACGCCGAGCGAAATCTCATCGCCGCCGAACGGGATTTATCCCTCGCGCGCATCGACCAAATCCTCAATCAATTCAACCTGTTACAAGCCGCCGGTGCCCTCGACGAAGCCGCCTTAAGCCAGGTCAATGGCTGGCTCGACCCTGCTGCCCGTTCTACGCCAAGTCGTCCTTAACCCCCTGTCCCACGGGGTCGGTCATTGGGTTGCGTTGGTGCTGCTCGCTGCCCTTGCCCTGTTGAGCCAATGGCTTCTCGATGCGGTGGAACGCGGTCTCGATCCCCCGAGACCGACCAACGAGCCGTCCCTGCGACTGGAGCGCTTTACCGCCATTCGTCGCCATCAAGACGGCCAACCGCAACTCGTGCTCATGGCGCCTCAACTGCGCCAGCTCGCCCAACAGGCCGGCGTGGAAATCGACCAGCCCATCATGGCGATCCACACCCCCGACGGCTGGCGCCAGTGGCTGATTCACGCGGACCGCGCATGGATTAGCGATGACCAGGAGCAGCTGTGGCTGTACGGCAACATCCAAGCCGTGCGCTTCCCCCGCGAGACCGTGACCGCCTTAGTGTTTAAGGGCGACCGCGTGCTCATCGAACCCACGCGCCAACGGGCGTCTGCCGACCAGCCCGCCCAGCTGTTTACCGTCGATGGCGTCGTCGTCGCCGCCGGCTTCCGTGCCGACCTGGTGACTCAGCGACTCGAATTAACTCAGGTGAGAAGTGAATATGTCCCCTAAAATTTTGATTTTATTGCTGTTATTGGCAACCACGGCGGGGCACGCCGCCGACCGCGACCAGCCCATTCGCCTGGAAGCGGATCGCGCCCAGCTCGACCAAAACACCGGGGTGAGCGTCTACGAGGGCAACGTGGTGGTGACCCAGGGATCCATGCGGCTCGCCGCCGACACCGCCACGATTTTTCTGGAAAACGGCGCATTTAAGCGCGTGGAGGCGGTGGGCAAACCGGCGCGCTTTCGGGTGACGCCCGAAGGGCAAAAAACCCCCATCGACGGCGAGGGCCGCAAGTTGGAATACGACGTGACCACCGGCCAGGTGGTGATTACCGGGGCGGTGCGCTTTACCCAAAATCGGGATGAGTTTCGCGGCGAACGGGTGGTGTACGAGATGGCGACCGGGCGCATTGCCGCGGGTGGCGGTGGCGACAAGGGGCGGGTGCAGTTCACGCTGCAACCGCGGGCTGACCAACCGGTATTGCCTACCCCCCGCCGACGTAACTAGAACGCCTTACCTTCTGACAAGGACAGTCGATACACCGCCCATCTCTTCTCTTCAACTAAGGATAGCGCCGCGATGGCTCTCAAGCTCACCACCAAAATTACCGGCGGCCTGTTGCTGCTGAACGCCTTGTTGCTCGGCCTGGTGGCCGTGGCGTTTTTCGGGCTAAACGCGGCGGACCGCGGCTTTAGCAATTACCGCGACCTCGCCCGCGATACCAACCTGGTGGCGAACGTCCAAGCCCAGATGCTCACCATGCGCATTCAGGTGTTGGGCTATCTCGACATCCCCACCGCCGAACGCCTGGCCGAATATCGCGAGCGTTATGAGGCCATGATCCAGCTGCTGAACGAGGCCAACCGCGAGATCACCGACCCGGAGCGCCAAGACGGGCTGCGGCGCATCAGTCAGCTGGTGACCCAGTATGCGGATGCCTTTAACACCATCACCACGATCACTACTCAAATGGCAGCCCACCGCGACGAGGTGCTGATGCCGGCCCAACAGGCCTTCCGAACCCAGCTCGATGCGCTGTTTGCCGCCAGCCGCGACAGCCAAAACCCCGCCTGGCTGGCGGCGGTGGCCCAGATTCGTGCCCAGGGGTTGATCACTCTGCTGGCCCTGGCCGACGACACCACCGATCCTTGGGCGGGGTTTACCGCCGCCGCCGCTGCTTGGCCGAGCGAGGCGCCGTCCCTGGCCTCGGTGCTGGCGGCCCAAACGGCGTTACAAACCGCGGTGACCGCCCACAACGCCCTCCAGGCCAGCCGCCAAACCACCACCGAAACGCTCTATCGGATTGGCCCCGAGGTGGCGGACATCGTGGAAACAACCATCAAGCTGGACATTAAAGACGAACAGGATCGCCTTGGCCCCCAATTGCAGGCGGAGAACCAGTCGCGGATCAACCTAATGGTCGGTGTCACGGCGGGCGCTTTGCTGTTGAGCCTGGCCCTTGGTCTTTGGCTGGTACGCAGCCTGCGAATCTCCCTGGGGGTAGCGCGTCAGGCGGTGGATCAACTGGCCGAGGGCGACTTAACTCGGCCCATCGACACGGTGGTACACGATGAATTGGGCGCGCTGGTAGAGCTGCTCGAACAGCTGCGCCAGCGCTTGGGCGAAACTACCCTGGCCGTGCGCCAGAGCGCGGAAACGGTTCATCGGGGCGTGACCGAACTGCGCAGCGGCAATGAAACCCTGGGCCAGCGCACGGAACAGCAGGCCAGTAACTTGGAAGAAACGGCGGCCTCCATGGAGCAAATGACCTCCAGCGTGCGCCAAAACGCCGACAACACCCAGCAGGCCAGCCAACTGGCCCAACAGGCCCGCCAGCGGGCCCAACAGGGGGACACCGTGGTGGGCAACGCCGTGGCCGGCATGGACGCGATTCATGGGGCCAGCCGCAAAATCGAAGCGATTATTTCGGTGATCGACGAAATCGCCTTTCAAACCAATCTCCTGGCGCTTAACGCCTCGGTGGAAGCAGCGCGGGCCGGTGAGCAGGGGCGGGGCTTTGCAGTGGTGGCCGGCGAGGTGCGCAACTTGGCCCAACGGTCGGCCACCGCCGCCCAAGAGATCAAAGAACTCATCCAAGACAGCACCCACAAGGTGGCCGCCGGTACCAAGTTGGTGGCCGGTGCCGGGCAAACCCTAAAAGAGATCGTCCACGACGTGCAGCGGGTGAGCGCGCTGGTGGCCGACATCGCCACCGCGTCTGCCGAACAGTCCACGGGCATCGAGCAGGTGAACCAGGCGGTGATGCAGATGGAAGAGTTCACCCAGCAAAACGCCGCCCTCGTAGAACAAACGAATGCGGCAAATCAATCCATCAGCGAACAGGCCCAACAGTTAGTGCAGTTACTGGCGTTTTTCCGCACCGAGACGGCTTAACGCCATTGGCTTCCCCAAGGACTAGGGCTGAGTTTGGGTCACGAGGGCAGTGGGGCGGTCCCGCAGTAAATCCGCCAAATCGGCGGCAATACGCACGGCCTCGTCGCCCACCGGATCCGGGCGGTTGCGATCTTCTTCATCGCGCACCGGCAGCGGCTCCTGGTCGCCCAGGGGCGCCAGGCCCTGACGTCGGCGCCATTGGTTTTCTTGGGCGCGGGCTTGCGCTTCTGCCCGACGACTTTCCGCCTGCCGCGCCGCCAGTTGCAGCGAGGTGGTGGATTCGCGGCGGGCTTGGCGCAACAACGCCACTTCTTGTTTCCACAATTGCAGGGCCGGGTCTTCCCGCAGCCGTTGTTCGTGGCGCGTGCGCAAGGTGGGTTGCAGCGTGCGCAGGAGTGCATTGCTCGCGTAGCGCTGGGGCCGAATCTCATCCCACGGCAAGGCGGTGGGTTGGGCGCTTTCGCCCACGTCCTCGGCGCTAAACGGCGATGGCAATTCGATATTCGGCAGCACGCCTCGGTGTTGGGTACTGCCGCCGCTGATCCGATAAAACTTGGCTACCGTGAGTTTGAGCTGGCCCAACTGGCCGCTTTCCTTGGGGAGATAGCGGTTCAGGTCTAAGAGGGTCTGCACTGTGCCCTTGCCAAAGGTGGGCGAGCCGACCACCACACCCCGTCCGTAATCCTGAATGGCGCCGGCAAAGATTTCCGCCGCCGAGGCGCTAAAGCGATCCACTAACACCACCAGGGGCCCGTTGTAGACCACGGTGGGATCCCGATCCTGTTCCACCTCCACGGCGCCCCGATGGTTGCGCACCTGCACCACCGGGCCGGTGGGAATAAATAACCCGGTTAAATCCACCGCCTCTTGCAGCGACCCGCCGCCGTTGCCCCGCAGGTCGATGAGCAGGGTGTCGATGGCCTTGGGGTTGAGTTCCTCTAGCAGCCGCCGCACATCGCGGGTGGTGCTGCGGTAGTTCGCATCGCCCTGTTGGGCGGCGGAAAAGTCGCTGTAGAACGTGGGCAACGTGATAACGCCCACGGTGAGCGGGCCACCATCGGTCGTGACGGTTTCCACGCGACTCTGGGCCGCCTGTTCTTCCAGTTTGATTTGATCGCGCACCAGCGACACCAGCTTAGGGGTGCTGCGGGCGTCGGCGGGCAACACTTTTAAGGTGACCCGAGTGCCCCGAGGACCGCGAATCAAATCCACCACATCGTCGAGACGCCAACCCACAATGTCTTCCACGGTGCCGTCGTTTTGGCCGACGCCCACAATCCAGTCGTTGGGCTGCAACTGCTGGCTCATGGCCGCCGGCCCGCCTTTCACCAAGCGCACCACCGTGACCATTTCCTCGTCGAGGCGCAGCACGGTGCCAATACCTTCCAGGGACAAGCGCATCTGGATATTGAAGTTTTCCGAATTGCGCGGGCTGAAATAGGCCGTGTGGGGATCAAAACTCTGGGCAACGGCGTTCATATAGACCTGAAACGCATCTTCTGCCGTGGTTTGGGACGCCCGCCGCCAGCGGCCTTCGTAGCGGGTGACGAGGACTTCCCGCGCGGCTTCTTGGGACTTGCCCGCGAGCATGAGCAACAGGGTTTCGTTCTTTAAGCGCTTGATCCAAAACGCATTTTTTTCGGCCTCGTCGCTGGGCCAGGAGGCCTCTTTGCGGTCGAGCACCAGGGATTCGTCGACTTCAAAGTCGAAGGGCTGTTGAAGCCGTTGCAGCGCAAATTGGGTGCGTTCGTGGAGCCGCTGTTGATAGTCGTTGTAGAGCGCGAAGGCCGGCGCGAGGTCGCCGACCTTGAGGGCGTCGTCCAAGGTGGTGGCGTAACGGTTGCGGAATTCGTCCACTTCGGCTTGCAGGAAATAGCCGCGAAGCGGATCGAGGGCGTCCAGATAGTTCTGCAACACCACCCGCGACAGAGCGTCGTCGAGCGCTTCCCGCCGATAGTGGTAATGGCTCAAGAGACTGGCGATGGTTTGGTCTAAATGGCGGTGAATCGCCGCGGGTTCCAGGGGGGTGGGCGTCGGCAGCGCCAGGGCAATGCCCAATAGAGGCCAATAAACCAACGCACCAAAAAGCAAATGCCGCATGACAAAGAAACCTCTTAGGGTGGAAGTCGAGCGTAACGGCCTGTGGGCCCTCATGCTCAACGGTGTTTCATGGCGTTCCGACAGGGTGAACCACGAAAAATAGGGGGGTGACCGCAGTTTCATGATGGAGAAGCGCACCGGTTCGCCCTTTAGGGCGCGTCGGTGAGATCGTCGAGGAAGCGGGGATTCAGATAGGCCGCCACCCCGGTTAATTCGGCGAGTCGCCGCTGGAGGGGTTCCCAGGGCAGGAAGCGACAGCGCTCGTGGAGCGGCGGCGCCAGGCGCTTGAATGTGGGCCGGTGCAATTCACGGCGGATTTTGGCGGCGCGGCGCTGTGGGGCGACTAAATACAGGGGCGTGTGGAGATGGGGCTGCACCGCACTTAAATCGGCGAGTCGCAGCAACCCCGCGTAGACCGTGGTGGTGCATTCGATTTCAAAGGCGGCCACCAGGGTGTGGTCTTGCAGCCACAGCACGTCGATGTGTTCCACGATGGTGCGGGTGAGCGGGTCGAAGGGCTGGGGGAGCACGGTCACTACAAAGGGGCGATCCCGCAGAAAGTCGCCTTGGCGCTGGCGTTGGCGGTCGTTGCGGGCAAGCCACACCTGCAAACCCAATTTGCCGCCCCAATCCACGAGACATTGTTGAATTTCGTCGTGGAGCGGGCGCGCTTGTCCCATAGCCGCCGGCGGCAGGGTTGTTAAGGGCCGCAGCCGTCCGCCCTCGCGGGTGGCCGGCTGGAGTTGGGCGTCGAGCAGCGCGGGCCACAGGGCGGCCATGGTGTCGGCGGTCAGGGGCGTGGGTTGTGTCGGCGGCGCACCGACGGCGACTTCGTTCCAGCTGGGGCCCAGCGCCGCCGCGCTCACCCGCACCATGGGCAGCAGCCACAGGCGCCACGCGGTGGTCACCCACCGCCAGGGCCGGGTCACCTGCCACAGGCCGAGCCAATGGCCGTCGTCATCGGCATCGCCCGTCCCATAAAGCCCCACGTAATCGCCCACTACCAGGGGCGGCGGCGGGGTATCGGGCCATTCCAAGGTGAGTTCTCCCGCCGTGGGCCAGTGATCGCGCCGCGTGGGCCAGCACCAGGCGTTCATCGGACGCAACGACCGGCGACGGCCAGCCACTCAGTCAAAGAGGGCATCCACAAAGGCATGGCGGTTAAACGGCTGGAGATCGTCGATGCCCTCGCCCACGCCGATAAAGCGAATTGGTAGGGGCAGTTGGTGGGCCAGGGCCAGGGCCATGCCGCCCTTCGCCGTGCCGTCGAGCTTGGTGATGACCAGACCGGTGACGCCCACGGCCTCGTGAAACAGCTTGGCTTGGCTCAAGGCGTTTTGGCCGCTGCTGCCGTCGAGCACCAGGAGCACCTCGTGGGGGGCAGCGGCGTCGAGGCGTTTCACTACCCGCTGGATTTTCTGCAACTCGCCCATCAACTGGGCCTTGTTTTGCAGCCGCCCGGCGGTATCCGCCAGCAGGACCTCCATTTGCCGCGCGCGGGCCGCTTGAAACGCATCGAAAATCAACGCCGCCGCATCGGCCCCCTGGGCTTGGCCGATAAAATCCGCGTCCGCGCGGGTGGCCCACGCCTGGAGCTGTTCCCCAGCGGCGGCCCGAAAGGTATCGCCGGCCGCGATGAGCACCTGCTTGTCTTGGCGCCGATATTGGGCGGCGAGCTTGCCCAGGGTGGTGGTTTTACCGGCGCCGTTCACGCCGATCACCAGCACGAAAAACGGCTTGCCCTCCACCACCAGTGGCGCGTCACAGGGGGCCAACAGCGCCACCATGGCCTCTTTTAAGGCGGTGAGCAGCGCGGCGCCGTCGGTGAGCTGTTGGCGTTTGACCTGGGTTTGCACCCGGTCCAGGAGCCATTGGGTGGTGTCGACGCCCACATCGGCGGTCAACAGGGCGGTTTCGAGTTCTTCAAATAGCTCGGCGTCGATGCGCCGACGGCCAAATAAGCCAAAACCGCTCAATAGGGTCTGGCGGGTGCGGGCAAGGCCGCTCTTCAGGCGGTTCAGTAGAGAAGGCGTCATGAAAATCTCGCGGGGTCAGGACAGGCCCAAGGCCAGGCCGCCGAGGCGGCGGCGTTAGACTCGCCACCGACGACAACCGTCGGTAGGAGCCTCATGAGCTATGTCTCCCAAAAATCCCCAATCGTTGCGGATCATCGCCGGCCAATGGCGCGGTCGGCGGCTGCGCTTTCCCGCCATCGACGGGCTGCGGCCCACCCCGGATCGCGTGCGCGAAACTTTATTTAACTGGCTGGCCCCGGTGATTCACGGTTGCGACGGCTTGGACGCCTTCGCTGGCAGCGGCGCCTTGGGCTTGGAGGCGCTCTCCCGCGGCGCGCGCCATGTGACCTTTGTGGAGCGGGACGCGCGGGCGGTGGCCTATTTGCGCCAGCACGTAACCACGCTCAAAACGGCGGCCGCCGCCCACATCGTCCACGGAACCCTCGACGCCTATTTGCACCACTCGCCCCCCCAAACCTTTCAGGTGGTCTGGCTCGACCCGCCCTTCCACCAGGGCCTGTTGGCGCCTTGTCTGGCCCAACTGCACCAGGGCTGGCTGGTGCCCGGGGCGTGGGTGTACGCCGAAACCGAAGTGACCGCGCCCCTCGAGCTGCCGCCGGGCTGGCGAGTCTACCGGGAACAGGTGGCCGGGGCGGTGGCCTATCGCCTGCTCATTGCGCCGAACGATTCAGAAAGCCCGAGCCGCTGCCTATGATGGGGCCGATTTTTTCGTCACAGGTTGTTTGCATGTCGTGTCGCTGGATGTTGTGTCGCTGGTTGCTTGTGGGGGGATGGGTCGGGGCCGCCCTCGCCGCCCCGTTTTCTCCGACGGATCCCCTGGGCATCTGTCCCCTGGATCCCTTAGCGGCCCTGTTGGTGGCAAATCCGCCGCCGGTGACCGATGGCCCGATGGAGCTCACTGCCGACCAGGGGGACGCCGACGACGCCACTGCGCGGCTCCAAGGCAACGTGCGCTTTGAGCAAAACGGCCAGCGGATCACCGCCGACCGGGCGCAACTCGACCGCCAAACCGACATTCTCACGGCCACCGGTCAGGTGGTGTTTGCCGACGCCGCCACCGCCGCCACCGCCGAGCGGGGCGATTTGGACTTGTTGAATCGCCGCGGCACCTTGGAAGGCGTGCGCTATTACGTGGGGGGCACCGGCGCCCAAGGCGAGGCCGAAACCGCGTCCTTCGACCAAGAACGCCGCCAAAGCCAGTTTCAAAACATGACCTATTCCACCTGCGAACGCGCCAACGAGTTTTGGCAGCTCACGGCGGGGGAACTCACCCTCGACGAGGCAAAGGCCGAAGGCGTCGCTAAAAATGCCACCCTGCGCATTCGACAGGTGCCCGTGCTGTACGCGCCTTACCTGTCGTTCCCCTTGGACGATCGCCGTAAATCGGGATTTTTGCCGCCGCGCATCGGCTTAAGTAATGCCAATGGCCTGGATTTGCGCCTGCCTTACTACTGGAACCTGGCACCCAATTACGATGCGACCCTCACGCCCCGGTACATTTCCAAACGGGGCGTCATGGCGGGGGCCGAGTTTCGGTTTCTCCAACCCAATCAAAGCGGCGAGGTCGAGGGCGAATATCTCCCCAACGATCGGCTCCGGAACGAGGATCGCGGGGCGTTTTTTCTGACCCACCGCAGCAATCTGTTCCCCAATTTCTTCACCGACGCCGTGTTTCGCTATGTGTCGGATGACGATTATGTGGACGATTTGGGCACCGGCTTTCAACTCGTGAATCCGGTGGCGCTGGAACGACGCTTCGACGCCCGTTACGACGGCGGCCATTGGCAGCTGTTGGGACGGTTTCAGAGCTTCCAAACCATCGACCGCATCCTGTTTCAAGACCGCGAGACCCCCTACGACCGGGTGCCCCAAATACTGTTTGAGGGCCGCTTCCCCATCGCGGGCAATAACCAATTCAACCTGCGCCAAGAGGCCGTGTACTTCGACCATGCGGAACTCACCCGCGGGCTGCGCCTGGATTTCCACCCCAGCGTGGAGCTGCCGCTCACGGCGCCCTACGGCTTTTTCACCCCACGGCTGGGGCTACGCCACACCTTCTACGATCTCCACGGCTATCCCACCCCGAGCGCATCCGACGACGATCCCCAAGGAAACACCGCCCGCACCCTGCCGATCATCAGCGCCGACACCGGGTTGATTTTCGAAAAGTCCACCGCCGATGGCCTGTTTGGGGCCACGCGACAAACCCTCGAACCGCGGCTGTTTTATTTGTATGTCCCCTACAAAAACCAGCGGCGCTTGCCCCTGTTCGATACCACGAAATTCGATAACAACTACGCCCTGTTATTCGCGGAAAACCGCTTTACCGGCGCCGATCGGGTGGGCGATGCGAATCAGCTCACCGTGGCGCTCACCAGCCGCCTCATTAGCGCCGACACCGGGCAAGAACGGCTGCGCATCAGCACCGGCCAGATTCAATACTTTGCCAACCGTCGGGTGTTTTTGACCGACCGTCCCGCCGACACAGACAAGCGTTCCGACCTCATTACCGAAGTGGCTTTTACCCCCGACGCCCCCTACAGCCTGCTGTCGGCGGTGCATTGGGATCCGGGCAGCAATCAGTTTCCCCGCCGGTCGTTTTCTCTGCGCTATAGCCCGGATAATCGGCGCCTTCTCAACGCTGCCTACTACGCGGCCCCCCGGGACATCGACGACGAGGACAGCCGTCGTTTGGAACAAATCGACCTGTCGTTCGCGTGGCCCTTGGGGGGGCAATGGCGCACCGTGGGCCGTTGGAACTATTCCCTCTCCCAGGAGCGGAGCGTCGATGTCCTCGCGGGGGTGGAATACCAAGATTGTTGTTGGGCTACGCGCCTGGTGGCCCGCCGCTACCGCGAAAAGCCCCAGGACGCGGACGCCCGCAACGAGGTGTATCTGGAAGTCGAATTAAAAGGCTTGGCCGGCGTGGGCAACCGCATCGACCGCCTGCTGCAAGACGCCATTTTGGGCTATCAACCCACCCATCGAGGTCTCTGACATGTGCCCTATGACCCCCTGGACGCCCTGCGTCGCCCTGCTGTTGGCGGTGCTCATGGCGCCGCCGACGGCGAATAGCCAACTGCAATTTGGCCCCAAAACCCGCGACACGGTGGCGGCGGATGTCCTCGACGACATTGTTGCCGTCGTCAACAACGACGTGATCACGCGCCGCGAGTTGATGGCTCGTCTAGATGAGACCGCCGCCCGTCTCCAGCGCAACAACACGCCGCTGCCGCCCCGAGCGGTGTTGCAACGCCAGGTGCTGGAGCGATTGATCGTGACCCTCTTGCAAGACCGGGCCGCCGACGCGGAACGCATCGTGGTGAACGACGCCACGGTGAGCCAACAGCTCGACACCATCGCCCGCGAAAACAATCTGTCGCTGGAAGGGGTGCGCCAGCAGATCGCGGCAGAAGGCGAGGATTTCGAAGCGTTTCGGGAGCAGTTGCGCCGCGAAATTCGGCTCGCGCGGCTGCGCCAGCGGTTAATCGACCGCCAAATCACCGTCTCCGACCAGGAGGTCACCGCGTGGCTGGCCGCCCGCCAAGGCGCTAACCCGCCCGCCGCCAGCGGGAACCCCACCCTGGGGGCGCCGTCGGCCTATCGCCTCGCCCACATTTTGGTGGCGCTGCCCGACGAACCCGACGCGGCGACTCGTCGGGCGGTGGCAGCCAAGCGGGACGAGGTTGCCGAAAAATTGCGGGCCGGCGAGGACTTTGCGGCGGTATCGGCCGCCTATTCGGATGCGGCCCAGGCCCTAAACGGCGGCGATTTGGGCTGGCGCACCGTCGAGACCATTCCCACGGTGTTTGCGGCGGCGGTGCCGCAGTTGGCTGTGGGCCAGGTGAGCGCGGTGATCGACAGTCCCAGTGGGTTTCACTGGGTGAAACTGGTGGAAATTCGCCGCGACGAGACGGCTGCGGCCGCTGAAACGGCGGCGGCGGCCGCCCCCACGGCGATGCCATCCCGCGACCAGGTGGCGGAGATGCTGCGGCGCCAGCGCATCGAGGAAGCGTGGGAACTGTGGCAACGGCGCCTGCGGGCCGAGGCGTCCATCGACCTGCGGCTGTAGCCGGCTAGTGACTGTCCTGCTGGGGATTGAGCGCGTCGGCGAGGCCGTCGCCCAGGAGGTTGCAGCTCAAGGCGGTGACCAAAATCAAGCTGCCGGGCAGGAGCGCCAGGGTGGGGGCGCTGTACAACAGCTCTTGGGCGTTGGTGAGCAGGCTGCCCCAGCTGGCCAAGGGCGGTTGAATCCCCAAACCCAGAAAGCTCAAGGCGGATTCCAACAGGATGATTTGGCCCATGGCGAGGGTGCCGGCGACGATCGCCGCCCCCAGCACGTGGGGCAGCACGTGGACCCGCAACAGCCGCCAGGGGGTGACCCCCAGGGCTTCGGCGCCTTTGATAAACGGTCGGTGACAAACGCTTTTCGTCGTTGCGTACACCAGGCGCGCCGACAAAGGCCAGCCCAACAGGGCAATGAGGCCCATGAGTCCCCAGACGCTGGCCCAATCGCTGGCCAAAGGACTCATTAACCCCGCGATCACGTCCGGCGGCAGGCCCAGATGTTCCAGGAGCGTCGATAGCAGCCGTGGGCTATCCACCGCCGCCAGCACCAACAGCAGCGGTAGGGTGGGTAAGGCTAAAACGCCGTCGGCCAGGCGCATGATCAGGCTCGACCCCCAGCCGCCGCGATAACCCGCCACCAGGCCCAAGAGGGTCCCCAGGGCCGTGGCCAACATCGCCCCTCCAAAACCCACCACCAGGGACACCTGGCCGCCCAACAGCAGCCGCAGCCACACATCGCGGCCCAGTTCGTCCGTGCCCAGAAGATGCGTGGCGCTGGGCGGTTGCAGCCGGGCGAAGAGATTCACCGCGTGGCCATCGACCCCCAGCCCGAGCGCCCACCAGGAGGCACTCGCGCACAGCAGCGCCAGGCCCGTGAGCAGCACCAGGGCCCCCAGGGCCAGGCGATGGCGACAAAACCGCCGCCAGCCTCGCCAGGAACTCGGGGCCAGGCGGTCGTCTTGCCGCCGATGCCGATGGCTGTGCAAGAGACTCGTCGGGGTTTCTCGACGGGATACCGGTGGGGTGGGCGGCAAAAAACGCCAGGGCAAACTCATCGGCCCGACCCGACGCTCAGGACGCGACCGCGCAGCCGAGGGTCGAGCAGCAAATGCAGCGCATCTGCCAGGAGGTTGCCCAAGAGGGTCATGAGGGTCACCAACATCAAACAGGCCATGGCGAGGGTTTCATCGCTCGCCATTACGGCGTCGTACGTGAGCTTGCCCATGCCGGGCCACACAAACAGGGTTTCGATAATCAGCGCCCCGGACACCAGGCTGCCCAGCTCCAGACACAGCACCATGGTGAAGGGGATTAGGGCGTTGCGCGCCGCGTGGCGCCACAGCACCTGTCCCGGCGCGAGGCCCTTGGCGCGGGCGGTGCGAATGAACTCCCGCTGCATCACCTCGCCCACGCCATTGCGCACAAAGCGCAGGTAACCGCCCACGCTCGCCAGGGTGAGCGCTGTCACCGGCAGCACCATGTGGCGCCAATCCCCCGGGCCGCCGGCCGGCAGCCAGCCCAACTGCACCGCAAATCCCGTAATCAGCAGCAGGCTCAACCAAAAACTCGGGGTCGAAACGCCCACGAGACTCAAGGTCGTGGTCAGGTAATCCACCAGCCCATGGGGATGGAGCGCCGCCCACGCCCCCAGGGGGAGGGCCAGGGTCAGGGCCAACAGCAAACTCGTCACCAGCAGTTGCGTGCTGTGAACCAGGGCGTCGCCCATGAGCGCCGCCACCGGCTGTTGATAGAGCCGCGAATAGCCCAAATCCCCGTGAAGCGCCGCCGTGAACCACTGTTGCCAGCGATGAAACAGCGGTTGGTCGAGGCCATGGAGCGCGCGCAGTTGGGCCACGTCCTCGGCGGTCAATTGGGGGTTTTCAAATCGCGCGATGGCAATCGGATCGCCGGGCATAAAGGCCAATAGGGCGAAAATGCCGAAAGACATCACCAGCATCACCAGCACCAATTGCCCCACCCGCCCGAGGAAAAAGCCCGTCATGGCGCGGTCGCTGTGGGCGCGGGCGATGGAACCGGCGCGGTGGCTTCAACGCGCCAGGATTCCACATGGAGCGTGCTGGGAAACTGGTGCCCGGTGGGCACTACGCCCGCCAGCCAATGGGGCCAAATGTGGGGTTCCGCCCGAAAGTACAGGGGGAGCGCGGGCAGTTCTTCGCGGTAAATCGCCTGTAGCTCCCGCCACAAAACGCGGCGTTGTTGTGGGTCTAGGGTGGTTTCGATGGCGTCGATGAGCGCATCCACCCGCGGGTGTTGCAAGCCCGCATAGTTTTGGCCGGTGAACTGGTTGTCGGCACGGGGGATTTCGGCGGAATGCAGCGTGGTGCGCGGCACGGATTCCGGCGACGAAATCCACGCAAATAAGGCCATCCCCGTGAAGCGCCGTTGGGACAGGGTTTCGCCAAAAAACACCCGAGGCGGCTCGTTGCGGAGGGTCACGTCGATGCCGAGTTGGCGCCATTGGCTTTGCAGGGCCTGTTGCACCAGTTCCCGCACCCGATTGCCCGCGGTGGTCATGAACACGAGGGAAAGCGGCACCCCCGCCTCGTTGTGGCGAATCCCGCGCCGTCGCTGGGTCCAGCCCGCCGCGTCCAACAGGGCATTCGCCGCCGCCGGGTCGTAATCGGTGGTGGGCAAATCGGCGGCGTACATGGGGTCGAGGGGATGGACCGCCCCGTGGGCCACGGGCTGGCGCCCTTGGAACAGCTGCTCGCTGATGGCCTGGCGGTCGATGCCCAAGAGCAGGGCGTGGCGCACGCGACGGTCTTGCAACACCGGGTTGTCCAGGCGCAGGTCGATGTGCTCGTACACCAGCCCCGGGCGATACGTGAAGCGGAAGCGGTCGGCGAACTGCCCTTCCAGGGCGAGGGCCTGATCGACGCTTAACCCCAATTCGCCGGCAATCAGGTCCAGCTGGCCCGCCAGGAGATGGGCTTCCAAGGCGCTGCTGTTTTCGATGGTTTTCACGGTGATGCGGGAAAAGGCCGGTGGGGTGTGGTGCCAGTACGGATTGGGGACCAGTTCCAGAGTCGTGCCGCGGGTGACATGGGCCAGGCGATAGGGCCCGAAATACAGCCCGGGCTGAGTGGGCGCCGTGGCATAGCCGGTGAGCCGACGGTAATTAGCGGGATCGGCGGCGAAAATCGGTCGTTCCAGGTGGTTGGGCAGGGGATGGATCGCCAGGCTGCCGGCGTTAAAGGTCACCCGATCCAGATAAACCGTGAAACGGCGGTCGTCGTGGGCCTCGAAGCGGTACAGCCGCCGATAGGCTTCCGGCGAACCCACGCCGGTTTGGGGATGGCGGCCGATTTCCCACGCCAACTGCACGTCGGCCACGGTCACCGGGGTGCCATCGCCCCAAAAGAAATTCGGCCCCAGGGCATAGCTGATGGCCAGGCCCGGCGCGCCATCTGGACGGGGGGCGGGCCGAATGAGGCCGTTATCCACGGTGGGGAAGGTCTCGCACAGCAGACAAATCGGCTGCCATTGGTCGTCGTAGGCCGTCATCGGGCGGGTCGCCATGGCGAGGACATAGGTTTTCGCCATCATCGGCTCGATGTCCGGATGGAGATGGGCGGGAAATTGGTTGATGCCAATGGTGAGCGGGCGCCCTGGGGTCGCCGACGCGGGTGCCGCAGCGGGCGCGACGGTGGTTGCCATCAGCGGGGTACCCGCCAGGCACAGGGACAAAATCAGCAAACGCATCGCGTGACGCTCTCGTTGGGTAATCGAAGGGCGATTAAGACCCAAAAGTCGCCGATGAATAACCGGCATGAGAAAAAATCCCTATGACACAGAGATTCACAATTGCCCATCTACCTCAGAGCGGGGAAACAGCCCTTTCACGTCGAACAACACGCCCTGATCCCGCAAACAGCCCCGCCAATGGGCGACAGGCTGGCGAAAGGCGTCGTGGGCGACGGCGACGATGAGGGCGTCGTAACGGTCGGCGGCGGCCGGCGAAGGGGCGGCCACCAGATCCAGGCCGTACATGGCGCGGGCTTCTGCCCCATCCGCCAGGGGATCGTGGACCGCCACAGCGGCGCCGTACCGCACGAGTTCGCGGATCACGTCGATCACGCGGCTGTTGCGCAGGTCGGGACAGTTTTCCTTGAAGGTGAGTCCCAACAGGAGCACGCGGGCGCCGGCCAGCAAAAAGCCCCGTTGGGCCAGGAGCGCGATGACCCGCTGGGCCACATGGGCCCCCATGGCGTCGTTAATGCGTCGCCCCGCCAAGATCATGGCCGGGTGAAAGCCGATTTCCTGGGCCTTGTGGGTCAGATAGTAGGGATCGACCCCAATGCAGTGGCCGCCCACCAGCCCGGGGGTGAAGGGGAGAAAGTTCCACTTGGTTTGGGCGGCGGCGAATACGGCGCGACTGTCTAAATCCAGCTGGTGAAACAACACGGCCAATTCGTTCACCAGGGCGATATTCACGTCCCGCTGGATGTTTTCGATGACCTTAGCGGCCTCGGCGACGCGCAAACTCGGCGCCTCGTGGACGCCGGCGGGAATGATGGCCCGATACAACGCGGCCACCTGGGCAGCAGCAGCGGCGTCCGACCCGGCGGTCACCTTGACGATGGTTTCCAGGCGATGGCGCGGATCGCCGGGATTGAGCCGTTCCGGGCTGTAACCCACCGCAAAGTCCTGGTGACACCGCAGACCGCTCACCGCTTCCAGGCGGGGAATGCAGATTTCCTCGGTGGCCCCCGGATAGACCGTAGATTCGTAAATCACCAGAGGCCGGGTTGGCATCGGCCCGGTGGCTGCCTGGGCCGCGAGGATCGTGGCCACTCGGTGGGTGGCCTCCTCGAGGGGGCCGAAATCGGGCCGTTTGTAGACATCCACCGGGGTGGGCACCGCGATGATGAACACGGTGCAGCTGTGGAGCGCGGCGGGATCAGCCGTGTATTCCAGGGGCAGATGGGCCAGCACCTCGGCGGCGACTTCGCCGGTGCGGTCGTGGCCCCTTTGGAGTTCTTGGATGCGCTGGGGCTGGCGATCAAACCCGAGGGTGGGGAACTGGCGACTCAAGGCCACGGCCAGCGGTAGTCCCACATAACCCAAGCCGATCACCGCCACGCGCGGCGGGGGGTCGCAGACCGCAGCAGAGGACGGATTCATTGCCATGGGAGGATTTCTCCGTGGAGCCAGGCGTGAAATGTGCGAAAGGTGCCCAGGGCCCCGTGGATCACCCGCTCCTCGTCGGTGGCGGGATAGGCGTCGAGCCACGCGGTCACCCGTCGCCACTGACGCCCGGTGTCTTGGCCATCGCCGCCATAAAAACGGTGGGGAATGTCGGGCCAGGTGGCCCCGAGGGACTGGCGCAGGTGCCGCGTAATCAGCTGGCCCCCCAAGGCCGCCCCCTCCAACACATAGATAACGCCGACGGTTTCCTCCGCGGTGAGCGTTGGCGGCGCGGGCCAGCGGGGCAAGGCGGCGCATTGGGCGTCGTCAAATCCGCAGCGGGCTAAATCCGCCCATAACGCGGGGGTTTTGGGCCGAAACGGCGCAGACGGCAAGGGAAACAGCGCCTTCTCCAGGGATTCGTAGAAACCGAAAAATTGACTTAATAAGCGCGTGTACTGGGCGGCGGTCAGGTCGGGGGCGAGGAGCGGTTGCAGCGGCGCACTGTGTTCGAGTTGTTGGTGGACGCTTTGGGTCGCCCGACGCAGACGCGCGGTGCGGGCGGTTTCTGAAGCGGCGAGGGAACGGGGCATGACACAGCCGGGGGGTAGCGGAGAATAATCGGGAGTATCGCAAGGCCGACCGCCGACCACAGCACCCTCCAGACGGGGGAATGCGCCGTCTATCCCATTGCTTACCTGAGAGACCGCCGCCGTGTTTCAGCCCAGTCACCGTTTTGGTTTAACGGCGTTGCCCTCCGAGGGGGATCACGACCTATTAAAATCCCAGCTCGACATGGCGCTTGTTCCCCTGACCGCCCTGCTTCCCGAAGACCTGAAACCCCAGGTGCACCAACACGCCTGCGATCTCCTAGGGGGCACAGAATCAGCGGCCCTGTGGACGAAGAGCATCGCGTTGTACGGGCGGCTGCAATACCACCTGTCCCAGGAGCAATTGCAGCAGCGGGGCGAACAAATTCTGCTGTCGCTCCAACCCTGGCTGGACGACCGCCAATTTTTTCAACTGTGGGACGGCTTTAGTCAGCTGGCGGATGGGGCGCGGCTACAGCTGCTGGCGTTCAACTTCTACGCGAAGCGGACCACCCTGGGGCCCCATCTGGTCGCGATGCTCGCCGCCACCGACGGCCCGCTGGCCACGGCCCGTGGGGATCTCGCCCAAGAAATCGACGGTTGGCTCCAGCAGCTGGGCCAGTTCACCCCCGACAGCGGACCGGCCATGAGTCGTCGTTGGGTAGAACAGCAGCTGCGACTGCTGCCCCTGCTGACCGACGCCGCCTTTCTCACCGTCCAACGGGAGCTCCTGCGCCTGGTCATGCGCGGCCAACGCCGGCAACTGTCGCCGCTGCTGGACGATGCGCTCAATGTGCTGATGCACGCCGCGCCGCGGCTCCCCCTGGTGCGGGCGATTCGCGCGGCCCTGGCGCATTGTCCACCGCCCCAACCCCACTGGGCATCCCTGCTGTGGCTGCATCTCGTGGGGGATTGGGCGCAAAACGATCGGTTTTATCTCGCGCAACTCGCCGAACTCGATCCTCGGGAGATGGCTCTCCAGGGCGATGGGGCCGCCGTGGAGACCTGGTTAAACCAGCTCATCCAGCAGCTGGCGGCGGCGGGTTACGAGCGCGGGTTTTACGACCCGCTGTACGCCGTGACGCTCTTTTTTCGCCAATTGCATCGAGAAGGCGCGGCGCTGACCGCCCTCGCCCCCACCCTGGGCCCCATGCTCCAAGGGGTGACCCAGCGATTTGTGGAAGGGCGCCTGGACGCCGTCGGCCAACAGCAGTTTGCCGACCAGCTCGGTCAACTTCTGATGGAAGCCCTGGGAGCCGCCGTGGGCACCCCCAACCGCGCCCTGGGCCAGCAGCTGTTGCACCTGCGGCTGGGCTATCGCCTGTCCCTGGCCCAATCCCACTGGCGTCGTCCCCAATCCGTGTTGTTGGCGCTCCGCCAGGGGTTGACCCCCGTATCCGCCATCCCGCAACCGGCCTTTGGCCCTCTGAAATCCCGATTAGACAGCCTGTGGTTCGCCCTCGAAGACAGTCTTTTAGCCCACCAGCGCTATGCCATGGCCACCATGGGGGATGCGACGACCCTGGCGGCGAGCAGCCGCAACGCGCCGGGCTGTCGGTTGGGCGATGTGATGCGCTTTACCCGCCTCGCCGTGATGCAAGGCCGTCTGTCGTCGCCCGCCGCCTTGGGCCACGCCCTGCAATGTCATCTCGCCTTGCCATGGCTCGCCCATGGGGAAACGCTTCCTTGGGCCATGTGGCACCCCTTTTTGGCTGCCCTCGCCCAGCGGGTCGCCGATGCCCAACGGCTCCCCCCGACGGAGGTTCCCCTAGCGGCGGCGCTGCAATCGCTCCAGCAGCAGTTGCCCCAACTGGCCTTGGGCAAGCAGCTTCTCCAACAGAGCGACATCCTGGCCAAGCGCTGGGCCGAGCGGGACGGCGTACCCGAAAAACAGGGCGAGTTGGCGTTACAGCGCCTGGGCTGGCTCCTGTTGACCCACCATTCCCCCGACGTGGCCTGGGACGCCTGGTGGCCCTGGGGGCTCACCGACGCGCCTTGTCTCACCCCCAAGGCCCTGCGCCAGCTCCACCAAAGTCTCTTGCCGCTGCTATCCGCCGACGGGGATCGCCAGGCCCTCGAGGGGCTAGAACGGCTGCTGTTGGCGTGGCAGCCCCTCGCCCGCTCGACAACCCGTGCCGACCGTGATCCCGACCAACCCTTGTTGGTCGGCCCCCTGTGGGAACGGTTTTGGCCCACGGTGCAGCCGCCCCTGGAAGCCCATGCCCTGCTCAACAGCGAGCCGCCCCTCGCCCTCGCCGAACTCGCCCACAGCCTGGCCCTGCCCACGCGCTCGCCGTTTCACCAGCTCTACAGCCTGTTATCCCCCTGGAAGAGCCTGTTAAAAATCAACGACAGTGAAGGGCTGGCGGAGTCCTGGACCCGGGAATGGCGTTTAGAAACGGCGCCCTCGGCGCACGTCGATTTAGAGGTCACCCTCGTCGCCGGAACCCGCCATCGACGGCCCCAGGGATTGGGCATCCAAACCTACTGGCGCACCTGGTCCCAGCGCGTGTGGCAATACGGCATGCAAATCGACCTAGGCCACCGTTTGTTGCGCCGCCAAACCGCCCTCGCCCACAGCATCGCGTCCACCACCGCCCTAGAGACCAAGACCGTGGCGCAGCTCGTCGGCTCGTGGGGCCACGCCCTGCACCTGCCGCCCACCCTGGCGGTTCGGCGTCTTGTGGAAGGCAGCCTGCTGCCCTGGCTTCACCAGAGCAGTGGCGATCGCCGGGCGTGGCTGCGCCTGGTGGCCCATGCCGACATGGTGCTTTGGCCCCAGCTCAGCCTCCATCAGCG
>DAIUCA010000006.1:0-3478 GCA_036846405.1 Candidatus Competibacteraceae bacterium
AGGGTGTCGCGGCGCTTTTGGCGATTCGCAAGCACGGCGGCGACCACCGCGTCTAAATCGAATAACCGTTCATCTTTCAGCGGACGGCGCGGTTGGGGCGTGTCGTCCAAATAGCGCAGGGCCTGGCGCACGCCGTCGCTGGTAGTGAGGGTTTTAACGTCCGGCGCCGCAGTAAGCGGCAGCAGATGCAGACAACCCAGCTGTTGCAGACGGGCGAGCACAACCTCATGGGCCGCGAGGGGGCCGATGAGCGTGATTTTGTGGAGGGGAATAATCATGGGGCGACCCCTTGGCGGGCTTTGGCGAGTTTCGCGCGGATGACGGCGGCCCGTTCCTGTTCGCCCAAATACAATCGCACGCGGCGGATATTTTCTTGGGCTTGGGGAATGAGCACCTTTTCAAAGAGGTTCACCCGCTGGGTGATGCGCACCACCGCCTGTTCCAGCAGCGCCAATCGCTGCTGGGCAAAGGCCCTTTCGGCGGCGAGTTGGAGCGCGGCTTCGAGTGCGTCGGCCAAGAGTTCGAGCCACACGGGCGTGGCAAAGAAGTCGTAATCGACACGGGCAAAATGCACCTGGTTAATGCGCGGCAGCCGCACGCCCACCACGTTGTCCTCGCCGGCGTCGATACTGTCGATGGCCACCAGCGGCGCGCTCTCCCACGTGGACAGCTGGGGAAATTGGGTCGCGATCTCGGCCTGCTGGGCGGTCTGTTGGGCATCTAGCGTGGCCAACTGGCGACGCGCCTTCGCCCGCTCGGCCATGAGCTGGCGACGCTTCAAATCTAACGAGGGCAAAAACTGCTTCAACAATTTCAAACGGCGCTGTTCTGCCGTGAGAGACGACTTGTTTAATGTCAACCGCGCCATAAAAAATTAGGCCTCGGCCTTAACCAGGCTGGGGGCCGTGGTGCGCGGCCAGTACTTGTCCATGAGCGTCTTTTTGATGAGCACGTCGGCGGGTTCAAAGCATTCGGCGAGGGTCTGCCAACCCAAATCGAGGGCCGCTTCCAAAGACAGCGACACTTCTAATTTCATGAAGCGCGTGCGGAATTTTTCGGCGAACGCCAACAACTTGTGATCGAACACCGACAGCTCAAAGGCCATGGCCTGTTTCTGTTCCGCGTCTTTAGCTTGGCTGTAGGCGCGGATGAGGGCGTTCATCAATTCCCCATGATCCTCACGAGTCACCTTGCCGATCACGTGCTGCTTAAGGCGGGACAGGGAACCAAAGGGGTCGATGGCCCCGTGATGAAGATAAAACTGGCCTTCGGTGATGTAGCCGGTGTTGTCGGGCACCGGATGGGTCACGTCGTCGCCGGGCATGGTGGTGACCGACAAAATGGTCACCGACCCACCAGATCGGTAATCGCACGCCTTTTCGTAGCGCCGCGCCAACTGGGAGTAGAGATCCCCCATGTACCCGCGATTCGACGGCACCTGGTCCATGGAAATACCCACTTCCTTCAGCGCATCCGCAAAGGCGGTCATGTCGGTGAGCAGCACGAGCACCCGCTTGGATTCTTCCACCGCAAAGCGCTCGGCCACGGCAAGCGCCATGTCCGGCACCAGCAGCCGTTCCACAATGGGATCCGACGCCTGGTTTACGAACATCACCGTGCGCGAAAACACCCCGGCGTTCTCAAAAGCGGTTTTAAAGAAGTGATAGTCATCAAAAATCAGCCCCATGCCGCCAAACACCACTACGTCCGCGTCGGCCTGGATGCCGATGCGCGCCAAAAAGCGGTTAAACGGCTCGCCGGCCACGGAAAAAATCGGAATCTTTTGGCTTTCCACCAGGCAGTTAAAAACATCGATCATGGGGACATCCGTGCGGATGAGCTTCGACGCCAACCGCCGGCGCATGGGGTTGACCGACGGCCCGCCAATCGCCACCTGCGGGTCTTGGGAGAGATCCGGGCCACCATCGAGCGGTTCGCCCGCCCCGCGAAACACCCGCCCGAGGATGTTGCTGGAATAGGTCACCGTCATGGGATGGCCGAGAAAGCGCACGGTGGCGGCAGTCGATAGGCCCCGGGTGCCCTCAAAAATTTGCAGTGTGACCTTGTCACCCTCCAGACGGATGACCTGGGCGAGGGATTTCTGCAACTGGTCTTCGACCACCGCCACGTCCCCCAAACAGATGTCGCGGACGCGCCCCTCGGGGGTGGGAACGGCGATGCGGAGAATGTCCCCCACAATTTCCAGTACTTGCGCGTATCGCAAAAGGTTTTGCATCGGTTTCTTCCAGCAGGTTGCGGTTTTGAATAGACAAATGGCCCGGGCCGCGTAAGTCAAGGCCATTTTGTCGAGAAGACAACCCGTTTAGACTTTAGGGCTTTTCGCATCGCAAAATTGATTTTACTCGATGGAGGTCGTGCCATGACCCGCGAAAGCGGCAAAAAACCCCAGATTCAGGTGATTGATCGGGCGGTTGTCCTGTTGAATTGCCTCGCAGAAGCAGAAGAGCCGCTGACTCTACGGCAGCTCGCCGACCAAAGCGGGCTGCATCCCTCAACCGCATTTCGCATTTTGGCATCGCTTGCACAACACGACTTGGTAGAACACGGCGTGACGGGCTATGCATTGGGGGTGCGCTTGGCCCAGCTGGGGGGACGGGTGCGGGGACAGCTCGATTTGCGCCGCGAGGCAAGGCCGCTACTAGAATGGCTGCGCGACCAATTGGATGAAACCGCCAATCTCATCGTCCAGGAGGGGGACTTTGTGGCCTATGTGGAACATGCCACGCCCACCCAGCGGATGATGCGGGTGGAACAGCTCATCGGCAGCCGCGCTCCGCTCCACGTGACCGCCGTGGGCAAGCTGTTTTTAGGGCAACTCGGCGCCGATGGCTGTCTGGAATACGCCGAGCGCACGGGCCTCAAGCCGCGCACGCCCCAATCCATCCGCGACCCCCTAGTCCTCTGGCAACAGGTGAAACAGGCCATGAAACAGGGCTATGCCTTGGATAACGAAGAAGCCGAACTCGGCGTGGGCTGTATTGGGGTGCCGGTGCGGGACAGCAGCCAGCGGATCGTGGCCGGGCTGTCGATTTCGACCCTCATCAGCCGCCGCCAAGAGGCGTGGATCGAGCTGCTGCAACAGGCCGGCAAGCGGCTCTCCACCCGCCTGGGGTTTCGCGAATGACCCCGACGCCCCCGCAGGCCGACCTAGGGGGCGTGGCCTTCGCGCTCCTCGCCGCCTTGGGGTTCTCGTTTAAGGCGATTTTCGTGAAGTTAGGCCTCCTCGCGGGCGGCGATCCCACCCAACTCCTCGCCCTGCGCATGGCCTTTGCCCTGCCGCTCTTCCTTTATTTGCTGATTTACAGCCTGTGCCGCCCCGATCTCTCCCCCCTCAACCGCCGCGATCTCCTCGCCCTCGTGGGCTTGGGATTCCTGGGGTTCTACTTGTCGAGTCTTTTGGACTTCATCGGCTTGCAGTATCTGAACGCCAATCTGGAACGGCTGATTTTGTTCTCCT
>DAIUCA010000006.1:3488-5687 GCA_036846405.1 Candidatus Competibacteraceae bacterium
GTTCGTTGGTGCGGCCTGCTTCGGCCATCCCCTGAGCGGTTCCACGCTCACGGCCCTCGCTCTGTGTTACGGCGGCATCGCCCTCGCGCTCTACGACGACCTGCGGGTCGAGTTCAGCCCCGACACCCTCATCGGCGGCGCCTGGGTATTCGCCGCCGCCATCACCTTCGCCTGGTACAGCTTGGGCAGCGCCGCCCTCGTCCACCGAGTCGGGCCGCTACGACTCACGGCCTACGCCTCCACCGCAGCGGCGGCGTTTTCCCTCGGCCATTTGAGCGTTTCCCACGGGTTTGCCAGCCTCGGGGGACTGCCTTGGGGCGTGTATCAGGCGGGGTTTGCCCTCGCCCTCGTGTCCACGGCGATTCCGATTTACTGCCAGTCCGCCGCCAACCAGCGCCTGGGCGCGGGACGCACCGCCATCATCGCCACCTTCGGCCCCATCATGACCCTGGGCCTCAGCGCCCTGATGCTGGGCGAAACCGTGAGCGCGCTCCAAGCCGTCGGCGCGGTCTGCGTCATCCTCGGGGTTCTAAAAATCAGCCGTCACTAGCCAAATCCCGCTTTTTGTCACCGCACGAGGCCCGTTTTTATGAGCATTTTCGGCAGTTTTGGCGTGGTCGCCGCCAGCCACCCCCTCGCGGCCGCCGTCGGCATGGCGGCTTTTGAACAGGGCGGCAACGCCTTCGACGCCGCCTTCGCCGCCCAGTGGATGTTGTATCTGCTGCAGCCCGAACGGGCCGGCCTGGGCGGCGCCAGCCATTTGGTGCTGTATCGGGCCGATCGCGGCCAGGGCCTGTTCATCCGCGGGGATGGCCGTTGGCCCGCCGCCGCCGACCCGCTTGTGCCGGTCAATCTCGTACCCGGCGCCGTCGACGCCTGGCTGTTATTGCTGCGCGACCACGGAAAATTGCCCCTCGCCACCGCCTTGGGCCTCGTCCTCGACTACGCCCGCGACGGCGTCCCCATGTCGGCTGCTTTGATGACTGCTCTCACCAACACCCGAGGCCTGCGCCAACACTGGCCCGCCACCGCCGCCGTGTATTTCCCCCAAGGCCAGGCGCCTCGTGTCGGGCGTGTGTTGCGCCACCGGGCCCTCGCCGACACGGGCCGTCGCCTGGTGGCTGAAGCACTCATCGCCAGTCCCGACCGCGACTGTCAAATCGAAGCCGCCCGCAATATCTGGGCGAGCGGCTTTGTGGCCGGCGCCATCGAGCGGTTTTGCCAACGTCAACACCCCAATTTGAATGGCGAATACGCCGCAGCAGGCTTGTGTGGGGACGATTTGGTGGATTGGCGCGCCGACAGCGGCTCTTTAGAAGGCAGCGCCCTGTCCACCGACGCCACCTTGGCCCGACTCGCCGCCACGATGACTGCGCCCATTGCCGACAGCCCCACCACCAACCCGCCCCCGCTCGTCGCAAACCCGCCCTGGTGCACGGAAGTGGTCGCCCTCGACCGCCAGGGCAACGGCATTGCCGCCAGCAGCATCGGCGGCGACTGCTTCAGCAGCGTGCTCATTCCCGAACTGGGTTTTCCCCTCGCCACCGCCCTGCCTGCGAACTCCAGCGACGCGCTCGCCTGGCCCCTGGCACCGCTGCTGTGGCGGGAAAACGGCCTGTTGCTGCTGAGTGCGACCACCGTCGCAGAGCAACGCCAGCGGCTACACGAGTGGCTGGCTCTGGACAAAGCGACGGCGGAACTCGCCGCCGCCCATCCCAGCGCCGCCCTCGCCGGCCAACTCGGCCCCTGGCTGTTTGCCGCTGGCGACGGCGCCGTGGGCCGCTAATCGCCGCGTGTTGCGTTGCCATAAACTCATGACGGGACATGGACGTCGAAAGGATTGCCCGTCCCTACCCTTCGAGAAGTCCCCATGAGTGATCCCAAAACCGTCGTTCCCTCCGCGACCGCCGGCGTCGAATACGAACGCGTCGATGCCGACTATTTCGCCCAACGCGAGCTCAACAAAGGCGCCGCCGGCTGGCTGCTGCTGGTGGGCCTGGGCGTGGCGTACGTGATTTCCGGCGACTTTGCCGGCTGGAATTTTGGCCTCAAACAGGGGGGTTGGGGTGGCTTATTCATCGCCACGCTCCTCATGGCCACCATGTACACCGCCATGGTGTTCGCCCTCGCCGAGCTGTCGTCCATGATTCCCACCGCCGGCGGCGGCTATGGCTTTGCCCGCCGCGCCTTTGGTCCCTG
>DAIUCA010000006.1:5697-32368 GCA_036846405.1 Candidatus Competibacteraceae bacterium
TTCTCACCGGCACCGCCATTTTGATCGAATACGCCATCGCCCCCGCTGCCATTGCCGTGTTCATCGGCGCCTACTGCGAATCCCTCTTCGGCGTGGGGGGCTGGGCCGTATTTCTCGGCTTCTATGCCGTGTTTATCGGCATCCACCTGTATGGCGTGGGCGAAGCGCTCAAGCTCACCTTTGTCATCACCGCCATCGCCGCCGTGGCCCTGCTGCTGTTTGTGATTGCCATGGTGCCGTTCTTCAATCCCGCGCTGCTGTTCGACATCGAACCCACCGACGCCTGGGGCGCGAGTGCGTTTTTGCCCTTCGGTTATTTGGGCATTTGGGCAGCGATTCCCTATGCCGTCTGGTTTTTCCTCGCCATTGAAGGGGTGCCCCTCGCTGCAGAAGAAACTGCCGATCCCCAAAAGAACATTCCCAAGGGCCTCATTGGCGGCATGTTGGTGTTGTTGGCGTTTGCGGCGCTGATTTTGGTGTTTGGCCCGGGGGGCGCGGGCTCCAAGGCGCTCATGGAGGCAGGTAACCCGCTCACCGCCGCCCTCGAAGCCCCCACGGCCTACGGCAGCGGCAATTTCCTCAGCCAATTCATCAATTTCGTCGGCTTGGCGGGCCTGATTGCGAGCTTTTTCTCCATCATCTTTGCCTATTCCCGCCAAACCTTTGCCCTCTCGCGGGCTGGTTATCTGCCGCGCTTTTTGTCGCTCACCGGCCAGCGCAAAACCCCCTATTTGGCGCTCATCGTGCCCGGCGTCATCGGCTTTGCCCTGTCCCTCACGCGCCAAGGCGACTTGTTGATTTTGATCGCCGTGTTTGGGGCGACGATTTCCTATGTGCTGATGCTGGCGGCCCACATCGCCCTGCGCATCCGCGAGCCAAATCTTCCTCGACCCTACCGCACGCCCGGCGGCGTGGTGACCTCGGGGCTGGCGCTCGTACTGGCGGTGATTGCCCTCATTGCCGGCTTTTTGGTCGATCCCCGAGTGTTAATCGGCGCGTTGGTGGTGTACGGCGTGTTCGTGGCGTACTTCGCGCTCTACAGCCGCCATCATTTGGTGGCCCAGGCGCCGGAAGAAGAGTTCGCCGCCATCCAACAAGCGCAAACCGAAATCAACTAGCCCCCGCGCCGCCGCCTGTGCGGGCGGCGGCACCGACCATCGGAGCCCTCGCCATGTACACCTGGACCATTCACGACACGCGCTATCGCTTCGACGATCTGCGCACGCTGCTCGCCAAAGCCACCCCCCTGAGATCTGGCGATCAACTCGCCGGCATCGCCGCCGCCACCGATGAAGAGCGCGTGGCCGCCCAAATGGCCCTCGCCGACGTGCCCCTCACCACCTTTCTCACCGAGGCGGTGATTCCCTACGAAAGCGACGAGGTCACGCGGCTCATCATGGACAGCCACGACGCCCACGCCTTTGCGCCTTTGCGGTCCTTCACCGTGGGGGATCTGCGCAATTGGCTGTTGAGCGACGCCGTCGACACCGCCCAGCTCACCGCCGTGGCCCCGGGCCTAATCCCGGAGATGGTGGCTGCCGTGTCCAAAATCATGCGCAACCAGGATTTGATGCTCGTGGCCCAGCGCTGTCGGGTGGTGACCCGCTTTCGCAACACCCTCGGCTTGCCCCAGCGCCTCGCCACGCGGTTACAGCCCAATCACCCGACGGACGATCTGGTGGGCATTGCTGCCAGCCTTTTGGACGGCCTGCTCTACGGCAACGGCGACGCGGTCATCGGCATCAACCCCGCCACCGACAGCGTGCCCACGGTCATGGCGCTGCTCACCATGCTGGACGGGGTGATTCAGCAGTACGGCATCCCCACCCAAAGCTGCGTCCTCGCCCACGTGACCACCCAAATGACCGCCATGGAACGGGGCGCCCCCCTGGATTTGGTGTTTCAGTCGATTGCCGGCACGGAACGAGCCAATCAGAGCTTTGGGATCAGTCTTGCCCTGCTCGACGAGGCCCACGCCATGGCCCAAAGCCTTCAGCGGGGCGTGGTGGGCCAAAACGTCATGTATTTCGAGACCGGCCAGGGGAGCGCGTTGTCGGCCAACGCCCACGCCGGCGTGGATCAACAAACCTGTGAGGTGCGGGCCTACGCGGTGGCGCGGCGGTATCGGCCCCTGCTGTTGAACACGGTGGTGGGATTTATCGGTCCGGAATATCTGTTCAACGGCAAGCAGATCATCCGCGCCGGTCTGGAGGATCATTTCTGCGGCAAATTGCTCGGCATCCCCATGGGCTGCGACATCTGCTACACGAACCACGCGGAAGCCGATCAAGACGACATGGACACCCTGCTCACGCTGCTGGGCGCGGCGGGTTGCAACTACATCATGGGCATTCCCGGCAGCGACGACGTGATGCTGAATTACCAAACCACCTCGTTCCACGACGCGCTGTATGTGCGGCGGCTGTTGGGGCTGCGGCCGGCGCCGGAGTTTGAAGACTGGCTCCATCGCCAGGGAATTTTTGCCCACGACGCCGCCCGTGGCGAACCGCTTCGCCTGGCTACGGAACTCCCCAGCAGGTTCCAAACCGCCCTGGCGGCCCTCGATCACGCTCGGTCACTGCCATGAACGATGAGCTTCTCGACCCCATGCCCGCCGATCCCACGCCCGCTGCCGACCTCACCGTGGCGAATCCATGGGAAGGGCTGCGCCAACTCACGCCGGCGCGGATTGCCTTGGGCCGCACGGGCGTGAGTCTGCCCACCCAACGGCATTTGGCGTTTCAACTGGCCCATGCCCGAGCGCGGGACGCGGTACACCTTCCCCTGGACGTGGCCTTAATCCAGCGACAGCTCGCCCCCCTCAACACGACTCCGGTGGTGGTACACAGCGCGGCAGCAAATCGGGTGACCTACTTGCAGCGTCCCGACTGGGGCCGTCGTCTGGACGATGCCGCCCGTCAACGGCTCCAGAGCCTGGGGGAGGTGAGCACTGCGCCCTACGACGTGGTGTTTGTGATGGCGGATGGGCTCTCAGCCCGCGCGATTCACGACCACGCCGTGGCGTTTTACGCCGCCGCTCGGGTGAAATTGCCGACCGACTGGCGCGTGGGGCCGCTGGTGGTGGTGGAACAGGGACGAGTGGCGATTGGCGACGAGATTGGCGCCTTGTTGGGGGCAACGCTCGTGGTGGTGCTGATTGGCGAACGGCCAGGATTGAGCGCCCCCGACAGTTTGGGGGCTTATCTCACCTACGAACCGCGGGTAGGCCGCACCGATGCCGAGCGCAATTGCCTTTCCAACATTCGGCCCCCCGAGGGCCTGAGCTATGCCTTCGCCGCCCACAAGCTGGCGTATTTGCTCGTCGAAGCGCGGCGACGGCAGCTGTCGGGCGTGGACTTAAAAGACGACGTGGCCTTGACGACGCTGACCGACGGGGCAAATCAGCCGTTGTTTCTGCTCGCCTCACCGTCAACAGCGACGCCTTAATCGCGTCTTAGCGTGGGTAGAAACCGTGGCAATAATTCGCACTCAATGTGTGCTGTGCGTTACATCACATCCACAGCGCAACTGCCCCCGATTGAGGAAATTACATGGCTTTTGATGAGTTGCGCTGGTCACAGCGCCTAAAAATGCTGCGCGAACAGGGACTGCATCGGTTTGAACCGATCGTGCAAGCCTTCGATTTTGTGCAAGAGGAAATCAGCCCAAAAACCGTGCTGGATTTCCGCAATCGGTCATTTTCCCAGCTACAAAACGGCTTGGCGCGGATTAAAAGCAGCAACTTACCCATTCAGCTCACGGCCCGCGCCGAGGGCAACGCCTTAAAAGCGGGCCTGGTCGTGCCCGCCGACCCCCTGGTGGAACATTTCGCCGAAACCCATTGGGATAGCGCCCGTTTCGATGTGATTGGCGCCCGCAGTCTCTGCGGCACCCTGCGGCATTTTGGGGTGGATGTGCTCGTGGTGGGCTCGCGGCGCACGAATACCCGCGCCCTCGACCTGCGGGACAACGCAGTGCAACGGCGGTTTCGGCTCGTCGACGCCCCGGAAGCGATTTTGCGCCGACTCATCGACCGCGCCGTGTGGGGCGGCGACCGGGTGATCTTGCCCCCCAACCTGGTGCAGCTCTTCAACGCCATGCAGGGCTACCGCCAGAGCTTTCTCAACGAGCTCGGCTTAATGCTGGTTCCGGTGGAAGAAGGGCGGTTTTACGAGATGTTTATGCCGGATGCGCTCATGCAGCAGCACCTGCACATCGCCCCCGAAACCCTCAACGACCTAGCCATGGCCATCGAACGGCGCATCAAGCTCAGCACCGACCAGCAATTCGTGATGAAACGGGATAGCCCTGAGGAAAAGGTGCGCAGCGTGTTTTACCTGATTTGCCGCTGCGATTTGCTCCACGAACCGGCCTTTCTGGAGCGCTTGGCGGGCTTAAACATCCATGCTGAGATTCCAGACGGTCCAGTCAACCAGTGGAACGAGATTGCCTTTCGCTTGGCTGGCCAACTCAGCAGTCCCCAAACGCGCTTCGATACCGAGCTGCTCGAATTGACCCTGCCCAACATCCCCAGCCGTCGGCCATCGCCGTCCGCCAGCCATCAAGAGCCGGATGGGAAACCCGTTCTGCCGTCGTTTTTGCGGATTTTAGTGAATCACCTGCGCATTACCGGCGGCCCCGAGGTGGTGCCCAACGAAAAACGCTACTGCGAGGCCCTCATCAAACCCGAGGTCATTCAAGCCCTGCGGCAGCAGGGCATCGCAGTGGAATCGGCCCGTCTTGGTAGAAATGGGCTGTTCGATAAGCCCGTCAAACTCTACCGCCTGTAAATCGACCGTCGGCAAGGCGGTTTACAGATGAGCTTGGGCTTCTTCCGCCGTTTCGTAGATATGCGGCGCCAAACGGCGTTCGGCGAGGGCTTCACCGAGTTTCATGCGCAAAAACGCACTCGTGGTGTACCGCACCACGTTGTCGTAAAACCGTTCTGTGAGTTCGCTCACCATCTGGCTGTACGGCCCTAAAGCCGCCGGCGCAATCGTAAAGTGGTCGTAGTTCACCACCGCTTTCACCCGATGGCCCAGCGGCTCGAGCAATGCCGTCACCCGCTCTTGAATCGCCTGTACTTCCTCGGCGTCGTGCACCACCAAGCCCTCGAAGTTCACAAACAACATGTTCGACGACGGCTGGTAAACGATGCGGCTCTCTAAGGGCATCCGAATCAATTCCGCCTGCAAATTCATGGGTTCATCGCGGAAAATGCGCGCATCCATTTCCCGCAACAGCGGGCTAATGCGGGGGCGAAAATCCATCAGTGCCAGCACATCCCGTTCTAAATCCACGCCCGGCGCGATTTCGATCAATTCCAAGCCCTCGGCGGTGAGCTGAAACACCGCTCGTTCCGTGATGTACCGCACGGGCTGATGCCGCACCGCCCCGTTGGGGCCGCTGTAGGTGCGCTGTTCCACCTCGGCGACAAATTTCTTCGCGGTGCCGTCTTTCAGAATCCGCAGCTTGCCCTGTTCGATGGCGATGTCGCTTTTCGTCGTAAACGTCCCCAGAAAACACAGGCGCTTGGCGTTTTGGCTGATGTTGATGAAGCCCCCGGCCCCCGCCAGTTTTGGGCCAAACTTGCTCACATTCACATTGCCCTGCTGATCCACCTGGGCGAGGCCCAAAAACGCCGCGTCTAAACCGCCGCCGTCGTAAAAATCGAATTGGTAAGGCTGGTCGATCACCGCGTGGGCGTTAATTGCCGCCCCAAAGTCAAGCCCACTCACCGGCATCCCCCCAATGGAACCGGGTTCGGTGGTGAGCGTAATCGCCTCCAAAATGCCCTCTTCGTTGGCCACGGCGGCGACACCTTCGGGCATGCCAATCCCCAGGTTCACCACGGAATTCGCCTGTAACTCAAAGGCGGCTCGGCGAGCGATGATTTTGCGCTCGTCCAAGGCCATAGGCGCGATCTGGTTCATGGGAATGCGCATTTCGCCGGTCATGCCCGGGTTGTAGGGGGTGGAAAAGGTCATCCACTGGTGTTCGGGTTCGCCAATCACCACCGCGTCCACCAGCACCCCCGGCACTTTCACGTCCCGAGGCTTGAGGCTGCCCCGCTCGGCGACCCGCTCCACCTGGACGATGACGACGCCCCCGGAATTGTGGGTGGCCAGGGCGATGGCGAGGACTTCGAGGGTCAACGCCTCGTGTTCGAGGGTGATGTTGCCGTCCGGATCGGCGGTGGTGCCCCGCAAAAACGCCGCGTTAATCGGCAACGCCTTGTAAAACAGGAACTCTTCGCCCCCGAGGGTGAGGTGTTCCACGCGGTCTTCGATGGTGCGGGTATTCAATTTGCCGCCGCCAAAGCGCGGATCGACAAAGGTGCCTAAACCCACGCGGCTCACCGTGCCCGGTTTGTGGGCGGCGATGTCGCGAAACAAATGGCTAATGCAGCCTTGAGGCAGGTTGTAGGCCTCGATTTGGTTGCGCATGGCCATTTGGCCCAGCTTGGGCGCCAAGCCCCAATGACCGCCGATCACCCGCCGCACCAGCCCTTCGTGGGCAAAATGGTCTAGTCCCTTGCCCTTGCCGTCGCCCTGACCCGCGGCATAGATGAGGGTGAGATTTTGAGGCTGTTGGGCGGTTAAAAACTGCTGTTCGAGGCCAACAGCGAGGGTTTCGGCGAACCCTGCCCCGATAAACCCGCCGGTGGCGAGGGTATCGCCGTCGTGGATCAGAGCGATGGCGTCGGCGAGGGACACGATTTTGTCGCGGTGCGGGTACGGCGAGGTCGGCGAAAGAGGCATAGCGCAGCTCCGGAGGGGGATGGCGCTTAGTGCCTCTCGGGGGGGGCTTGGTTTAGGGCTTGGCGAAGGCTTGCAGCTTTTGGGTATTGGGCGGCAATTGGGCGTTGAAGTAGTGACAAGCGCGGTAATAACGCAGGTCGTTGCGCCAAATGCGCGCGTAGGTGGGGTCGGTGATGAGGCGCTGCATCATGGACCAGGGTTGAGAAAACAGGTCCAAAATCGGTCCGGTGAGTTCTGACGGGTCGCGGAAGCATTCCCAGTCACATTGCTTGCACCAGGGCTTCTGTTTGAGGGCGTTCATGTCCAAATCCCAGAACTTGCCCAGGTTTTCCTGGCCGCGAAAGCCGCAGGGATAGGTGTCCATGGTCTGGGCATCGACGAAAAAGTAGTCGATGCCGCCGCGACAGCCATAACTCCGATCCACCGCGCCGCCGTAATGGCGAATCATGGCGTGGAGCGAGCTTAACGGCGTAAAAATCCGCAAACGGCTGCGAAACTCGGGGATCGTGTCGGCAAGGGCGCGGAATAACGGCAATTTTTCTTGATCGCTAAAAATCACGAAATCATCGGTTGCCGTGGCGGTGTAGACGGCCTTTTGGTCTTCATTATCGAAATTCATCGGATAACAGCAGTTCACGATGGTGAAGCCGAGGTTTTCCACAAACGCATAAAAACGGCGGAACCCCTCGCGGAAATGGGCATAAAACGCCTCGCCACCGTCGGCCGTGACGGAGGGGGGCTGTTCAGGCCCCGCCACATAGCGATTGATGCCCAAGTTAGCCGACGGATACAGCCCAACCCGGTGGAAAATCGGCAACGCCTTTTCAAACCCCGCCACCGTGTCCGGTAATCCGCGGTTGCGCTCGTGAACCCCCACATCAGCCGAATCCACGCTAATCCAAAAGGTATAAAAACCCGCTTCTTTTAAGGAAACCGCCAGTTTTTCCACCTTGCCGGCAAAATCGGGCTTTTGATGGCCCTTGAGCATGAAGCCATTCGTACCCGTGCGCACGTAAGGAATCCCCAGGGATTTGGCGTGTTGGGCGCATTCGGTAATGGTTTTGAGATACAGCAGTGGCTCGCCACCGGTGAAGGAAATCGCCTGGACGCCCCGTTCGGCGGCGGCGTCGATGAGCCGCTTAATGTCGTCGGGATTCAGCGTCGCCCGCGCATAGTCGTTTTCCCGCCGCATACCGCATTGGGCACAGGACGCGTTGCACTGGTCGGTAATTTGGATGATGAGCTGGCCGGGCATCCGTCCCGCCATGATTTGCCGCAGATTTTTCAGCGACAGCGGACTCGTGGCCTTCGCGGGGGGCACGACGGCGGGAAGCGGGTCGTGGGTTCGGGGGATCACTTGCGAAGCATTCACGCGCAACAACCTCAGGGGTGATTCGGGGTTCAAAGGGAAAGTTAAGCCCGCAGGCCTAACCTTTGGCGACGGCCTTTTACTATAAATGCGCCCCTTTGGCCGCCACCGATTACCGTCAACTCACGTTAGTTAGTTAGGAGCACAAAAATCATGGGTTTTCGTGGATTTCTCGTTTTATCGCTACTGCTGGGAGGAATAATCCCCGCTCTCGCCGACTCAACTGACCATCGGCAGTCATTCCATACCGACAAGTCTCGTAATACCGACAGTCGCGAACGACGGCACACCCATCGACGCCCCGAAAATGCGCCGATTTACTGCAATAACTGCGTTATCAATCAATACCCCGGCCGACCGCCGCCGCATCGGCAACGCACTGCCCCCGGATCAGCCAACCGCCTGCGCTACGGCGACGAATCCATTTTTAGCCCCTCGGGCACGGGTTTGCGCCGCTAACCCTTACCCGCCGATAAAATTCCCGCGACAAATGTCGGCGATGCAATTCAGGGAATCTCCCACGGTCTATTCGGCCCATCGACAATAAACGCCAGAAAAGTCATGGGCTATCTCACACAGCAACTCATTAACGGCATTACTCTGGGCATGATCTATGGCCTCATTGCCATCGGTTACACCATGGTGTACGGCATTATCGGCATGATTAACTTTGCCCACGGCGAGATTTACATGATCGGGGCGTTCATTACCGTCATTACTTTCGTGGTTTTAAGCCAATTGGGTCTCACTGAAGTCGCGGTCATGATTTTCTGCATGGCCTTAACCACCATGATCGTGACCGCCCTGTACGGCTGGACTCTCGAACGCATTGCCTACCGTCCTTTGCGCATGGCCCGCGCCCCCCGCCTTGCCCCGCTGATTTCTGCCATTGGCATGTCAATTTTCTTACAAAATTACATCCAAGTATTCCAAGGCGCCCGAGTAAGGCCCTTACCTCCCTTGATTCAAGGCGGATTTACGCTGTTTGAGGACCAAGGCTTTACCGTCCAAATTAGCACCATCCAAATCACCATTTGGGTGATTACGCTGCTACTCATGGTGATTTTTGCCTTCATCATCCAAAAAACCCCCCTAGGCCGCGCTCAACGCGCCTGTCAACAGGACCGCCTGATGGCATCCTTACTCGGCGTTCATGTGGATCGCACCATTTCCGTCACCTTCATTATTGGAGCCGTGCTTGCGTCCATTGCAGGACTCATGTTCACCCTGTACTACGGCGTCGTCGACTTTTTCATCGGTTTCCTTGCCGGTATGAAAGCCTTCACGGCTGCCGTGTTAGGCGGCATCGGCTCCTTACCCGGTGCCATGCTCGGCGGCCTAATCTTGGGACTCATCGAAGCCCTGTGGTCGGCGTACTTTTCGATTGCCTACAAGGATGTGGCGGCTTTTTCCATTTTGGTGCTCGTGTTGATTTTTCGGCCCACCGGCCTACTGGGCAAACCCGAAATCGAGAAGGTGTAGTCAATGGCGGCATTTTCCTTACCCCACGCCCTGAAAGATGCCGGGCTCGCCGCCCTAGTCATGGCGGGCTTAACCATTCCGCTGGTGGGCCTGCGCATTACCGATGTGAGCCGCGGCCTCGCCATCGAAACTCATCTGAATTGGGTGCTCACGGCGACAACCATCGTGTTTGTGGGCCGCTTTCTGCTGAATCTGCTGGCCGCCCAGAATCTGGGGCAGCGCCTGGCCCGTCACACCGTCAACAGCCAAACCGCCGACGCCCTCTGGTGGTGGACCACCCTGGTATTTGCGGTGCTCGGCATCGGTTTCGCACTCGCACTCCCGCTGCTGCCGTTTGCCGACCGCTATGTGGTGGACCTCGCCACCACCGTGCTCATCTACATCATGCTCGGCTGGGGTCTGAATATCGTCGTCGGCCTGGCGGGGCTGCTAGACCTGGGTTATGTGGCGTTCTACGCCGTGGGCGCCTACAGCTACGCCCTGCTCTCCCTCAACTTTGGCCTGTCGTTTTGGCTGTGCTTGCCCCTAGCTGGGCTGTTTGCCGCCCTCTTCGGCATCGCCCTCGGCATTCCGGTCCTACGCCTGCGGGGCGATTACCTCGCCATCGTCACCCTCGGCTTTGGCGAAATCATCCGCGTGGTGCTCATTAACTGGCAGGAAGTGACCGGCGGCCCCAACGGCATCAGCGGCATCGAACGGCCCTCGTTCTTCGGCTTGCCATTCACCCGCAACCCCGCCGAAGGCGACATCGCATTCCACCAGTTCTTCGAGCTGAGCTTTAGCCCGCTCCATCGGATCATTTTTCTCTATTACCTGATTCTGGTGCTGGCGCTCGTCACCAACTTTTTCACCCTGCGCATCCGACGGCTGCCCATTGGCCGCGCCTGGGAAGCCATCCGCGAAGACGAAATTGCCTGTCGTTCCCTCGGCATCGATCCCACCACCACCAAGCTCACGGCCTTCGCCATCGGCGCCATGTTCGCGGGCTTTGCTGGGTCGTTTTTCGCCACCCGCCAAGGGTTTATCAGCCCCGAAAGTTTCACGTTCCACGAATCGGCGGTCATCGTAGCCATCGTGGTATTGGGCGGCATGGGCAGCCAAATCGGCGTGGTATTCGCCGCTTTACTGCTGGTGTTGCTGCCCGAACTGGGCCGCGACTTCGCCCAATACCGCATGTTGCTCTTCGGCGCGGCCATGGTGCTCATCATGATCTGGCGCCCGCGCGGTCTGCTGTCCCATCGGGATCCCACCATCCGTTATCCCAAATCCCGTCCACCCAAAGCCGACCTGCCCACCGCAACGCCGGAGGCCGCGCCATGACGCCCCCACTTCTCACCGTCGAGCATCTCACCATGCGTTTTGGCGGCCTGGTGGCGGTTAACGATGTGTCGTTTACGGCAAAACCGCGGGAAATCACCGCCGTTATTGGCCCCAACGGCGCAGGCAAAACCACAGTGTTTAACTGCATCACCGGGTTTTACCGCCCCACCGTGGGCCGCATCACCCTCCACACCGACCGTCCGATTTATCTGGAACAGCTCGCCGGCCACGAGATCGCCCAACAGGGCGTGGGCCGCACGTTCCAGAACATTCGTCTATTCCCCGCCATGACCGTGTTGGAAAATCTGATCGTCGCGCAGCACCAATTTCTGATGCACGCCTCGCGGTTCAGTCTGAAGGGGCTGTTTGGGCTGCCGTCCTACCGCAAGGCCGAACAGGCGGCGTTGGAGTTTGCGTGCGGCTGGCTGGAGCGGGTGGATTTGGTCGCCGTGGCCGATTGGCCCGCCGGCAGCCTGCCCTACGGCGCCCAACGGCGCTTGGAAATTGCCCGCGCCATGTGTACTCGCCCGCGCCTGCTGTGTCTGGACGAACCGGCCGCGGGATTGAACCCGCGAGAATCGGCTGAACTCAACGCGTTACTGCGGGGCATCCGCGACCGCGAGGGCATTGGGGTGTTGTTGATCGAGCACGACATGAGCGTGGTGATGGAGATTTCCGACCACATTGTGGTGTTGGATTACGGCCAACGGATCGCCGACGGCCCACCGGTGGTGGTGCGCAACCATCCGGCGGTGATTCGCGCCTATTTGGGTGAACCCGACGAAGACGACCTGTCGATGAAACCCGCCCTGGAGACGCCATAGATGCTGCATTTGCACGGGGTGCACACGTTTTACGGGCCGATCGAGGCGCTAAAAGGCGTCGATCTCACGGTACACGGCGAAGAAATCGTCACGCTCATCGGTGCCAATGGCGCCGGTAAATCCACGCTGTTGATGACCATCTGCGGTCATCCGCGAGCGGCGGCGGGGCGCATTGAGTTCGACGGCATCGACATCACCCACATGAATACCTACGAAATCATCCGCAGCGGTGTGGCCCAGGTGCCGGAAGGCCGGCGGATTTTTCCCGCGATGACCGTGCTGGAAAATCTCCAAATGGGCGCGATTACCGCCGACGAATCCCTGTTTGCTGCGGACTTGCTGCGGGTTTTCGAGCTGTTTCCCCGTCTGAAAGAACGCCAAAGCCAGCGGGGCGGCACCCTCTCCGGGGGCGAACAGCAGATGTTGGCCATCGGTCGCGCCCTCATGAGTCGGCCCCGGTTGTTGTTGTTGGACGAACCCTCCCTGGGCCTCGCGCCGCTGCTGGTGAAGCAGATTTTCGAGATCATCAAAGAGATCAACCAGAGCGGCTTGCCGATTCTGTTGGTGGAACAGAACGCCCATGTGGCGCTGAAGCTGGCCCATCGAGCGTATGTGATGGCGACCGGCAAAATCGTCATGCAGGGCACGGGTGCAGAGCTGCTGGATCATCCGGAAATCCGCGCGGCGTATCTGGAAGGAGGCCATTGAGATGTCTTCTGAAAACCTAACGCTTCTACACAGCGTGCTCGGCTCGTCGCCCGCCGTCTTTCTGGGCATGGGCCTGTTGATTGGCTGGGCGGCGGCCATGACCGGCATGGCCATCGCCAGCAACTGGCTCGCCGTCTGGCGGGTGTATCTCTACTGCGGGCTGCTGGCCTTCGTGTGGCGCTTTCTGAGCTTTGCCCTGTTCAAAGAACCGTTACTGGTGCTGTCGGCGCTGGTTATCGAAATGGCGGTGTTGGTGGCCGTGGGCCTGACGGCCTATCGCCTGACCCATGTCCGCAAAATGGTCACGCAATACCCCTGGCTGTACCGCCACCGCGGCCCCTTCCACTACACGGATGTCGATCGTTCTGAGGCTTAACCCCTTGATTTTCTTCCACAATGTTGTTTCGGAGGTTGTATGAAAAAGCAGTTATTAGCGGCGTTAGTCGCGACATTCATGGGCATGACGGCATATGCCGAAGTGCAAGAGCTCATCATCGCCACCGCAGGGCCAATGACGGGTTCTGAAGCCACCTTTGGCGATCAGATGCGGCGCGGCGCGGAAGCGGCGGTGGCCGACATCAACGCTGCCGGCGGATTTCAAGTGGGCGAGACCACGTACACGTTGAAGCTCGAAGTGGGCGACGACGCTTGCGATCCCCGTCAAGCGGTGAGCGTGGCGAACGAATTAGCCCGTAAGGGCGTGAAATTTGTGGCGGGCCACTTCTGCTCCGGTTCGTCGATTCCGGCGTCAGCGGTCTACAACGAAGAAGGCATCGTGCAGATTTCGCCCGCATCGACCAATCCGAAGCTCACCGAACAGGGTTTTGAGAATGTGTTCCGCACCTGCGGCCGCGACGACCAACAGGGCGTGATGGCGGGTGATTTTATTGCCGCGAACTTCAAAGACACGCCGATTGCGATTCTTCACGACAAAAGCGCCTACGGTCAGGGGCTGGCGGAAGAAACCAAAAAGCGTCTGAACGCCAATGGCATTCAAGAAGTGATGTTTGAGGCGTACACCAAGGGCGAGCGGGACTATTCGGCGCTGGTCACCAAGATGAAGCAGGCCAACGTGGGTTTGATTTATGTGGGCGGCTATCACACGGAATCGGGTCTGATTCTGCGCCAGGCCAAAGAGCAGGGCATGAATGTGACCCTGATGGGCGGCGATGCCCTGGTGACTTCGGAGTTTTGGGCTGTCACGGGCGAAGCCGGCACCGGTACGCTGATGACGTTTAGTCCCGATCCGGCCAAGGACCCCAAAAACGCCGAGCTGGTGGCGCGGTTTGAAGCGCAAGGCGTGAAGCCAGAAGGCTACACCCTGTACACCTACGGCACGGTGCAAGCCTACATTCAGGCGGTGCAGGCGGCGGGCACGGTAGATCCGGAAGCGGTGGCGAAGGCATTGAAAACGGCGCAATTCGACACGGTGCTGGGCACGATTGGCTTTGACGAGAAGGGCGATGTGACCGCACCGGGCTATGTGGTCTATGTGTGGGATGCGTCGGGTCAATACGATTACGTGACGCCGTAAATTTCGACGTAAACCATTGATTTTTCTACAAAAAAACCCCCGCTTCCGTCGAGGAAGCGGGGGTTTTATTTGGGCGATTTAATAGCGAGAACGCAGAAAATCGATGCTTGGCAACATAGCTTGGCGCCACACGCGAACGGTGGCGTCGTCGAATTGGCTGTCGCATTGACGCGCCGCTTTCAGAATGCTTTCGAGCCAGAGTTCGTACAGATTGCTGTGAATCGCATGACCGTGACGGTTATGGGATTGAGCGAGCGACTGCAAGCTGTTCATGGTGTTGGGGTCATGGCCTGCCATGAGTTCCAGCACATAGAGCGAGTTTTTTAACATCTGCTTTTGGTGCAGCATGTCGGTATCGATAAACTTTGCCGCCACTTCAGGCGACGAGTTAACGAAATAGTCGTAGAACAAATCAATGAAATTCGGATGTTCCAGACATTGTTTCAGACTTGCACGAAAGCGTTTTTTATCTGCGCTCGTGAGTTGCCAATGGGGCGTTGGCGTGGATGCGTTCATCAATACGGGCCTCTTAGTTATTGTTTGATGTGGATATGCCATCAGCAATTTTTATTCACACCTCCCTGATGTGCGTCACCGTCCCTGATGAGTCGCAATCTCTATCACAGAACACCAAGAAAAAACTGCTGTTTTTGTTAAACACTGTCAGCCCGAAACTGTTTTTAACTATTGATTTTTTCAAGCAATTTTTATGGCGGTACACACAAATTGATGCGGCAATTCAAACAACGAGTGGGAGGAGGGCCATGGGGCGTACTGCTCGCGGGATGGCTGTTAGGTAGCGAGTGGACTTACGGACAGGGGCTATCGTTATCAGAAATCGAAAAGCAGCTTGCGACGCTGTCGGCAGACAATCCCGCCGATGTTCTGGTGCGGGCGCAATTACAAGCAGCGCGGGAAGATACGGAACGGGCGGCGCAGCTTCAGGAGCGGTTGCTCTCCCTACAAACCCTCCAACAGCGGTTACCCGGCGACATCGCCAAGCTCAGAGACCAACTACAACGCCCTGAACCCGTCGTTTTAGTTGAACCAGCAACCAATATGGTGGCGTTAGAAGCGCAAATTGTCGGGTTACAGACGCAATTGCAGACTGCTGAACGACAACGAGATGAGTTCAGCCAACAATTGGCGAGTCTTCAGAATCGCGTCACCGCCTGGCAGACGGAAAGTCGTCAGGTGCAGGCAGCCCAGGCGGAGCTGCGGCTGCGGCAGGCCACATTGAGCGATGGAGCCAACGGACAAATTCTGCCCCAACTGACGGCATGGCAAGCCAGACAACAGCTAACCGCACTCCAAGAACAGTTACTCGATCTGGAACGCGCCATCTACGACCCGTGGGTCTCGTGGCTCACTGCGGAACAAAATGTGGCCAATCGCCGCATTGACGCCCTGAAAACTGCGCTGGCTCAGTTGCACACCATTCGCAACGAGCGCCAACGGGAAGCGGCCGTCGCCGTGGTGGCCCAAACCCAGGCTCATCCGCCCGCCGACACGCCCCAGCCGGATTTTCTCCAAGAAGCCCTTGCCATCAACAATCAGCTCAATCAGCAGCTACAGCAGGTCACCGACCAACAGCTGCAGATCGAAACCCAACAACTGGCCCTTAACGATCAGCTTCGGCAGCTAGAAATTCGCAGCCAGCGGGTCAATCAGCAGATTGGTATCGCGGGCTTTAACGAGGCCCTCGGCCCTATTTTGTTAGCCGAACGCCAACAGTTACCCAATGTGAGCGCCTACGAACGAGATACCCGCCAGCGTCAGCGGAACATCGTGGCCGCGCGCCTTGCACAACACGAAATCGATACGGCACTGCTGAATTGGCACAAAACCCATCAACAACTGATTTCTGATCCTCGGCTTAAAGCCCTCCCGCCAGACGCGCAGAAATCAGCTCGCGAAGCGCTGTTACAACGGCTTAGCGACCGCAAACTGCTTTACGACCGACTCCAAACGAGCTACGGCAACCTGCTTAACCAGTGGATCGCCCTCGACCAAAATCAACGACGCCTCATCGACTTAGCGGCCCAAAATCGGCAACTCCTGGATCGCTGGCTCCTGTGGCTCCCCACCGCCCCGCGCCTAGACCAAGCCTGGCGCCAGTTTACTTGGCCATCCCCTTTACCGCCCTTACTTTTTCCCGAAATCTCCTTAAAAGTCCAAATAATCAGCCTAATTGCCTTAATTTTGGCATTAATGCACCGATTTTGGCAGTATCGACTGATTCAACTCGCAGACCCTATCGGCAAAGTGGGCCGTGACCAACTGCAATACACGCTCCGCGCCTTACTTGTAACGCTGATTATGGCAGCCCCGTTACCCCTGATTTTTTGGGCGATATTCCAAGAAAGCCTCACAACAATCAGTTTATTCTTACTTTTAACCATTAATCTGCTATTTCAGCCCAAAGGTGTGGGAATTATCCACTTTTGTTGGTCTCCCGCCCTTGCTTTTCCAGTCCGTCTGGTGACCTATTTGCTCATCATCGGTTGGACAGCATTGAGTATTTGGCAATCTATGACCCCCCATTGGGGAACATTAAGCGACGTCGTTAGGCAAACCAGCCACTTTTCCTTACAAATTGCGGTTAGCTTACTCATTTTTACCACCATGGGGCGGATACCCCAAAAAAACTGGCAACAATGGTTATTTTCCTTGCTTTGGTTTCCTTTCCTGGCTTTAGGGCTACTTTCCGCGCTTGGTTACAGCTACAGCGCCGATCAGATTGGCGATCGCCTATTCAAAACTTTCTTACTACTCGTCGTCGGCATGCTGTTATTACAGTTGCTACTGCGCAGTTTAAGCATTGCTGCTAGGAAATTGGCGTTTCAACGCGCTCTAGCCCGACGAGAAGCGCGGCAAAAAGATGCCGAAACCGCCATCAACGCCATGCCCGACCTGTCCTTACAGGACATAAACGCCCAAGTGCGCAGTTTGCTCAACCTAGGTCTGGGTTTGGGATTCTTGATTGGACTTTGGCCGATTTGGGGCAATTTATTGCCCGCCCTCGAAGAAATTGCCTTCTCGACGGCGCTGGGCGGCAAAATGACCTTCAATCTAGGAAATTTACTCATCAGTGCGGCGATTTTCGCCCTGATTCCACTCATCAGTACCAACCTTCCCGGTACACTTGAGATTCTTTTTACGGGCTTAAACAGCGGCAGCCGTTATGCCCTCGTCGCCATTTTGCGTTACATCCTGGTGGGCGGCGGCATTGTCATGGGACTCGACCAACTTGGTTTGCCCTGGTCCCAATTACAATGGCTCGTCGCTGCCGTAGGTGTCGGATTGGGCATCGGTTTACAGGAAATTTTCGCTAATTTTGTCTCAGGGATCATTTTATTACTCGAACGCCCATTGCGCGTGGGCGATACCGTCACTGTTGACGGTAATCACGGTACCGTAAGCCGCATTCGCTTACGGGCAACCACCATTGTTGATTGGGATAACAAGGAAATTGTTATCCCAAACAAGAGCCTCATTACTGGTACAGTGACTAACTGGACGCTGTCGGACAATATCACCAGACTCGTTATTACAGTTCGTATTCCTTACCAAGCCGACCCCAGGAAGGCTTTCGGCCTACTTGAAGCGGCTCTTCAAGATAATCCTACCGTGCTTACTGAGCCGACACCCACCGTGTGGCTGCGCCGATTTGGCGATTATTCCGTAGAATTCGAGGTATTCGCCTTCGTGGCAGAGATTGGCGACCGATTCAAAACCGTACATCAGTTACATCTCGACTTTTGGCATCATTTACAAGCTGCTGGCATCACCATCCCCTTCCCACAACTCGAACTTCATATGGCGGAATCTCACGGCAAATGGCCACTATCCGCGCCGATGGTCCTGCCGTCGCCTGTGCGCTAAGTCCCATTCCAGTGATCGCCAGCAAAATTGCCGAAATCCAATATTTCGCGGGTTATTCGCTATTTTGCCCTCAAAACAATCAAAGTGTGGGCTATTTACAACAAAGAGCAGAATCGTTATGGCTTTTCCCCAACATCGACCCCGTCGGCTGCGCCGCACGGAAAACCTCCGCCGACTGGTTAGCGAACACCAGCTCACCAGTGCCGACCTTATTCAGCCGGTGTTTGTAACCCACGGCGAGACCGTCGCGGTACCGTCGATGCCGAAGATCCACCGTTTGTCAGTTGCCGATTTGTTGCGCGAGGCGGAAAGCCTGTGTGAACTCGGCATTCCCGCCATGGCGTTATTTCCGATTATTGAGAACAGTCAGAAAACCCTCGATGCCGCTGAGGCTTGGAATGAAAACGGCCTCATTCCTCAAATCATTCGCCAAATTAAGGCGCGATTTCCCGAGCTAATGATCATTACCGACATTGCGCTAGATCCTTACACCAGCCATGGCCAAGATGGCATTGTCGGTAATGATGGTTTGATTTTGAACGATAAAACCATTGAAGCCCTCATTAAACAGGGCTTATGCCATGCCCAGGCGGGCGCTGACATTGTGGCCCCGTCGGACATGATGGACGGTCGCATTGGCGCATTACGTCGGGCATTGGAGTCCCAAAACCATCCCGACATCGTGATTTTGTCCTATGCCGCAAAATACGCGTCGAGTTATTACGGTCCTTTCCGCGATGCGGTTGGTTCGGCGAGCAATTTAGGTAAGGGTAGTAAGGAAACCTATCAAATGAATCCCGCCAATGGCGATGAAGCCTTTTGGGAAGTCCAATTAGACCTAGAGGAGGGCGCGGATATGGTGATGATTAAACCCGGCATGCCTTACTTAGACATTGTGTACCGCATCAAACAGCGATTCCAAAAACCCACCTTGGTTTACCAAGTCAGCGGCGAATACAGCGCCCTAATGGCCGCCGCCCAATGCGGTTGGCTCGATGAACGGGCAATTTTCCTCGAATCCTTACTCAGCATGAAACGCGCGGGTGCGGATGCAATTTTGACCTATGCCGCAAAAAAGGTAGCCCAATGGCTGAAAAAGCCCCTTTAGCCTATGGCGTGGTGGGCAATCCCATCCACCATAGTTTATCACCGCAAATTCACCGACAGTTTGCGATTCAGTGCGGTATTCCCATGACTTACGCGGCTTTTCTCATTAATTCGGCAGATTTTCATACTTTTACCACCCAGTTCTTTCACCGAGGCGGTCGCGGCCTCAACATTACCGTGCCGTTTAAGGAATTTGCCCACGAATTTGTCGGCGAAAAAACTCTACGGGCCCAGCAAGCAGGGGCGGTCAATACGATTATTTGGCGTCCCACGGGTTTACTCGGCGATAACACCGATGGCGTCGGTTTTATTCGCGATTTGACGATTCATTACCAACTCGACCTGAATAACATGCGGGTCTTAATGGTTGGCGCGGGCGGGGCTGCTAAAGGACTGGTGGTTCCCCTATTTGAATCGGGAATTCAATCGCTTTTCTTGACTAATCGCACGAGGTCTCGTGCAGAACAGCTCGCCAGACAATTCAAAAAATGGGGCAAAATCCAGGTAGTTGACATAGATTCTTCAGTAGATCGGGAATTTGATCTCATTATCAACGCAACTGCCGCCAGTCTACATGACGACAGTCTCGCATTACCTTGGGGGATTTGTTCCGAAAACACCGTGTTGTACGACTTGGTTTACGGTAAAACTACGCCATTCATGGCATGGGGTCAAAGAAATCGGGCTCGTTTAGTGTGCGACGGCTTGGGAATGCTTGTTGAACAGGCCGCCGCTGCTTTTGCTGAATGGCATGAAGTTTGGCCAAAAACCGAACCAATCTTGCTTTCCTTACGCTCACTCCAAACTGACGGTTAAGGCAGCTCGGTGGTTGCGCCATTGAATGGGAATGACATACGACCGACAATTACGACTGAGCTGTAACCGTTGAGGGCTACCGTCAAAGACTATCGGGACAGAAATCATAAAATCTTTCCCCAACACGCGCCGCGCATTACCAGAGAGCGTGTTGGCAATTTCTCCCACAATGTCGCAGCAATTCTCCGAGCTCATATCGTTCTCGCCTTGAAGCATCAGCAGGTGATGCACCATCGGCTTACGCGCCGTGAAATACACCGTCCCTCTACGATTACCTGCAATCCCGATCATACCAGTAAAGTCATAGACCAATGGAGAATGATATTCTACCAAGTAAGGAGCCTGTACCTCGGCGGGGACATTGGTCACGTGGTTAAAATAATGGGTGGTACTGTCGATAAACACCCGAATGTCGTTTTCTTCCATTGTCATGGCCTCGCTATTTTTGGAAGGCAATAAGTTCTTTTATCGCCTCATTGAGTTCTCTTTCCGAAAATGGCTTACATAAAAACCCATTTGCCCCCTTCATAATGGCTTCAATCGCTGTCGCCTTGTCGGCAAGGGCAGAAATGATGAGGATTTTTACACTCGAATCGATGGCTAAAATAGCTTCCACACATTGGATGCCATCCATTTGCGGCATGGTGATGTCCATAGTCACGAGTTGGGGTCGAAATTCCTTAAATTTAGCGACCGCATCCACCCCATTGGGGGCAGTACCCACCACTTCGACCTGGGCTTGGGCCACAAATCGCTGAATCGTTCGCCTTACAATCGCCGAATCGTCCACGATTAGCAGTTTAGGTGGGCGTTCACTACTGGGATGACTAACTCGCATTCGCTATAGACTCCGCAGTCGAGTAAGGAATAAAGAGCGACCACTCGCAAAATAGTCCCGGTTGATTGGTTAAACGCATTTTACCGCCCAATTCCTGGATTCGTTGCCGCACCACATCCATCCCCACGCCGCGCCCCGCGTCGTGATCTGCTTGGTTTGCCGTAGAAAATCCTGCTTCGAAAATCAGTCCAATCACCTGTTTTTCAGAAAATTGCGCCAACTGTGCCTCGGTATACTTACCCACGCGGATCGCCGCCGCGCGGATTTTTTCCGCCACCAATCCTTCTCCATCGTCGCGAAAATTCACCGTTAACCCGTCGCCCTGCAGCTTAACCTCCACGGCAATCTCCCCAATGCGCGCTTTGCCCCGCTCCTGACGCAGCGCTGGCGCTTCAATGCCATGCACTAAAGCGTTGCGGACAAATTGGATCAGAATGTCTTTCAACACTTGGCATTGATTGTCGGTGAGCTGATTCAGATGCTCTTCGCCAGAAAACAGCAACTGGGCAGACTTCTGCTGTTTTTCAGCCAGCTGCCGCAAAAACCTCCGCAAATCTTGAGAAATTCCTTTCTCTTCAGCTTCCTGTGTTGCCTTGTTGATGCCAAACACCGCCCCCAGATGCCCCACGCGGTTAATGAGATTCTGAATGCTTTCAACCCGCTCAATGAGCTGATTTAGGCGCACCGTTAAACTCAAAATCTCGTTGCCCGTGGCCTTAGGCAGCGTCTGCACTTCCCGTAGCTTCTCTTCAAAGTCATGGATTTCGCCCATGAAAAAATCTAACCCCAACATCCCCGATTCGCCTTTTATGCTATGGGCTTCTGTAAAAATATCGCGCAGATGCTTCTGATAACCCGTCTGCGGATGGGGCGGCTGGCGCAAAATGCCGTTGATTTGCGCAAATGACTGTTGGCTGCGCGCGAGAAATGTCTGCAGATCCGTCGGATTCAGATGCAACAGTTTTAATAGCATATCCATCTGATCTTCTGCCCGCTTTTGCGATTCTTCGAGTTCCTTCTTCAGACGCACGCGGTCGCTAATGTCTGAAGCCGTCGTGAGAATGTGGATGATGTGGCCCTGCTTGTCGAACACCCGCTTAAACTGAAACTCCAGATGGCGCGTCACATAACCGCCTTCGGGTTTCTCAATGTAGATTTCTAAGTCATCGAGCGGATTCAGCGACCTGACGAGCTTCTCGTTCACATGGCTCTGGAACAGCATCTTGATGTAATCCTCCGCATTCTGAAGCACCTTATCCGGTACGCGGTGGACAAATAATTCGATTAATCGCTTGCCTGCTAATTGCGCTTCTCCCAATAGCGACACCAGCGACTTGGAATGCTGCTGGCCGATTTTTGCGTCTTGATCGAGCAAGAATAATCCTTCAGAAACCGTATCCATAATCTCAACGGTTTCCTGCCGTGCCACTTCTAATTGCGCATCGCTCTTGCGCAAACGGCCGATGAAATCCACCAAAATGTAGATAAAATTCAGCACCGCCAGGGTAATTGCGATGGTCTGCACTAGGCGCAGAAACCCCGCCCGGTTCGTCGCTTCCGCTTCTAGCGCCGTCGTTAACTCATTCATGAGCCCCAACAGCTTCAGATTATTCTGCTTGGCGTACACTACGGCATCGTCGAATTGCGATGCGGTATAAGTGCCGCTCAACACCGTCGTTAACTTCTCCAAATAGGGTTCCCATACGGGTAAGCTCTTCTGCAAGACTTCTTTGCCGACCACAGAAGTCACGGCCCGCAGAAATATCGGCTTCCCATCCCCCCCGGTTACCGTGGCACCGTTCAGAAACCCTCCCAAAGTGCTGTCGAACAATTTGACCGCCAACGCCAGTTCTTTCATGGCATCTTCCGTCGATAACCCGCGCAAGGTTGACGTCTCCACCTGCAACAAAGCCTTGGTCATCCGCTGGGACAACATCCGCTGCCGTCCTGCTAGGTTGATTCCCACCGCGTCGCTCGCGATCTGCGACGCCGTGTAGAAATTCAGAACCAGCGCTCCTAAGTCGATGATGAGAAACACGGTAATCGCGATCACTAACTCGCGATACCGACCCAGAATCTTGCTTCTGGAAAACAAGCTCATGGCCATAACACGCCTCTTTCAGATAAGTAATTAAACTAAATATTGGCTAAAAATGAGGTCGTTCTCATTCGCCTCGACGGCTGGTTCTGACGAAAACTGCCTGCTTTATTACTCAACTACCACCACCGTGTGGGGGGTTCGTCCCACCGGCACCGACTTCAGAACCCGCCGATTGGGTACATCGATAATCGACAAATCGTCGCTTAAACCATTCACCACATAGAGTCGGTCACCGGCCCGGTTGAGCGCCGCATTCCACGCCCGATTGCCCACCAACAGATAAGTGCTGGGTTCACCCGTGGCGGTATCCACAAAGGCCACATGATTCGCTCGCCCCAACCCGGCGGCTCAAAAGTCAGCGTCTTCACCACCTCGTGACTGTCCCGATCGATCACGCTCACCGTGCCACTCACCTCGTTGGTCACCCACAGTTGATTGTTCTGCGTGACCACCATCCGCCGTGGGCGCTTGTCCACCTGGATGTTTTTCGTCAGCTCCAGAGATTCGGCATCGACCACATGAATCAGATTGGCAACTTCTGAAGTAACATACACTGTCTTGCCATCAGAACTGATCAGCACGCCTTCCGGTTCTTCGCCCACTTCCACTTCCCCAATGGCTTCGCCGGTCTCCAGATTCCACACGGAGAGTTCGGCATCGTCTTCATTGGCCACATACACCCGCCCGAGGGTCGGATGGATAGCGAACATTTCCGGATCATCACCCACGCTGAACTGGCGCACGACTTTCCGCGTCGCCACGTCGATCACTTCCATGCGGGCGTCGTTGCTCGCCACCAGGTAAATCGACTGGCCATCGGCGCTGAGCCGCATGTCCCGTGGCCGCTCGCCCGTGGCGATCTTGTCCACCACCTCGCCCTCGGCGGTCAGCACATACACGGCGTTGTCCTGCTCGCTGCTGATAAATAGGGTTTGAGACACCGCGATAGATGCGAAACCGCTGAAGGCCAGCGCGGCTAACCCTTTGAATAGGTTCATGTTTACTCCTCTTTTTGTCGTAAGGTGGTTGTTTTAATTCGCGTTTAGCTAAGAAACCAAACGCATTAACAGACTATCTTGGTAAGTCATTGTCCGCCACTGTGGAATCAAATAAATGAAGCAACTTCTCTGGGGAATTGGCCTGTTTTTTCTCGGATTTACTGGGATAAGCGCCGCTAACCCCGTTCGCGGAGACCATGTGACCGTGAGGTTGGCCGCCGATGTGGCCCAAGCCCAGCCCGACACCCCGTTCTGGATCGGTCTGCAATTGGCCCACGATCAGAACTGGTACAGCTACTGGCGAAATCCGGGCGATTCGGGATTGGCGACCCAGATCGAATGGAGCACTCCGGAAGGCGTGACCATCGGCCCCATTCAATGGCCTACCCCCAAGGCCAAACCCTACGAGGGCCTCACCAATTACGGGTTTGGCGACGAGGTTTGGCTGCTCCAGGAAGTCCACCTCCCGAAAGACTGGCCGACAAACCAACCCCTTCAGCTAAAAGCAGTGGCACGGTGGTTGGTCTGTTACGACATCTGCATTCCCGGCGAGGCCACCTTGAACCTCGATATTCCCGTAGGCGACCAGATTGAATTCGATGACAGCCATCATCAGACCTTCCGCACCGTGCGCGATGCCTGGCCGCGTTCTGTGGCGTGGGCCGCCAGTCATCAGCCCGACGGCGATGCGCTCCTCATCGACATCGCCGCCCCCACCGGACAGTTCGCCACCGCCGCCGAGCTGCAATTTTTTCCGTTTGAAAACAATGTGCTCGACCATGCTGCCGCGCTTTCGGTTGCCACCGACGGCTCGCTGCTCCGACTGCGCCAGCTCCGCAGCCGCTATTTTCAGAACAATCCCGATCAGATTGAAGGCGTTTTAAAGGTTGTCCAGCCCGCTGGCGACATTCAGAGCTTTCAGATTCGCACGGTCTCTACGCCCATTCCTGGCCCCTTTGCCGACCTGCCCCAACGCCAGGCGATGCCGACTTCAGAAGGTGAAGCAGAGCTTTCCCTCGGGCTGCTTCTGGGTTTCGCCTTTCTCGGTGGGATGATTCTGAATGTCATGCCCTGCGTGTTTCCGATTCTGTCGCTCAAGGCCCTCACCCTGGCGGAGGCCACCCATCGGCGCACTGCCATCGGGCAATCCCTCGCCTACACCGCCGGCGTGCTGCTCTGTTTTGTCACCCTCGCCGGCGTGCTGCTCGCCCTGCGGGCCAGCGGCCAACAGCTCGGTTGGGGCTTTCAGTTGCAGTCCCCCGGGTTCATCGCGGCCCTCACTTTTTTGTTGTTTATCATGGGGTTAAGCCTTTCCGGGGTGGTGCATTTTGGCACGCGCTTGGGCGGCGTCGGCGACCAACTCACCCGTTCCGATGGTCTGCGCGGGGCGTTTTTCACCGGCATTCTGGCGGTCATCGTCGCCAGTCCCTGCACGGCTCCCTTCATGGGCACCGCCTTGGGCGTCGCGTTGGTGCGGCCCCCTTCAGACGCCCTGCTCATCTTCGCCGCCCTCGGCTTGGGTATGGCCTTTCCCCTTGCGCTCATCGGCGTACTTCCCGGCGTTCACCGTCTGTTGCCGCGCCCCGGCCCGTGGATGCTCACCTTCAAACAGGTGCTCGCCTTCCCCCTCTACCTGACCGCCGTCTGGCTTTTGTGGGTCTTTGGCCAACAACGGGGCGTGGATGACATGGCGGTGTTGCTCGTCGGCCTCGTCACCGTCGCCTTGGGATTATGGCTGTGGGAACAACGACTTAACGCGCCCCGCTGGTACTCCGGCTTGAGTTTCGCACTCATCGTCGCCGCCTTCGCCATCGGATTAAGCCCGCTGCTAACCGCACCCCAACCCGCCACTTCAGAACTCCGTCAAGGCAACGGCACATCGGCCCATCTGGCGTGGGAACCCTATTCGCCCCAACGACTCGCCGCCTTGCGCGCCGAGGGCCGCCCCGTCTTTGTGAATCTGACCGCCGCCTGGTGCATCACCTGTCTCGTCAACGAACGCACGGCGCTGAGCAGCGAATCGGTTCAAGCGGCATTTGCAGAACGCGGCGTCGTCGCCCTCAAAGGCGATTGGACGAATGGCGACATTTTAATTACCGAATTACTCAACGAATTAGGCCGCAGTGGCGTCCCTGTGTACGCGCTCTATTTACCCAACCAAGCGCCGCAATTACTCCCCCAGCTATTAACCGTTAATACCGTGATTAACGCCCTTGAAACGCTCTAACCGAGGTCATTTATGTCATTCATGACGATCCCCAAAATGCTCATGCGATTAAGCCTGCATACCTATCTCTACTTAATCACCGGCTTTTTGCTGTTCCTCATTTTATTTACGCCCTTTGCTTGGGCAAAACCACAAATCGGCCAGCCCGCCCCCGACTTTTCCCTGGTCGATACCCAAGGCCAACCCCGCCGTTTGAGCGACTTTGCCGACCAAACCGTCGTCCTCGAATGGACTAACCACGACTGTCCCCTTGTCCGCAAGCACTACAACAGCGACAACATGCAGACATTGCAAAAAACCTTTACGCAACAAGACGTTGTGTGGCTGTCGGTGATTTCCTCCGCCCCCGGTGAACAGGGTCACGTGTCTCCAGAAGAGGCCAACGCCCTTACCACAAAGCGGGGAGCTTTCCCCACGGCCATTTTGATCGACGAAAGCGGCGTTATGGGCCGCGCCTACGACGCTCGCGTTACCCCCCACATGTACGTAATCCACAAGGGCGTGTTGGTCTACATGGGGGGCATCGACAGCATCCCCAGTGCGAATCCAGCCGATGTGCCAAAAGCCGAACCGTTCACCGCCAACGCCATCAAGGCCGTGTTGGCTGGCGAACCAATTGCGACCCCCTCCACCCGTCCCTACGGCTGCACCATCAAATACCGCTAATTTCATGGCATCTGGGCGACCGAATCAGGTCGCCT
>DAIUCA010000007.1:0-31843 GCA_036846405.1 Candidatus Competibacteraceae bacterium
ATCCCGTGCTCTCGAACTACACCGGGGCAGCCCATGACCTGGCGGGACTGCGCGCGCGGTTGTTTTACCAACTGTTTCATCCGGTGCGCTGGCTCGACAACCTGCAAACGGCCTTCGACGCGGGAATGACCACCGTGGTGGAGCTGGGGGGCGGCCTGGGCAGCGGCGATGGAGCAGAAGGCAAGCGGCCTAATCTGGAAAGCGTCGTGAAAAAGGCGGCGGCGCATTTTGATCGCCCGATTCACTATCTGGGGGCGATTCACGAAACCAGTCTTAAAGAGGCGGCGACTCAACTCATCCAACAACTCGACGGCGAAACCCCATGAACGAGACGACTCAATCGACACGGCCTTTCCGCGTGCTGGGCCTACAACAGATTGCCATTGGTGGCCTCGACAAGGCGGCGCTCATGCATCTGTGGGTGGATTTGCTGGGATTGACGAAGATTGGCGAGTTTCAGAGCGCCAAAGAAAACGTGGATGAGGCCATTTTGCAGATGGGGCACGGGCCGACGGCGGTGGAAGTCGATGTGATGCAACCCCTTGATCCGGAGGCGAAACCACGGGTGTTCGACCCACCCTTAAATCACATTGGTCTGTGGATCGACGATCTGCCGGCGGCGGTGGCGTGGCTTACCGAACAGGGCGTGACCTTCACGCCGGGCGGGATTCGCGCTGGTGCGGCGGGCTTCGACATTTGCTTTATCCATCCGAAAAAAGGCGGCGCTGGCGTACTCATCGAGCTGGTGCAAGCACCGCCGGCGGTCATCGCGGCGTTGACGGCGTCGTAATGATGGCCAGGGCGTCCCGCCCAGATGCCCTGGCTTCAGAATCGCTTAAGTCATTGGTTTTACTCATAAAAACCACTGTTTTGAGCAAAATTGTCCCAAATCTGACAATGCCAGCAGATTCGGAAACGCGCATGTCTTTCTCGGCGGCTTTCTGGAATGGGCCGGCGTCGCGTCAGAGCCATCAATAGGGATTAAGCATCGGCCCAAATCGCAGACGAATCGGTGAACCATGATCTGGATCGAAATCCTTCGATATTTCGGGTTCCGTGGGTAAACTTCTCTGGGTTATTTCCAAACAGGGCCTGATTTTTATGAACGCAATGCACAACACTCTTGGGGGCGGTAACTGACCATGGAAAATCGCGACACGTTGACCGTCTTTGCTCTCGGGGGATTGGGGGGCGGAAATTCCTTCGGTGCGGGGGTGCTCACCGCCCTCAAAGATCTGGAAATTTATCCCGACATCATTACTTGTACCTCTGGCATGGTGGCGTGGACGGCCTTGTATTTGAGCGGCGCCGACCTACCCGAAGAGCTAAAGAAAGCGAATGCGTTGATGGAATTGCGCGGTGTGCCCCATGCCATGAAGCCCTTGTTGACGACCGCGTCCATGTTGAAGGCAAACGCAAAGGCGATCGAGGCTTACTGCAAAGGCTGGCTACAACCCATCACGAGCTTCAATGATTTTGCCGACGCCATGATGCCGGTGCGGGTTCTGGATTCTTTTCTGACAGAGGAGCAGCTGGAGTTCTACGCCCACGCCCTCAAATCATCGTCGGTTGGGGTGATTTTCAATGCCTTTGAACCCACCACAGGTACGGAAATTCTGTTTGCCAACGAGGCGGCGCTGAATCGCATTTCGCTGGAGGATATGGATGGTCGTCGCGTCTCAGAAATTACTGCGCGCGGGGTGGAATCGGCGCTTTGGCTCTCCCATTACGGCTATTTTCGCCCCGACGGGTCGCCGCAGATGGCCATCGACGGGGCCTATCGACGGCAATTCATTCTGCAAGAGGTGATGGATGCCACGCGCTTGTTTGTGGCGCGTCCTGAACACCGCAAGTATCTCGGGCGCATGCCGCGCAATCAGATCGAGCAGAAGGTATTTGAAACCTACATGTGGATGTCTGCGGCCTATCGCAGCGAGCTACAGACCATCAAAATGGCCAACAAATGGGCGTTGGAAGGGCGACTCAATCGGTCGCGCATTACGGACATCATCGAAATCCAGAACGAAATTCCCATGACCTTCGAGAAGTATTTTGTGGAAACCCTGGAAATGTTGGAGCGGGCGAGGGCCGACACCATCGCCCGGTTTGACGACGCCTGGTTGGATCCCAAGCTCGTTCTGAAGAAGCTGGATTTTCTCGATGGCTTGCCCATTTCGTTCATGCAGCAGCTGGCGAACAATCTGGATCCGGTGAAGAAATCGCGAGGCGAGACGATTGTCGAGAAGGACGAGGTGGGCGACGCGATGTATTTCGTGATTGCGGGTCAGGTGGACGTGGAAGGCGGCAGTGAGGTCACCCTCGGTCCTGGCGCATTTTTTGGCGAAATGGCCCTGTTGTACGACACGCCGCGCAACGCGACTGTCCGCGCGAAGAAAGATTGCAAACTGTTTCGGCTGTCGCGTCGGGATTTCCAATATCTCTGTTCGATTGAGTCGGCGTTTGAAACCCACGTTCGGGACATTGCGGAGACCCGCAAACTGTAGGGCCACGGACGGGTCAACCAACAAAAAACACCGTTACGACGCGTCAATCGCCTCGCCTAAGAGTTGGCGATAACAGCGTTCGTAATGTTGGCCCTGTTGATTCCACGAGAAATTTTCCGCCATCGCCCGTTGTTGGGCGCGGCGATAGGCCGCTGGCTGGGCAAACAACGCCAACGCCTGGGTGAGCGCCCAATGGAGCGCCGACGCGTCGTAATCCGCAAACACAATGCCGGTACCCGTGTTCTGCCCCGTGTCGATGGGGGTCACCGTGTCAGCTAAACCGCCGGTGCGCCGCACAATCGGCAGCGTGCCGTAGCGCAGGCTGTACATCTGATTTAACCCGCAGGGCTCGTAACGCGACGGCATCAAGAAAAAGTCCGCAGCCCCTTCGATGCGATGGGCGAGGGCCGCGTCAAACCCGTTGTAAAACGCTAAGCCCTGGGGAAATTGCCAGTTCATCTGCTGCAAAAAGGCTTCAATCGTCGGATCCCCGTGGCCAAGCACCACAAAGCGCATGCGCCCGGCCCGCAGCCAGGTGGGCAACACGGTTTGCAGTAAATCAAAGCCTTTTTGATGGGCAAGCCGCGAAATCATGGCCACCACAGGCCGTTCGGGCTGATCCACTAGACCCAATTCCGCACACAGCTGCTGTTTGTTGAAGGCTTTCTGATCCAGCGAATCCGCGTCGTAGTTCTGGGCCAAATGGCGGTCGTGGGCCGGGTGCCATTCCCGATAATCCACGCCGTTCACGATGCCAATCAGCGCGTGATGACGCTCGTTGAGGAGCTTATCCAAGCCCATGCCGTGTTCGGGTTGGCGGATTTCGTCAGCGTATGTGCGGCTCACGGTGATGAGTTGATCCGCGTGCAACAGCCCGGTTTTGAGAAAATTCACCTCGCCATGGCGCAGATCGTCTTGATGAAACCAGCCGGCAAACTCATCCAAACCCGCTTCGTGAATCACGTGGGTGCCAAAGCGCCCTTGGTAACCCAGGTTGTGTAGCCCCAACACGGTGCGCGTGTCGTTAAACACGGTTTCCCAGGCGTAGCGCGTCTTCAAAAACAGCGGCAACAGCGCGGTTTGCCAGTCGTTGGCGTGGAGAATCTGCGGCGCAAACTGCATTTTCTGACAGCTTTTAATGATCGCGCGGCACAGCAGCAGAAATCGCTGCGATTCATCCGAGTCGTCGGTGTAAATCTGCGGCCGCCCAAACAAAGGTGGGCAGTCGATGAAGTAAATCGGCAGGTCGGTGTCGGGCAAAAACCGCGTGTACACGGAAAATCGCAGCAGCCGCGAGCCGATTTCTACCGGTTGATTTTGCAAAAACGCCAGGGACTGCAAGGTATCGAGGGAAATGTGTTGATAACGCGGCACAAACAGCCGCACGTCGTGGCCCTGCTGGTGGAGGTAGGCGCACAGGGCCGCCGACACATCGGCTAAACCGCCCACCTTGGCGAAGGGCGTCACTTCCGAGGTGGCGTAGCAAATTCGCAAGGCGTTCATAGCTTTAACCCCACACGACAGTGCAATTCCCCCTCGGAAAGGCGCACGCGCACGAGGGCACCGACGGCGACTTGATCGGCGCGGCGCAAAATATCGCCCTCGGGGAGCTTTTGGACGATGGCGTAACCGCGCGCCAGGGTGTTGAGGGGGCTGATGGTTTGGAGACGGTGGGTGAGCAGAGCCAGTTGCTGGCGTTGGTCGCGGATGAGGTCGGGGCCCCGTCGGCGCAGGCGCTGTTCTAGGCGATGCACGAGGCTGCGGTAATTGCGCTGGGCGAGGCTGTCGCTGCCCAACCGCCGAGTGAGCTGTTGCAGGCGCTGGCGGAGCTGGCGCAACTGTTGGGGTAAAGGTCGTTGCAGCCGCAACGCAAGGCCATCCAGGCGTTGACATTGCTCGCGCAGCCGTCGCAGGGGCTGTTGACGCTGTAATCGCTGGGTCCACATGGCGGAGAGACGCCGATAGTCGCTGAGTTGGCGCTGGATCACGCTCAACAGGCGTTGGGCCAATTTGTCGCGGCGCACGGCCCAGTCTTTAAGGTTGGGACTCACCAGCTCGGCGGCCGCTGAGGGCGTCGGCGCCCGCACGTCGGCGGCAAAGTCCGTGAGCGTGACATCGGTTTCATGGCCCACGCCGCTCACCAGGGGAATCGGGCAGTTCGCCACGGCGCGGACGACGATTTCTTCATTAAACGCCCACAAATCTTCCAAACTGCCGCCGCCGCGCACCAACAACAGCACGTCGCAGTCGCGGCGCCGACCGGCCGTGTGCAATGCCGCTGCGATGCGCGGGCCGGCCTGCTCGCCCTGAACGAGGGTGGGGTAAATCACCACCGGCAGCAGCCGACACCGCCGTTTCAGCACGCTCAGCACGTCTCGCAGCGCCGCGCCGGTCCCCGACGTAATGACGCCCACGCGCAGGGGCAACGCCGGCAGTCGGCGCTTGCGCGAGACATCGAACAGCCCTTCCCGTCCCAGGCTCTGGCGCAACGCCTCGAAATTGCGCCGTAATGCGCCCTCGCCGGCGGCTTCGACGGCCTCCACGATGATTTGGTACTCGCCGCGACTCTCAAACAGCGTCACCGAACCGCCCACCACCACCTGTTGGCCATTGCTAATGGGCACGCGCACGGCGCTGCGATTGCGGAATAACGCACAGCGCACCTGGGCCTGACTGTCTTTTAATGTGAAGTAACAATGGCCGGACGCGGGCTTAGAGAGATTCGACACCTCGCCCTCCACCCACACCCAGTCGGGAAAATGGCCCTCCAAACACTGGCGAACCTGAAGATTTAACTGCGCCACCCGCCAAATCAGGCGGGGCAGCGGCAGGGCGGGTAAACCATTCATTGCAATCTCAACTCATCAAAGCGGTAGCCCACTATAACTAGACCGCTGAATTGCTCTGGATTTTTGAGAATCCCTGTCTTTTGCGGGTCATATGGAGGTTCATTACTTTCCAGACCCCCATTTCCAGACCTCTATGTCTCAGCCCGTTTGTTTCGCCCGTTTTGCCGGGCATCGAGAGTGATTTATGCGCATTGCCTACGAAGCCCTCACCTTTGACGACGTGCTCCTATTACCGGCCTATTCCGACACGCTCCCGAAGGACGCGCGGTTGGAAACGCGCTTGACGCGCGGCATTACCCTCAACGTGCCGCTCATGTCTGCCGCCATGGACACGGTAACCGAAGCGCCCTTAGCCATTGCCCTCGCCCAAAACGGCGGTTTGGGCGTGATTCACAAAAATCTGGCCCCCGAACGCCAAGCCGCCGAAGTGCGCCGCGTGAAAAAGTACGAAAGCGGCATTATTCGCGATCCCCTGACCGTCTCGCCCCACGCGACTATCGGCGAAGTCATGTCCCTTACCCGCCTCCATGGGATTTCCGGGCTGCCGGTCGTGGAAAATAACGGCAAATTGGTGGGCATCATTACCAGTCGGGATGTCCGCTTCGTGACGGATTTAGACGCCAAAGTCCATGAACTCATGACATCGCGGGAAAATTTGGTCACCGTCGCCGAAGGTACCCATCAAGACGAAGTGCTGCACCTAATGCACCGCCACCGCATCGAAAAGGTGCTCATGGTCGGCGATCGCTTTGAATTGCGCGGCATGATTACCGTGAAGGATATTCAGAAATCTAGCGATTTCCCCAACGCATGTAAGGATCATAACGAACAACTGCGGGTGGGGGCGGCAGTCGGTACAGGCAATGACAGCAAAGACCGCATTACCTTTCTCGTAGAAGCCGGTGCCGATGTATTAGTCGTCGATACGGCCCACGGTCATTCTAAAGGCGTCCTAGACCAGGTTCGCTGGATTAAACAGCATTTTCCGCAGGTTCAAGTGATTGGCGGCAATATCGCGACCGGCAATGCCGCCCTTGCCCTCGTGGAAGCCGGCGCGGATGGCGTTAAAGTCGGGATTGGCCCCGGTTCCATCTGCACCACGCGCATTGTGGCCGGGGTCGGCGTGCCGCAAATCGGCGCCATCGCCACCGTCGCCGAGGCTCTAAAAAACACCGACGTTCCGCTCATTGCCGACGGCGGCATCCGCTTTTCCGGCGACCTCGCCAAAGCCATCGCCGCCGGCGCCCATGTCATCATGATCGGCAGTTTGTTCGCCGGCACCGAGGAGGCACCAGGCGAAGTGGAGTTATTTCAAGGCCGTTCTTACAAGTCTTACCGCGGCATGGGCAGCCTCGGCGCCATGGCCGCACAACACGGTTCCAGCGACCGCTATTTTCAGGAAGGTAAGGCGACGGACAAATTGGTGCCCGAAGGCATTGAAGGCCGCGTTCCTTACAAAGGCCCGGTGTCGACCATTATTCACCAATTGCTCGGCGGTTTGCGTTCCGCTATGGGCTATGTGGGTTGTGCCGACATTACCGCCATGCGTACGCGCCCCGAGTTTGTGCGCATTACCGCTGCTGGCATGCGGGAAAGCCATGTTCACGACGTTTCGATTACCAAAGAAGCCCCGAATTACCGCATTTAACCCCAACCGATTGCCTCGGATTAACTGGAACCCGCCGTGAATTCCTTACACGAACAAAAAATCCTGATTCTCGACTTTGGTGCGCAAACCACACAGCTCATTGCCCGTCGCGTTCGCGAATGCGGCGTGTACTGCGAAATCCATCCCTACGACTTGAGTGACGAGGAAATCCAGGAATTTGGCGCCAATGGCGTCATTTTGTCCGGTGGTCCCGATTCCGTTTGGCGGGAAGCTAGTCCCCGCCTGCCGCTGTGCGTGTTGGCGTTGGGTGTGCCGATTTTGGGCATTTGTTACGGCATGCAGACCCTCGCCCAGGAGCTGGGCGGCGAGGTGACGGCGTCAACGCGGCGGGAATTTGGCCACGCCGCCGTGGAGCTGATGGGTAATTGTCCCCTGTTCACCGACCTGGCCTCGTCGCCGCACATCGACGTGTGGATGAGCCATGGGGACAGCGTGACGCGGTTGCCGCCCGATTTTGTGCGGGTGGCGGCCTCGGTTGATGCGCCGATCGCGGCGTTTTGGCATCCCACGCGGCAGTTATTCGGCGTGCAGTTTCATCCAGAAGTCACCCACACCCGCTTGGGCGGCGAAATTCTGCGGCGATTTGTGCGCGACGTCTGCGGTTGCACCGATTCCTGGAACACCGCGCACATTTTGGAGGCGCTGATTCCGCAAATTCGCGCTCAAGTGGGGCGCGATGGCGTGCTGTTGGGGCTGTCTGGCGGCGTAGATTCGGCGGTGGTGGCTGCGCTGCTCCATCGCGCCATCGGTTCGCAGCTCACATGCGTGTTTGTGGACACCGGCCTGTTGAGATTGGGCGAAAGCGACCAGGTGATGGCCACATTTGCCCAGCATTTAGGGGTGCGCGTGGTGCGCGTGGAAGCGTCGACGGCGTTTTTTGCTGCGCTCGCGGGGGTGAGCGACCCAGAGCAGAAGCGCAAAATCATCGGACGGCTGTTTGTGGAGACCTTTGAGCAGGCAGCGACGACGTTGACGGACGGCACGGCCATTCGCTGGCTCGCCCAAGGCACGATTTACCCCGACGTGATCGAATCGGCGGGGGCGAAAACCGCAAAAGCGAAGGTGATTAAGTCCCATCACAACGTGGGTGGCCTGCCGGCGCGCATGAAATGGCAGCTGTTGGAGCCGTTGCGGGAGCTGTTTAAGGACGAGGTGCGGGCGTTGGGACGGGCATTGGGGCTGCCGCCGGTGTTGGTGAACCGCCATCCGTTCCCTGGACCGGGTCTTGCGGTGCGCATTTTGGGGCCGGTAGACGCGGAAACCGCTGCCCGATTGCAGCAGGCGGACGCGATTTTCATCGACGCGCTGCATCGCCATGGGCTGTACGACCAGGTGAGCCAGGCGTTTGCCGTGTGGCTGCCGGTGAATTCGGTGGCGGTGCTGGGGGACGGGCGGGTGTATGCGCCGGTCATTGCGCTGCGGGCGGTGGAAACCACGGATTTTATGACGGCCAATTGGGCCCGATTACCGTGGGATGTGCTCGACGAAGTAGCGCGTCAAATTGTCAATCAAGTGCCAAATGTCTCGCGGGTCGTGTACGACGTGAGCGGTAAACCGCCTGCCACCATCGAATGGGAGTAATGCAAACGCCATGATTTCCTTACAATCCGGCCAAAATGCCCCGTTAGCGCCCCACCAAAAGTTGAGCGTCACGGCAGTCATTACGCCAAAGGGCCAAAAGTTATTACAACCAATGGCATTTTTGCTGGGTGCAGATGAGAAAACCCGCGATGCAGCAGACATTATCAGCGTTGATTATCCCGAATCGGAGAATGCCGCTGTGCGTTTCGATCGGATGAGCGGTCAATTTTTCGTTGATTTAGTTAAAATCCCCGAATCCATCCAAAAAGTCGCTTTTACCTTGGTGATCACTACGAGCATTACCCGTGGCGTCACCTTCAGCATCTTTTCCCAACTGACCGTAGAAATTGCCAGCGAGTCAGGGGAATCGCTGTTGGATTTCCCGATTGCTTTGGAAAATCGCCCAGAAACCGCATTAATTCTAGTCGAGTTGTATCGGTACGAACGGGAATGGAAATGCCGTGCATTGGGTCAGGGCTTTACCAATGGTCTCAACGGCTTACTGGTTCATTTTGGCGTCGAAGTCACGCAACAACAGCCATCCGCCTTACCGCCCGTCGCTCAACCGCCACAAACGCGATTAATCAGCGGCACCGGGTTCTGCATTAATCCGGGCGGTTTTTTCGTCACCAGTCACCACGTGATTCACGGGGCTGCGCGGATTTGGGCCGTATCGGCGCGGGGACGGGCCGCATTGGCGCCGATTTTTGTCGATCCGGTCAACGACTTAGCCCTGCTGCGCATCGAGCAACGGGATCCGGGATTGATGTTTGGGGTGGTGGAATTTCGGGATTCCAACCTGGTGGAATTGGGGGAAAAGGTGGTGGTGGTGGGGTATCCCATGAGTGGTTTGCTGGGGTCGGGGCCGCAGGTGGCGACGGGCGTGGTGAGTAGCCTGATTGGGTTGTACGACGACACGCGCTCGCTGCAATTCACGGCGCCGGTGCAGGCAGGGAACAGCGGTGGGCCGCTTCTCGACAGTACCGGGGCGCTCATTGGGGTGGTGGCCGCCAAATTGGACGCCCAACGAATCCAGGAATTGACCGGCGATGTGCCACAAAATGTGAATTTTGCCATTAAAAACGCCATGGTAAGAACTTTCCTCGACGCCTTCCGCGTGGATTACACCTGTTTGCCGCCCCAGCGGGGAACGCATTTAAGTACGGCGGAGATTGCCCATGAAGCCAATCGCTTCGTGGTAAGAATTGAGTGTCGTGGCTGAAAATATCGCGGTTTTTCTTACTCGTTGCGCAGTAAAGGCGCAGCAGATTGCGATAATAATCGCCAAATGCTCGCGATGCCCAAGGCGATTGACACGCCCAACCCGCCGATCATGACGCTGAGGATGGGTAATCCCAGCCATACCCAAGGAGCATTCATCACCTGGGTAATGACAATCCAGGCGCCCAGGATACCCAGAATGCAGGCAATGCTTCCGGCAACTAATCCCAATAATCCATATTCCCACAAAAATGCACCCATGATTTGCCATTTTGTGGCGCCTAACAGCTTAAAAATCACCATTTCTTGACGACGGCGCTGTTGTCCGGCAGCTAAAGCACTCGCAAGTACTAAAATCCCCGCCAGTACCGCGACTAGGCCGTTGAGCTGGATTGCTGTACCAACAATGCCCAACACCTTATCAGCCGCTTCTAGGGCTTCTTTCACGCGAATGGCGGTGATATTGGGAAATTGCTGTGCAAGTATTTTTTGCACTTCACCTGCGGCACTTTCCTTACCTGCAACGGTAGCAATGATGGAATGCGGCGACTGATTTAACGGATTTGGCGAAAAAACCAGGGTGAAATTGAGCTGCATGGCCCGCCAATCCTGTTCGCGAATATTGGCAACCGTGGCCGTCAGATCCCGACCCAAGAGGTTAACGGTCAAGGTATCGCCGACTTTTAAGTCAAATCCCCGCGCTAAATCGCCGTGAACTGACAGTAAGGGCGAACCGTCGTAATCCGCCGGCCACCAATTTCCGCTGGTCAATTCTCCCGATAAGGAAGCGCCAGCGGCGTAAGTCACTCCCCGATCGCCTTCGAGTAACCATCGATAATCGGGATTAACGAGCATGGTTTCTGCTGGTTTGCCATTCACTTCGACCAATCGCGCCCGCAGGTAAGGCATGGTAGCGACAGGGCCGATGTCGAGTTGAGCGGTTAATTGCGTGGTCAAATCGGCCAACTGATCCCGTTGGATGTCGATTAGAAAGAATAATGGCGTATTTTCAGGTAATTCGCGGTTAATTTGAGCGCGTACATTTCCTTCGATGAGGGCTACGGCGACCATCACGGTTAATCCTAGACCCAAAGAAAGGACAACGGTGCCGGTCATACTGTGGGGGCGGTGTAATTGGTTCAGCGCCAATCGCAACCCAGGGTTGCCGATGAACCATTCGGGACGATTCAGCCACCGACTCACGCCCATAAGCAATTTTGCGGCGAAATACAGTAAAACCATCGCCACTCCGATACTTGCTAAGAAAATTAGCGAAAATAAGGGGCGTTCTACTGGTAATACGACTAAGCAGATGAGGGCTGTAATCAAGGAAATGAGGACGGCCAGCTCATAAAACCGCCATTTGATCGGTTCTCTGACGATCTGACTGCGCAACGCGCTACTGGCTGAGATGCCCCGCTGGGAGAACAGCGGCACTAAGCTAAAAATCATAGCGGTAAGTAATCCCATGGAAGCTGCGACTAACAAGGCCATGGGCTGAATCGTAGGAGTAATCGCGACCGGTAAAAAAGGAGTGATTAGTGGCAACAACAACCAGGGCGCAATGCTTCCGATGACCAGACCGATAGCAATACCAACCATAACAAGCAGCATTACCTGTAAAAAATAACTCCAAAAGACGGTGTTATAAGTCGCTCCCAAGCATTTTAAGAGGGCAATGTTGCGTGCTTTACCGTCGAGATAACTTTGGGTTGCTGTAGCGATTCCAACGCCCCCTACTAGCAAGGCAGTTAATCCCACTAAAGTCAGGAAAATTCCCATTCTATCCACGATGGCCGCAATTCTCGGCGCGGCATCGCGATAGTCGCGCCATTGGAAGCGATAGTCGGGAAATTCTCGAAAAATCTCTACTTTCAGGCGATCTAAATCTAATTCTGGGGGCATGACCACGCGATTTTGGTAGTAAATCAGGCTACCAAGCTGCTTTAATCCGCTAATTTCAAATAATTCTGCACTCACCATGACTCGCGCACCGAGACCAAAAGCGCCAGTGCTGCTGGCACGATCGGATTCACTGGCAAGAATGCCGCGAATTTCCACGATTTCATTCCCAATGCGGAGTGAATCCGTCGGTTGTAGATTCAAGCGGGTAAGCAAGGATGACTCGATTAATGCCCCGAATTGGCCGTTTTTACGCGATAAACGGACTTTTAACGCGTGATTGTCGAGTATTTGCGTATCGTCGGCTCGCAATTCGCCAATCAACGGATAGGACTCATCGACTGCCTTAAGCTCGACCAGCACGCCATCTGTACCGTCTAGGCGGTAAGCCATAGTGCGTAAATCACCGATTTGGCTGAGTTTACCTCCTTGGGAGGCCAGCCATTCCTTGATTTTGGCGTCTAACGGCAGATAGGTAGTCGAAATTGAAATGTCGCCACCCAAGAGCTGTTTTCCTTGGCTTTTCAATGCATCTTGGGCGCTGGCAGCCAAGGTTTGCACTGTCGCAATCGCCGCGACTCCCAACGCTAAACAGGCAATAAGTAGGGAAACACTGCGTTTTCCTGTCCGTAATTCGCGCTTTGCTATGGACCAACTCACTCCATTCCAAACATTTTGCCGCTTCATGACGTGATCCCAACAGCCGCTTCGGGTAAGGCATGGCGAATTTCATGGGGGACAATTTGGCCATCGACCAAATGTACCTGTCTTGCGAAACGACTGGCTAGGGTTAGGTCGTGGGTAATGAGCACAAGGGCTGTCTGATTTTCAGCACAAAGTCGGAATAACAAATCCATCACGACTTTACCAGTGTGGGCATCCAAATTACCGGTTGGCTCATCCGCCAAAATTAGCGGTGGCTTCATAACCAGCGCCCGTGCCAAGGCCACCCGCTGTTGCTCGCCACCCGACAACTGGCTGGGGTAATGATGGGCCCGTTGACCAATCCCACTTGATTTAATAATTCCTGTGACAGGGTAAACGCGTGACGCCGATTAGCTAATTCTAAAGGCAATGCCACATTCTCCAAAGCAGTCATCGTTGGGATTAAATGAAATGCCTGAAATACAATGCCAATGTGATTACGCCGCCAATAGGCTAATTGGTCTTCGGTAAATGCGTTGAGCAATTCGCCGCGAAAGTAGATTTCCCCGCGAGTTAATCGCTCTAAACCCGCCATGAGCAGCAATAAACTCGATTTTCCAGCCCCAGATGGCCCTAAAATGGCCACTTGTTCGCCTGCATTCACCGCGAAATCGATGCCGCGCAGGATATTCACCGCGCCGGCAGTGCTCGTGAGGTTTAATTGCGCGTTTTTCAATTCAATTAAAGGAGTCATTTCGTGAAGCTCAGGCCAATTCCCCCCCTAAGACCCACGGTAAAAATCCGCGTTGCATTACGCTTTTTATTTGCCTTTTTCTGGCTCGCCATCATGCCCTGTGAGGCTAATGAATTACCCTCCCTAAGATTACTCATGTTCGGCGACAGTTTGACTGCCGGCTATGGTTTGCCAAGCCAAGATAGCCTCCCAGCCCAGCTTGAAAATGCTTTAAGAAACAAGGGATTAGCGGTGCGAATATTAAACGGTGGTGTGTCGGGCGATACCACGACTGGCGGGCGTCAACGATTAAGTTGGGCCTTATTCGATCGCCCAGATGGTGTGATTTTATCATTAGGCGCCAATGACGGTTTACGCGGTATTCGCCCCGATATTACGCGGCAAAATCTCACGGCCATCGTCGAGTATTTACAAAGCCAAAAAATACCCGTGTTGTTAATGGGCATGGTGGCACCCCCTAATTTAGGCCGCGAATACGAGAGCCAATTTAATGCGATTTATCCCGAATTAGCGACGCGGTACGGCTTATTATTTTATCCCTTCATTCTCGACGGCGTCGCGATGGCATCCGAATTAAACCAAGCGGATGGCATTCATCCTAATGCAGAGGGCGTTGCTGTGATCGTCGAACGTATCACGCCCGTGCTAATGGAGTTCGTGCAACTGTTAATTCAAAAATCCCCCGTGAATTAGCTATTTTATTCGTCCATTTGCAGGATTATTTCGTGCTTAATCTCGACAGTTTTAATGCCAGTCAACGCGCGGCGGTCGTCGCGCCGCTGTGTCCGATCCGCGTGCTTGCCGGCGCCGGTAGCGGAAAAACACGGGTTCTCATTGGTCGCATTGCGCATCTCATTGGTAAGGAAGAACGCGCGCACCAGATGTTAGCGGTCACATTTACCAACAAAGCGACCGCCGAGATGCAGCACCGCCTCAATCAACTGGTTGGCGATGCTGCCCAGGGACTATGGCTGGGCACATTTCATGGCCTAGCCCACCGAATTCTGCGCCGTCACGCGGCAGTTGTGGGATTGCCTGATCGCTTTACCGTCCTGGATGAGAGCGATCAACAGCGACTCGTCAAGCAATTATTCAAAGAACTCCATTTTGATGAAGAAAAATGGCCTGTTCGTACCGCGACGACTTGGCTCAACAGTCTCAAAGATGAAGGAATTCGCCTGCGAGAACCGTCATTTGATGCCAAAGATCCGTTTTCTCCCCAGCAGATCAAACTCTATACTGCTTATGAAGAGCGGTGTACCCAACAAGGATTAGTGGATTTTGGCGAGCTTTTGATGAAAGCAGCGGATTTATGGCGCATAAGTCCTGAGCTGCGGGAACAGTATCGACGACGGTTTACCCATATTTTTGTGGACGAATTCCAGGATACCAACGCCGTGCAGTACCGTTGGTTACTCGACCTTACCCAGGGGCAAGGTCATGTTTTCGTGGTGGGCGACGACGATCAGGCAATTTATGGCTGGCGCGGGGCGGATATCCGCTTTATTCGGCGATTTTCCGACGATTTCCCCAATTCCTTAACGGTAAAACTCGAACAGAATTATCGCTCAACCGGCCATATTCTGGCAGCAGCCAATGGGGTCATTGCGCAAAATCCCGCACGGTTGGGGAAAAATTTGTTTACCGATCAAGGAATTGGCACCCCCGTCGTCGTGATGGGCTGTAAGGACGATCGCGAGGAAGCGCAGGTTACGGTGGAAGCGATTCAACGGTTTTTGGCTCAAGGACATGCCAGTCATGAGGCGGCGGTGTTGTTTCGCACCAACAGCCAGTCGCGAGTGATTGAGGAGGCGCTCATTGCGGCCAGGTTGCCCTACCAAATGCGCGGGGGACTGCGGTTTTTGGATCGCGCCGAGGTCAAGAGCGTCATGGCCTATTTGCAACTTATCGTGAATCGGGACAGCGATTTGGCGTTTTCGCGGGTGGTGAATTTGCCGGTTCGCGGCATTGGCGACAAAACCTTGGCGGCGCTGCAAACCGTAGCGATCGAGCAACAGACGAGTTTTTGGCGGACAGCCCAGCAGTTTGTGCAACAGCGATTGCCGTCGCCCCGCGCCGCCAAGGGACTGCAACAGTTTTTAGAACTCATCGCGCAACTAGAGCACAGTATTCAAGGGATGAATTTGGCTGACCAGGTGGTAAAAGCGACGGCAGACAGCGGGTTGTGGGCCTATTTTGCCGAAGAGGAACGGCGGGACAACTTGAAAGAGTTATTTCGTGCGGCTCAACAATTTGTCGTGTCCAGCGAGGAGGATCGGCCCGCGCTGACCGCGTTTGTGGAACAGGCGGCGTTGGGCAGTGGCGACGGTGCGGCGGCGGACGAGGCGGGGGTGCAGTTGATGACATTGCACGGCGCCAAGGGGTTGGAGTTTCCGTTTGTGGCCGTGGTGGGCTGGGAAGAAGGCTTGTTTCCCACGGCCCGTGCCCTGTCTGAGCCGACGGCGTTGGAAGAGGAGCGGCGATTGGCCTATGTGGGCATCACGCGGGCGCAACGCCAGTTGCAGTTGAGTTTTGCGGCGCGGCGTCTGCGATTTGGCGAATGGATCGCCAACGAACCGTCGCGGTTTTTACAGGAGCTGCCGACGGCGTCGGTGGAATGGCGCGGTTTGCCGCCGCCATGGCAGTCATCGGCGCGCCGATCCTTGTCGGCGCTAGGGGCAACACCGTCGCGGTCGATGCCATCGTCAACAACTTGGCGAGAACCTCGCGAATCGTCGAAGGCTACGACCCAGAGCGGCGGGGGTTCGCTGGTGCAGCGGATGAAAAATCGCCAGCCCATTCAAACAGTTAAGCCCAAACCATCGGCAGCTCAGGCCGAGCCGTCAAAATCTCCACGCCCTGGGCTGCGAGTGGCTGTCTCGCCGCCGACCGACGAGGTTTTGGCGGCAGCGGCGGTGCAGGTGGGGCGAGCGGTGCGTCATCCCCAGTACGGGTTGGGCGTCGTGCGACAGCTCGACGGCGAAGGCGACCGGCGGCGAGCGGAGGTGGAATTTGCCATTGGAAACAAATGGTTAACCCTGGCGTTTGCCAACTTGACGGCGGGTTGATGGGGCGATGGGCGGCGGCGCGGTGGGCGTTTTGGGCAGATACACCACCCGCGAACCAGACCAAAGGTCAGACCAACTACGGCGCTGGGGATCGATCAGGATCCAAAAATAACCCAAGCCAAACGGTGCGAGTGCCACAAAGGTGCTGAGAAACCGTTGCAGGGCGCCATGCCAAGAAATCGGTTTTCCTTCAAGGGTTTGCACGCGCAGATGCCAGGCTTTCATGCCGAGGGTTTGGCCGCCGTATACCCAGAAGCTGCCGAAAAAGAAAAATGACACGCAGACTAAATAAGCGCGGAAAAGGGGGCTGTAGGTGAGGGGATTGCGTTCGGCAAACACGGCGCTGCCGTAGAGCGCCACGATGAACCCCATGGCGAGGGCGGTGGCGAGAAACAGGACGGCGAGCCACAGGAACAGGTCGTAAACCAGTGCGGCTAAGCGGCGGGACAGGGAGGCGGGTTCGGGCACCACAGCACACTCCAAAGGGCAAAGGGTTGGAATACGACCAAGAGGAACGCGCGACATTGGATACTAAATTGCTTCTGGCGAATGACATTCGCGTTTCGCAATTTACATTTTTTGGGCGTTCGCAAATCGCGCGTTATCGGCTCGAGATTCAAGATTTTATTTACCCCGTCGATTAACGCTTTTCATTAGCCAGTTAATAGAGTCAACCGCCATGTTAAAAAGAAAACGCGCATTAGTCGCCGGAGGGGCCGGATTTCTCGGATCGCATTTGTGCGAAAGCTTATTGCGGGATAATTACGAAGTCCTCTGCATCGACAATTTTATTACCGGCGATAAAGACAACATTATGCCGTTCATTAATCACCCGTATTTCGAATGGCAACGCCACGACGTGGGGCTGCCGATTTACGTGGAGGTCGATGAGATTTTTAACCTGGCTTGTCCCGCAAGTCCGGTGCATTACCAGGGCGACCCGGTGCAAACCGTCAAAACCAGCGTGCTCGGCGCCATTAACATGTTGGGGCTAGCGAAACGGCTGAAAGCCAAGATTTTGCAGGCATCGACCAGCGAAGTTTACGGCGATCCCCAGGTGCATCCGCAGACGGAAAGTTATTGGGGCTATGTGAACCCGATTGGCCCCAGGGCGTGTTATGACGAGGGAAAACGCTGTGCTGAGACGCTGTTTTTTGACTATCACCGCCAACATCGGCTGCAAATCAAGGTGGCGCGCATTTTCAACACCTACGGCCCACGAATGCGGCCGGACGATGGCCGCGTAGTCTCTAATTTCATCGTGCAAGCCCTGCACAATCAGCCGATCACCATTTATGGCGACGGTCAACAAACCCGTTCCTTCTGCTTTGTGGACGATTTGATTCGCGGTTTGCGACAGCTCATGGATTCGCCCCCCGCGTTTGTCGGGCCAGTCAATTTGGGCAATCCCAACGAATTCACCGTGACGGAATTAGCGGAAAAAATCATCGAATTAACGGGAAGCCGTTCGACCATTAGTTATCATCCATTACCCGCCGATGACCCGCAAAAACGGCGTCCGGATATTAGCCTCGCAAAAGCCACATTACAGTGGTATCCAACGGTCGAATTAGAGGCAGGATTGCGTCAGACGATTGATTATTTTTATCAGCGAATGAATCAACAATAACCTCATTCGACAGCCACAATAAGATTCCGAATTTTTGACGCTTTATTAAAGGCCACTCCGAGCATTCGTGCGCCCATGAGAATTAGCTTTCGGTGAGGGCGCTCGATTGAGCAGGTAATAGCTCTCGCTGGCGTAATTGTGCATAGCGCGAATGCCAATGCCAGGCGGTTTCGATGATGTTTTCGAGCTGCGAATGGCGCGGTTGCCAATGAAGGTAATCGCGGATTTTCGTGCCATCGGCCACCAGCTCCGGCGCATCGCCCGCCCGCCGTGGGGCGAGTTCGCGCGGCACGACAATTCCGCTGATTTTTTCAATCACATCAATCACTTGCTTCACCGAATAGCCCGCACCGGTACCCACGTTAAAGGTGTTGCTTTTGCCGCCGTCCAGCAGGTAGCGCACGGCATTTACATGGGCTTGGGCCAAATCGGTCACATGGATGTAATCGCGAATGGGCGTGCCGTCGGGGGTGGGATAATCGTCGCCGAAAATCTTTAAGGCGGGCCGCTTCTGCAATGTGGCTTCGATCGCCAAAGGGATCAGATGAGTTTCCGGGTCGTGCAGCTCGCCAATCTCGCCCGCTGCATCCGCTCCAGCGGCGTTGAAATAGCGCAAAACCACGCTGTTTAAGCCGCCAGCCCGCTCAAAATCCGCCAGCATCAGTTCCACAAACCGCTTGGATTGCGCGTACGGATTGATGGGATTCACCCCATGCTGCTCGTCGATAAAATGCAGACGGGTTACGCCGTACACGCTGCAAGTGCTTGAAAACACGAAGTTTTTAATGCCCGCCTGCCGCAAATTTTCCAGCAGCGTTAACGCGCCAAAACTGTTGTTGGCGTAGTACTTGGCCGGCTGCTGTACCGATTCCCCCACCAAGCTAAACGCCGCGAAATGCACCACAGCCACCGGTTGGTAATGCTCAATCGTACTGCGCAGTTTTTCCCCGTCGGTAATGTCGCCAATGACAAGCGGCCCCCAACGCACCGCCCAGCGGTGTCCTAGGGAAAGATTGTCGTATGTAATGGGCAAAAAGCCGTTTTCTGCTAATGCCTTACAGGTATGCGAGCCAATGTAACCCGCACCGCCGGTCACTAAAATCGGGAGAGGTGCTACCACAAAACCACCCTTGCTGTGATTAATTAAAAATTTGGGAAATTACGGCGATTCACCGCAATTTCCCTACCTGACTTACTTTAGCCGAAATTTTGCCCGTAATGCTGACTATTTGCCCTTTGCCTGACTTTTTGCCTGTTCGAGGGTGATTTCTCGCAGGGCCTGGAATGACGCGCTTTGCGACGAGCCTTCAATAGCCCGCATGGCGAGTTCTTGGGTCTGCTTCAACACCAAATCGAGCTGTTGAGTGAGTTTGTCGAGCTGCTGCGCGTTCGCCGACACATCCGCTTCCAACCCGTGGATTTGCAACTGACTTACCGCCGCCTCGCCGTCAAAATCTCGACCCGCCAATTCCTGTTTGATGCGGGCCTGTTGACGAGCGATGCCGCCCCCCTCCTCCTTCGCTTTCTTAGTCGCCGCCGCCAATTCCTGCTCAAAACCGTCCACCTTGGCCTTCAATTCGGCGAATTCTTTCTCCTGCGCCGCTAACGCCGCTTCCCGTTCGGCCCACGCGGCCTGGGTTTTTTCCGCCGCTTCTTGCAACGCCAACTGCCGTTGCTTCGCTAACGCCGCCTTCGCTTCGGCAAACTGCGCCTCGGCTAACTGCTGTTGATAGCGATATTCCGCCGCCTCGCGCTCGAATTGACGCTTGTCATGGGCTGCCCGCTCCCGCTTGGCTTGGGATTGCTGCGCGATTTCTTCCTGCCACGTCGCCGTCGCGCTCTGCCACTGGGCCGCCAATTCGTCGGCGCGGGCCTTTCGCGCCGTCGCAAACGCTTCCACATCCGCGTCGTACTGCTCGATGAGCTGTTTCAAGGTGTCGTCGTGGATTTCGCGAATGTCGTACAGCGATATCAATTGGGTCGTGAGCGTCGCCACCGCCTCGCTCACCTCGCGCCGACGGCCAATTTCCGCCATCAACTGGGTGGAAAGCTGGCTTAACGCGCCGTTGAACTGCTCACCTAAACCGTTGAGCGCATTGACAATTTGGTCCATCGCCATGGTAAGCGACGGCGTAGACGGGGCAGGCGTAGCAGCCATGGGGGATTCCTCAGCGGGGCGTTGGGGTTTGGGCAGAGTGGGTGAGGGCGTGGCAGGGACGGGCAAGGGCGGCGTCTCAACCGCAGCAGGTGTCGACGGCTTGGCGGCGGGCAACGACGGCGGTGGACTGGCGGCCAGTTGCCGATAGCGATCGACGAGTTCTTGGTAAGCCATCAAAATTTCTTGCTTTTTGGCCCGCGTCGATACGCGCTTGATGGTGATGTCGAGCTGCGAGGTCTCGATTTCTTCCACCAACGATTCAAAGGCCGCCAGTAATTCGTCGCGGGTATTTTTATCGCTGACGGGTTTCACGACGGATTACCCACCGCGCGATCCTTGCTGCTCGTGACCGCTGTTAACGCCAAGCGCTGGGACTCCACGGCTGCCTGTTGCAGTTTGTCGTTGAGCGCTGCCAACTTGGCCTGTTGCGCCGCGAGCGTTTTTTCCAACGACGCAATTTGCAGTGCAAACCCCTGTTTCTTGGCCTGCCGCTCCCGCTCGAGGAGGGCTGCCTTGTGATTTTCTTCTTGACTTGTCTCGCGAATAGCGTCTTCCCGCGCTTTTTTGACCGCGTCTTCGAGTTCGCTGGGCATTTTTGCCACCTTTTCCGTGTAACTCGCCTTGTTCGCCGCCTGCTTGACCAATTCCGCCTCACGGGCTGCCCAATTTTTGTCTTTTTCGTACTGCTGGTTGGCGAACTGCTGGGTTTGCTCCCGCTGCAACCGCTCAAACTCGCTCGTGGCGGTTAATTCGTCCCGCTGGCGCTGATAACGCTGCTCTTCTTCCTGCTGCTGACGCTGTTTGTCTCGTTCCTGCTGCTGTTTGCGCTGCGCGGCATCGTATTCCTGCTGTTCCCGCACCCACACCGCCCGCTGTTGCGTCTGTTCTTGGGTCAATTTGCTGTGTTTATCCCGCGCTTCCTGCTCGAGGGCCTGTAATTGCTGCTCATGCTCCTGTTTGAGCAGATTGCAAGCCTCGGCCGCGATCTGCACCTGTTGCAGCATGCTCAACCGCTGTTTTTCTACCTCGGTCGCCTGGCGAATGTCGGCCAGGCGCTTCACCTCGGCCACCATTTCCTTGCTGAGGGCTTCGCGGGTCTCGCCAAAGGTGGTTTGCAGCTTTGAGAGCGTCAAAAACAGCGCATCGACCGTGTAATTCGCCGTTTCTGCGACGAGTTGTTGATCTTTTTCCTTTTGCGCGAGCTGTTCGCGGGTGGCGAATTGCTTAAGGCGCTGCTGTTGTTGATCGCGCAACTGCGCAAATCGCATGCGGAGCTGCTGACTGTCGGGCGTCGTCGTCATCAAAATGACCTCAGAACAGGAGAAGGAAGCGGGAGAGCGCCGACGTGCGCGTCGGCGGCGCGGATTTTGGCGACGACGCGGCGGATTTGCACCTATTTGTGGAGGGGAATTCGCCGTTTGGAGCGCGAGGAACCTCAGCGATCGCCCAACAACGGCCCGCGCAGACGGTGCGCCAAGGGAGTTTGGCCCGCGATTTTGGCCACCATGTCCCCAGCCTGTGCCCAGCGGGTAAGTCGTCGCGCGAACAAGCGGCCGGCCGTGGCGCTCACCAGCAGGGTGGGATGGCGCTGGAGGTCATCCAGGGGCGCGATGAGTTCTGCAACCGCGTCGCCGGCTTCAATCCAATCGCCCAAGCCCTTGCGATACATGACAATTCCCGGGTGGGGCGCGGTCACCAGATCGACGCCGCTAAGAGGCGCGAGCTGCACCTGGGGGGCGGGCAGCGGCGCGGATTCGCCGCGAATGACGCCTTGGCGTTGCAAAAAGCGCCATAAACCCGCCGCGTCGGCGGCGGCTTGATCCACATGCACATCCTGTTGGCCGCGCAATTCGACGGTGGTCGCAAAACATTTTGCCGGCACGGCGGGACATTGTTGATGGAGTCGTCGCCACAGACCGCCGCAGGCCGCATCAAAGGGCATGGAGGGTTCATGAGATTCCAACAGCACCACCGTCGCGCCCAAGTCTTCGGCCAATTGGCGGGCCATGTCGGCCTGGTCGGCAGCGGCGTAGAGATGCAACAGCGCCTCGCTATCGCAATGGAGATCGAGCACCACGTCGGCGGCGAAGGCGAGGCCAAACAAGGCTCGCTGCAACCGCTCGACTGGACGGTACACGGGCATCGCCGCCAGCCACGCGTGCACCTGATGCTCGACAAACGCGGCATTGGCAGCCGAGTCGGCGGTGAAATGGGGCAGTAAAACGTCGCCCAGCGCGGCGGCGGCGTCGGGAAATTGGCGGTTAAAATTGCGACCGCTGTGAAAATCGAACCGTCCAATTAGATGGCCCGCAAACAGTTGATTAAGACCCAAGGGATTGGCGACCGGCACCACGGTCACACGACCTCGGATCTCGCCCCGGGCTTCGGCCTGTTGCAGTTGGCGGCGGAGATGGCGCAGCACCAAAAGACTCGGCAGCTCATCCGCGTGCAACGCGGCTTGTAGATAAGCGTGGGGCGTGGCAGTCGGGTCGCCAAAGCGATAGACCGGCAGCCGCAGCGGCAGCCCGGGGGCCATGTCCTCCAGTTCCAGCCATTCCAATGTCATTGAATTGCCCTCGTCAGGAGCGCACCGAGTGCGGTGCGGGGACGTATTTAACGATCATCGCCCCGCAGGCGTCGCCAAAATGACGGGGGCCGTTCCAGGCGCAGCTGTAAAATTTCCACCGCATCCAGGGCTTTCATCAGGAAATCGTCGCTGGTGCCAATTTCGTCCACGAGCTTGTGGGTTAAGGCCGACTCGCCGTACCAAGCCTCGCCGGTCGCCACCTGATCTAAGTCGAGGGACGGGCGAAAGCGCGCCAAATACTGCTTAAACAGGCCGTGGGTTTCATCCAATTGCGCCTGCAATTTGGCGCGCCCAACGTCGGTATTTTCGCCGAACACGGTCACCGTGCGTTTGTATTCGCCGGCCGTGAACAGCTCCACATCCACGTCGTTGCGCTTGAGGGCCCGATGGACATTGGGCACCTGGGCCACCACGCCAATCGATCCCACCAAGGCAAAGGGCGCAGCCAAAATGTGGTGGGCGACGGCGGCCATGAGATAGCCACCGCTGGCAGCGACCCGATCCACGGCGATGGTGAGCCGCAGGTTGGCGTCCCGCAGCCGCGCCAATTGCGCCGCCGCCAGGCCGTAATGAGATACGAGGCCGCCGCTACTTTCCAAGCGCACCAACACCTGATCGCCCTCCTTGAACACCGCCAAAATGGCGTCGACTTCTTGGCGCAACGCAGCAACTCCGCTGGCTTGCATATCGCCGACAAAATCCAAGACAAATAAATGACGTCGTTGGCTAGTCACGATCGGGTGTTTAGTCTGCTGGCGTTGCCACTGTTTGAAGGCTTTTTGCGGCAATAGGCGTTTTTGGAGGGCCACAACGCGGTGGCGATGGCGCTCGTTGAGGGACACGATTCGGAGCCTGTCCTGGACAGGGGACGCGGATTTTCGCCGTCCAAAGAAGGCGATACTCCCTGCGATCAGTGCGAAGACGGTGGCGAGTTGGGCCAAAAAGAGACCGTAGGCAGCAAAAAATTCGTTCACGGAATAAACCTCATGAGCACAGGCGTGGCGGAAGACCGACAGGTCAAGCAACTGACACCCAAAAGGACTGATTCACTTGAATCATTTTGGCGATGTACGGAAAGTGTCAGAAAATCGACAGCGCCGTCGCGCCCTGTTGAAGTTTTGCCCCTTATTACTCCCGAACGACTTTTCTCAGGTAAGGCACGGCGATGAACGATGCAGAGCGGGCTTTTCTCATCATCGACGACGATGAGGCACGCGCCCACGAACTCAGCTTGTTGCTGGAGTTTATGGATCAAGGCACCGCCTTAAAGGTGCGCAGTCGGTCGGCGCTGCGTTCGATTGCGACGCGGCCGTGGCAGGCGGTGTTTGTGGGCGACCTGCGGGATTTGACGCCGTTGGAGCTGGCGCACGCCCTCAAAGACACCTATCCCACGCCACCGCTGTTGGTCACAAAAACGCCCGTCGACCCGGCCTTTGGCCATGGCATGTCGTTCGCGCCGCCGTTTCGCCAACAGCGATTGACCCAATTGCTGTCGCCGCTGCCCGCGACAAATGCCGGCGCGACGGCCCGCCCCAAGCTCGGCATCGTCGGCCACAGCGGGGTGATGGCCCAGCTCCGTGCCCACGTGGAGCGCGTCGCGCAAACCCGCGCCACGGTGTTGATTTTGGGCGAATCCGGCACGGGGAAAGAACTCGTGGCCCAATCGATTCATCGACTCTCGCGGGAAGGCCAACCCGGGCCGTTTGTGCCGGTGAACTGCGGCGCGATTCCCGAAAATTTGCTCGAATCCGAGCTTTTTGGTCACGAAAAAGGCGCATTTACCGGCGCGATTACGACCCGTCGCGGGCGCTTTGAAATGGCGAGCAACGGCACGCTGTTTCTCGATGAAATCGGCGATATGCCCATGAACATGCAGGTCAAATTGCTGCGGGTGCTGCAGGAGCGCGTGTTTGAGCGGGTGGGTGGCCACAAGCCCATCGACCTCAACGCCCGCATCATCGCCGCCACCCACCGCCATCTCGAAAAACAGGTGGAGCAGGGCTCGTTTCGGGAGGATTTGTACTACCGCCTGAATGTATTTCCCGTGGATGTGCCGGCGCTGCGGGATCACTTGGAGGATTTGCCCGATCTGATTCAAGCCCTTGTCCAACGCATCGCAGCCGAACAGAACGTGCAGCTGCAACTCGCGCCCGAGGTGGTGGCGTCGCTCCAGTGCTACGACTGGCCGGGCAATGTGCGCGAACTGGCGAACCTGTTGGAGCGCCTGGCGATTTTGCAGCCCAGCGGGATCATCGCGCGGGCTGATTTGCCCGAAAAGTTTCGCCAAATTACGCCGCCATCGTCGCCTGTAGTCGTGACGTCCTGCCCCGAAACTGTCGTCACCGCGCTGCCTGCCGAGGCGACCGCAACGACGGCGATGGCCACAACGAGTCTTGGCGATGAGGGGGTGACCCTGTCGCCCCTGGCGGCGGGGGACGGTTTTCCCACGGCCCTACCGCCCGACGGCATTGATTTACGAGAACACCTGGCGCAGCTCGAATATCACTACATTCGCCTGGCGCTGGAGGAGGCAAACGGTGTCGTTGCCCACGCGGCGGCGCGGCTCCACATGCGGCGCACGACCCTCGTGGAGAAAATCCGCAAATATGGCCGTCAAGATCATGACTCACCCGTATAAGCCTCGGTTTACTCTGTAAAAACAATGAGTTACCCAAAAAATCGCGCGGCATAAGCGTTGCAGAACTGGCGGTGATTCAACCGGTTAGGAGCGTTCCCATGGCCACGATTTCGACGGTGTTACTGGCGATGCACCAGGTAGCCGCCCAAGCCGCCCCCTCGAGGGATGCACCGCCCACTGACGGCCCCTCGTTTGGTGCCTTTGTGCAACAGAGCATCCAGCGGGTGAGCGAGCGCCAACAACACGCCGAGGGATTGACCCAGGCGTTTGAACGGGGCGACGACGTGGACTTGGCGGCGGTGATGGTGGCGCGGCAACAGGCAAGCGTGGAATTTCAAGCCGTACTCCAAGTGCGCCGCCAACTTCTCGATGCCTACCGCGAACTCAACAACATGCCCCTGTGATGCGGTCTGCCTGTGCGAGCGATGGTGGCTTTGATCGATCTATTCCCGCCCACTGGCGGTTTTGAGGAGTAACCCTCGTGGCTGATGCGCTGTCTTCCCCCCAAGATTTGTCCCCCTTGGCCCCGCCGCCTGCGGGGGTGTTTGCTCGCTTGCAGCAACCCGGGCCTTGGCAATACGGCGCCATCGGGCTGTTTTTGCTGCTGTTGTCGGCGGGCATCGTGGCGACGCTTTGGTGGGGACAGTCGCCCATGGCGGTGCTCTACAGCGGCTTGAGCGAAGCGGATGGCGCCGCCGTCGTCGCCGCGTTAGAGCGGCAAAACGTGCCTGTCGAGGTGCGCGGCAACACCATTCGCGTGCCCGAAAGCCAAGTGCATCGCCTGCGGCTCACGCTGGCTGGCGAGGGGTTGCCCAAGGGGCAGGTGGACGGTTTTGAACTGCTGAAAGAGCAATCGCCCTTTGGTGTGAGCCAATTTATGGAGCAGGCTCGTCATCAACGGGCGTTGGAAGGCGAGCTCGCCCGCTCGGTCATGAGCTTGGCGGCGATTCGCGCGGCGCGGGTGCATTTGGGCTTGCCTAAGGAAAGCGTGTTTGTGCGGGATCAACGGCCCGCCACGGCCTCGGTGTTGGTGCAACTCCACCCCGGCCGCACCCTCGATCGCGCCCAGGTCACGGCGATTACCCAACTCATCGCTGCCAGCGTGCCCGGCTTACAGGCCCATCAAGTGTCGGTGGTAGATGAGGTGGGACGCCTGCTTTCCCAACCCCAAGACGGGGACGGCGCGTTGCAAAATCAGCAGCTCGAACATGCCCGCCAAATCGAGCGGGAATTGGTTCAGCGGATCGAAGATTTATTGACGCCCATCGTGGGCATTGGCCGCGTCCGCGCCCAAGTGGCCGCCGACGTGGATTTCACCCAAACCGAAGAAACCAACGAGGTGTACGGCCGCGATGGCGGGGCGTTGCGCAGTGAACGCACGGTGGAAGCCCGCAACAATCCGCCCGCCGGCCAAGGCATTCCCGGCGCCCTCACCAACCAGCCCCCCGGCCCCAATGCCGCACCGGAACAGGCAAATCCCGCCCAACCCAATCCCGGGGCCGATGCGGCCCAAGCGGCGCAGGCTGCCGCCAATGCCACCCTCAACCGCCGCGAGAGCCAGCGCAATTTCGAGGTAGATCGGCGCATCGTGCACACCAAGGTGGCGGCGGGACGGGTAAAGCGCCTGACGGCGGCTGTGTTGCTCGACGAGCGCACCCAACTCAACGCCGAGGGCGTCGCCACGCCCCAACCGTTTACCGCCGACGAACTCGCGCGATTCCAAACCCTGGTGAGCCAAGCCATCGGCATCGACGCCCAACGGGGCGACACCTTGGCGTTGCAAACCGTCGCGTTCGCCGCCCCGCCGTTTCCCGTGATGGCGGAGCCGCCCCTGTGGGAACAGGCGTGGTTTGCCAATGTGCTGCGCCAGGTGCTGGTGTTTGTGCTGTTGGCGCTCGTGGTGCTGTTTGTGGTGCGCCCCGTCATTCAACAGGTCCTAGCGCGGGGCCAAATCGCCGCCGACGACGCGCAGAAATCCCTACCCCACGATGAAACTGCTTCTGAGGAAAAATCCATGCTCACCGACGACCGCGCCGCGCAAGAAGCCGATTCGCTTGCGGGGCTGCTCCTCGACGACCGTTTGGACGATCACGCCGATCAACTCGATGTGCGCCGTCGGCAAGTCCATCTCGCGCGTCTCGAAGAACGCCTGCAAACCGCCAAGGTGCTGGTGGCGGAAGACCCCAAACGGGCCGTGCAGGTGTTGCGTCACTGGCTTTCTGAGGCGTCGTAAATGGCCGCGCCAGTGCCCCCCAAAGCTGTGGCGAAGGTCGATCCCAAAGCGCCTGCTGCGCCTGTCGGCGATGCTGTCAAGACCACCGACACGGTGGTAAGCGGCGAACTCGCCGAGGCGAACGGCACCACTGCGCTTGCGCCCCCGCCGGGGCCACCGCCCCCGCCGCCGTTGCCCGGTATTCAGCGGGCGGCGGTGCTGCTCATGGCGCTGGGTGAGGATTACGCTGCCGAGATTCTCAAGCACGTGGAGCCGTGGGAACTGCACAAAATCGGGGCCGCCATGGCCGGCATTGGGGCGGTATCCCGCGAGCAAATCAGCGACACGCTGCACCAGTTCAACCACCAGGTATCGGAAGAAAGCGCCCTCGGGGTGGGGAGCCACGATTTCATTCGCGGCGTGTTAATCCGCGCCGTGGGCCGCGATCGCGCTAAGGGCGTGATGGAACGCATCTTTAACGGCGACCAGAGCGCCGGACTGGATGCGTTGAAATGGCTCGACCCGGCGGCGATCGCCGGCGCCCTCAAGCGAGAGCATCCCCAGGTGGTGGCGTTAGTCGTCGCCTCCCTCGAAACCGAACAATCCGCCGCCGTCGTGAGCCTGTTGCCTGCCGAGCTGCGCTTTGAGGCGCTGTACCGCGTGGCATTACTCGACACGGTGCCGACCCAAGCCCTCGCCGAACTCAATCAACTCATCGAAGACCAGGTGCTGCGCAGCGTGACCGCCGCAGCGACCGCCAAGGTGGGCGGCGTGACCCAGGTGGCCGACATCATCAATCGCCTGGCCCGTCCGGTGGATGGCGAGGTGTTGGATCAACTGCGCACCCTCGACCCGGAGCTGGCGGCGCGCATCGAAGACGGCATGTTGGTGTTCGAGAGCCTGCTGGGCGTTACCGACAAGGGCATTCAGGCGCTGCTGCGGGCCGTGCCCCAAGACGCGCTGTTGTTGGCCCTGCGCGGCGCCGACGAAGCCATGCGCGACAAGCTCCTGCGCAATATGTCGAAACGGGCTGCGGCGCTGCTGCGGGACGATCTGGACAACATGGCCCCCGTCAAGCTCGCCGACGTGGAAACCGCTCAAAAACAAATCATGGCAACTGCCAAACAACTCGAAGACGCCGGCGAACTGTCGTTAGGCGGAGGAGACGACTATGTCTAACGTGTTACCGAAAGACCGCGCCGGCGACGTGCAGCCCTGGCCCTTTCCGGAAATGGATGAAGCCACTGCGAACCGCGCCGGCGTGCCGCCGTTCGATCCCGCCATCCAGCGCTGGCTCTTCACCCGCGACAACCGCATGACCCTCAACCACGACGTGCGCGACCGCCACGGCATGCCGCCGTTGCCGAGCAGCAGCCGTTATCGCCCGGCGACGCTGACCCTCGAACAAATCGAGGCCATCGAAAGCCAAGCGCGGGACGAGGGCCGCGAGGCGGGTTATCGCGATGGCCAGAAAGAGGGTCGCAAACGCGGTTATGAGGAGGGCTTCACCCTGGGCCGCAACGAGGGCTTTGCCCAAGGCCACGGGGAAGGGTTGGCGCAGGGTGCGACCGAGGTCCAGCAGCAGGCGCAAACGCTCTACACCTTAATCAATGCGTTGCAGCAGCCCCTGGCCGCCCTCGATCCCCAGGTGGAGCAGGCGTTAGTGGAGTTAGCCACCGCCGTGGCCCGCCAGGTGATGCAGGTGGAATTGCAAACCCAACCGCAGCTCGTGGCCCACGTGGTGCGCCAGGCCTGTCAAGCCGTATCGCCCCAACAGCGGCCGGTGCGCATTTATCTCCATCCCCGAGATCGCGAAGCCGTGACTAAAGCCCTCAACGGCGACGCTCAGGGATGGCAGTGGTACGACGATCCCACGATTACTCAGGGCGGTTGTCGCGTAGAAACCGAGGATTCCCTGGTGGATGCGACCTTTGAAAGTCGCTTGGCCGCCGCAATGCAACAGGTTCGGGGGGCGCCCCACGGCGACGATGATGGGGAGATGGCCGATGAATCCGCCTGATTGGCAAGGCGCTCAAACCCAGCGGTGGGTGCACAACCTGCGTCAGCGCACGCAGCAGCTTGCCCACACGGAAAAACCCGCCGCCCAAGGGCGCTTGACTCGCCTCATCGGGCTGACCCTCGAAGCGGTCGGCTGTGACGCCCCCGTGGGCGATTGGGTGGAAGTCATCGACGACAACGGCGCCTGCATCACCGCCGAAGTGGTGGGGTTTAACGGCGAGCGGCTGCTGCTCATGCCCAGCGGCTCGGTACAAGGCGTGCGGCCCCGTGCCCGCGTTCGCCGCCAAACCACCCGCCAAGCCCTCATCGTCGGCGACTGCCTCTTGGGACGGGTGTTGGACGGCAACGGCCAGCTTCTCGACGGCGGCCCGCCGCTGCAAAACGGTCGGCGCATCCGTTGGCAGAGCACGCCCATCAACCCCTTGGCTCGCCCGCCCATTCGCCAACCCCTAGATGTGGGCGTGCGCGCCATCAACGGCCTGCTCACCGTGGGTCAAGGCCAGCGCATCGGGCTGTTTGCCGGCTCGGGCGTCGGCAAAAGCATGCTGTTGGGGATGATGACGCGCTTCACCCGCGCGGACGTGGTGGTGGTCGGCCTCATTGGCGAGCGCGGCCGCGAGGTGCAGGAGTTCATTGAAGACATTCTCGGCGAGGACGGTCGCGCCCGCAGCGTGGTGGTCGCCGCGCCCGCCGATGCGCCGCCGCTGCTGCGCCTGCGCGGGGCTGATTTGGCCACGCGCATCGCCGAATCCTTCCGCGACGCGGGCCATCAGGTGCTGTTGTTGATGGATTCGCTCACTCGCTACGCCCAGGCCCAGCGGGAAATCGCCCTCGCCATCGGCGAGCCGCCCGCCACCAAGGGCTATCCGCCGTCGGCCTTTGCCCTGTTGCCGCGCCTGGTGGAACGAGCAGGCACCTATCACAACGGCGGCGCAATCACCGCGTTCTACACCGTGCTCGCCGAGGGCGATGACCAGCAGGACCCCATCGTGGACGCCGCCCGCGCCATTTTGGACGGCCACATCGTGCTGAGCCGCCAACTCGCTGACCAGGGCCAATATCCGGCCATCGACATTGAAGCGTCTATCAGCCGCGTCATGCCCCGGGTCACGGATGAAGCGCAGCAACAGCAGGCCCGCCGCTTCAAACAGGTCTACGCCACCTACCAGCGCTACAGCGACCTCATCCGCGTGGGCGCGTACCAGCGGGGCAGCGATGTGCAAGTCGATCAAGCCCTCGCGGTGTATCCCCAGCTGCAAAGTTTTCTCGCCCAAGGCGTCAACCAAGCGGTGGATTTGCCGACAAGTCGTCAGCTTTTAAGCCAACTCATGGGGCAACTGGGCGGGTTTTAACCCCCCACGCGCTATGGCCTATCTCAGCGCCGATTGACGCTGGGTTCACGAGGATAAACCTTTGAATACCAACGAATTTCGTCGTCGCCAAAGCCAGCTGGTACCCGCCATCGACAAGGCCCAACAGCAGCAGGACGCCGCCGCCCAAGCGCTTAAACTGGCGGCCCAACGGCGCGACCTCACCAAAAACCAGCTCAACACCCTGGAACAGTTCCGCAACGACTATTTCCAGCAGCTGCACCAGCGCTGCGAACAGCAGATTTCCGCCCGCGAGCTGCATCGTTACAGCGAATTTTTCCGCGAACTCGACCAGGGCATCGACCGTATTCGCCAAGAAAGCCGCCACCGCGACCGCGATGTGGACAAGCGCCAGGGCGATTGGCAATCCCGCTGCCGCCACACGACTGCACTTCATCAAGTGGTGCACGGCTACGCGCGCCAACATCGGGCCTACGAAGACCGCCAAGAACAGCGGCAACTCGAAGAACAGGGGCTACAAATGTGGCATCGCCGCCAGCGGCAACAGGACGCGGGTGATTGACCATGTGGCCGCCCCGTTTGGAATTGCCCGTCGCGTCGCCGTCGATTCTGCGCGAGCGACCCGACGCATTGCCGTTGCCATCGTCGCCCGTCACGGATGCGACGCTCACGGCGTCGTTGCCTCAAGCGTCGGATGCCGAAACGGCGGCGCCGGAAAAATCGCCGCATTTTTTTGACGATTGGCTGGCATCGGTGGACGCCGACGCGGTGCACCAGGCGCTGCTCGACAACGGTTTCACGCCGCCGCCTCTGCTGCCAACGCCGTCGATAACTCCAACCTCAACGCCGACAGCCCCACTGCCGCCGCCATCGGTGCTGTCGTGGGCGACGACGCGCGTTCATCAACACGAAGCTGTTGCGCCCGAAATGCCGATGCAGCCGACGCCCGCGCGCAATGTCGTCGCGCCTGAAATGCAGACGCCCACGCGCAACGTCGTCGCACCTGAAATGCCGTCGCCGGCACCTGCACGCAATGTCGTCGCGCCCGAAATGCCGACACCGACGCGGAATGTGG
>DAIUCA010000008.1:0-31502 GCA_036846405.1 Candidatus Competibacteraceae bacterium
GGTGGGCGGAATGTGGCCAACGACCATCCGCAAAAACGTGGTTTTTCCTGCACCGTTGGGGCCGAGCAATCCCCAGCATTCCCCCGCCGTTACGGTCACATCGATGCCGTTCACGGCGGTAAATTCGCCATAGCGCTTCACTAGGCAGTGGGCGTCGATCACGGTCATTGGGCGGTTACCCCCTGGTTTTGGAGCCACTTAGAGCCGCAAAACCCGCCGTTGTCTTGGGACAAACGGGGATTTTCTCGACCGCAAAATCACGAACGCGCTTTTTTCGGGTGCACCGCTTTGAGGGCTTCCATCATTTGCCAGCGCAAATTGGTGGGCGACGGGGCCGAGCGGTCGCTGAACGGCAAAGGCCGGCAGAGGGTCTGGGCCCGCAGCCCCACCCGCACGGTTAACAGGCCGCTGCCGACGCCCTGGGCCGCTTTCGCCGACACCAACGCGAACACGGAACCGCCCAAAACATCGGTGAGTTCATCAGCTAGGGCGTCGCTGAATTGGGCGTAGATCAGGTTGTGGGCCACCGCGCTCATCAAGCTCATGGATTCCAGTAATCCCGGTCGCCCGCGGTAAATCGCCGCGATCTCCCGCACCAAAATCGCATTGCGCCAGAGGGTTAACAGGGTATCCAACCCGCTCAGGGGGCTCACCATGATGAGCAACGCCGTTTCTCGGGCATGGCGGGCAATCACGGTGTTGGCGCGGGCGTCCAGCGGCGCGAGTTGGCGATCCAACTCCAGATACACCGCATCGTCGCGATCGGCGTTGAACCCGTTGATCTGTAGCTCCTTGCGGTCGGCGTAGAGCGCGGCGATTTCCCGCGCCACCGCCCTGCCCTGGTGGTAATGGACACTGGTTTTTAGGGCTTCGCCCCGCCGTTGTAGCGCTGAAATCTGCCGCAACTGGCGCAGTTCGTTGAGGGCTTTGGCCGTCATCACCAGCGCCACCCCCACGACGCCGATGACCAGCGCACTGCCGATGGCCCCGAGGACGCCATTCACGGCGAACAGCGCCCCCATGAAGCGGGCGCTTTCCACCAGGGTGCTCAACAGCCAAACCGCGCCGCAGCCGCCCAGCAAATAGGGCCACAACGCCGGCGAGGGGGGCGGCATCTCCTCCTCGGCGACGGTGGATGGCGCCGATTCATCCCCCGACGGGGGCAACGCATCGGTGGTCACCACGGCATCGGCGGGCAACACCACCGGTGTCGCCGAGGGGGGGGGTACGGCAACCGCGTCGGCCCATTCGACGGGCGTTTCGGGGTCGAGCACGATGGGGGCTTGTCGCGTCATGGCAGGTAATCTCCGATGAGAAAGTTCAGGGTCTTATCGAAATTGAGCTGCGGCAATGGCTGCTGTTTCGTCAATCGCGGTGGCCGAAAGTCCATGAACTGAAACTGGGACGTTTGCCACTCGTCCGGCCCCATCAGATCTGCCGGCACCTCGCCGGGAAAGGTGGAAACCTCCGCCTCGCGGCCCACGGGCAGCCCGCGAATGACGGAGATTTCCCGCCCCTGGTACTGGGCCTTGCCATCCGTCGTGCAGCGCACCGACGCCAGGGCCATCACATCCGTGGTCACCCCTTCAAACTGAATCGCCGTTTGGGGCTGTCGCAGAATTTGCCGCAGCAGCCGCTCCAGATTGCCGATTTGATTGCGGGTCACATGGTCGGCTTTGGTCGCCGCGAACAGCACCCGGTCGATTTTGCTGCCGATCAACCAGTTCAACAGGCCATTTTTGCCGTAGCGAAAGCTCTGCAAGGTGAGATCGAGGGCTTGGCTCATGTCGTCGAAGGCGTATTGCCCCCGATTGAGTACCCGCAGCAGGTCCACCAGGACAATCTGGCGATCGAATTGCGCGAAATGCTCGCGGTAAAACTTTCTCACCACCTGTTCTTTGTACGCCGCGTACCGCTGGCGCAGGGCCGCGTAATTGCTCCCGGGGGGCGGGTCGTCCATCAGGGTCTCGGTGGGGCAAAAGTCCAGCAGCGGCGCATGCTCCAGGTCGCCCGGCATGAGAAACCGCCCGGGATGCAACAGGCTCAGTTGGTAATCCGCCTTGGCTTGGCGCAAAAACGCGGCGTACGCCCGCGCCGCTTGCTTTAGCGCCCCATCGTCCTGGGGCGCGCGCAGGTCGATGGCCTGCATCTGCGCCCGCCAGGCCGCCGACAGGTCGTGGCGGGGCGCGGTGGCGTTGAGGGCATTGCTGTGGGTGGTCCATTCCTCAAACGACCAGCCCAACAAAGCCAAATCCAACAGCCATTCCCCGGGGTAATCGATGAGGTCCAGCAGCAACACGCCGTCTTGGGCCAAATAGCCATACAGCCCGCTTTGGGGATAACGCAGGGCGAGTTTCAGGGTGCTGATTTGGCTCGTCGGCGTGGGCCAGCGGCTGGGGTCGGCAAACAGCGCCGCCACCGACCCGGGGTAATCAAAGGTCGGCAGCTGCAATGCGGTTTGGGGCACGATTTTGGCGCCGTATTTCGCCCCATACCCGTGGAGCAATTGGTAAATCAGAGCCGTGATGAACACGGTTTTGCCGCTGCGGCTCAGGCCGGTGACCGCAATTTTCAGGGTGCGCTGGTTGAGGACGCTGGCGAGGGAATCGCCGAGGGAGCCGAGGGTGTCGGCAACCGCTTGCCGCGATTGGGACAGCCAATCGCCGGGGGACGGGGCCATGGGAATCTCCGGTGGGACACAGGTGGGGGTCAGGGATCGGGACGGGGTGCGATGGGCAGGGTAAAGGCGAGCAGTTGTCCGTTTCGCCACACCACCAGCCGCACGGTTTCCCCCACGCGCAGAATGCCCACGGAGGTGCGCAGGACGCTGGCGCTCAAAATCGGGCGGTCGTTGATTTGCGTAATGACATCGCCCACCTGCAAGCCACTGAGGGCGGCGGGCGAATCGGCGACCAGTTGGGTGATTTGTGCCCCCCGCAGCCCTTGACTAGCGAGGGTTTGGGCCAGCTCGCCGGTGAGGTTTTCCACCACCACGCCCAACAGCCCCCGTTTCACCCCTCCATGGCGCACGAGCTGTTCCATGAGGAGCGCCACCATGTTGGCGGGAATGGCGAAGTTAATGCCGACGCTGCCGCCGCTGGGCGCCAAAATCGCCGTGTTAATGCCCACCAGCTCGCCCCGCAAATTCACCAGCGGCCCGCCGGAATTGCCCGGGTTAATCGACGCATCGGTTTGGATGAAATCCTCATAGCCCTCGATGCCCAAGCCGCTGCGGCCCAGGGCGCTCACGATGCCGGAGGTGACCGTTTGCCCTAAGCCGTAGGGATTGCCGATGGCCACCACGTAATCGCCCACGGCCAGAGCGTCCGAATCCGCCAGAGGCAGCGCCCGCAGGTCGGGGGCGTTGATTTGCAACACGGACACATCGGATTCGCTGTCGGTGCCCACCACGCGGGCGGGGTATTGGCGGCCATCGAACAGGGTGACCGTGATGCTTTCCGCCTGATCGATCACATGGTGATTGGTGAGGATGAAGCCACGGTCGGCGTCCACGATGACCCCGGAGCCGGAGTTGCTGGTGCGGCGGGGCTGGTTTTGCTCGTCGGCGAAGAAGCGGCGGAAAAAAGGGTCGTCAAAAATGGGATGGGACGTGCGCGGCAGGGTGGTGATGCTTTCGGTGGCGATGTTGACCACTGTGGGGGTGGCCTGGCGCAGCATGGGGGCGAGGCTCGGCAGCGGGCCGACCAGGCGCCCGTCGTCCCCCCCGAGGGTTGTGGGGGCACAGGCGGGCAAGAGCAGCCCCAACAGCAGTCCTCCCAAAACGCGACCGAGAGGCCGATGCAATGTGTCAATCACGTAACCGCCTCGACGTGGTGAAAGTTATTAATGGCCGCGAAAGCGGGTGCGCGGGTCAAAGCGGCTGAGGTCGCGCATTTTTTCAAACAGTTGGCGCATTTCGGGGTTGTCGAGGGGCGGATTCACGATCTGCACCTGCACGAATTGGTCGCCCTGACTGCTGCCGGTGGCCTGATTGGCGGGCATCCCGCGGCCACGCAGGCGCAGACGCAAACCGCTTTGGGCGCCGGGCGGCACCGTCACATTCACCCGCCCGGTGAGCGTGGGCACTTCGACGGTGGTACCGAGGGCAGCTTCCCAGGGCGTGAGCGGCAAATCGACCACCAAATGGGTGCCGTCCAGGCGATAGAGCGGGTGGGATTGCAAGTGGATTTCCAAATACAAATCGCCGGGCGGGCCGCCGCGACTGCCCCGTGACCCTTGGCCGGTGAGGCGGATTTTTTGGCCCTCTGCCACACCGGGTGGAATAGTGACTTTTAAGGTGCGCGACTCGCCTTTACGGTCGCGGCGCTGAAGGGTGCGCGTCACCCCGCGATACGCTTCTTCCAAAGAAATCTCCAAGGACGCGTTGTCGTCTTGCCCGGGGCGCGGCGGTTCCGGCGGCGGTTGAAAGCCGCCAAACGGTCCATAAGCGCCCCGTTGACCAAAAAGATTCTCGAATAAATCTCCAAAATCCGCCGACGGCGGGGGTGATTGCCGTGCATCCCAGCCGCTGGGGCGTTGGGCGCCACCGGTCTGCCAATTCGCCCCAAATTCGTTGTACGCCCGCCGCTTGACCGGGTCGTGGAGCACCTCATAGGCCTCGTTGACTTCTTTAATGCGTTCTTCCGCCTGGGGTTCTTTGCTCACATCCGGGTGATATTTCCGCGCCAAGCGGCGATAGGCCTGTTTAATTTCGTCCTCGGACGCATCGCGTGATACGCCGAGCAATTGGTAATAGTCCTTGTGTTTCATTGTGTTACAGCTCGTCTAGTAAGGCGGCGCTCCGCCCAAAGTCTTCAGAAAGGGTTAGCCCCATGATTCACCCAGTTCACGGTGTCCCAAGAGATCGACAGTCTGCCCCCCACGGGTCATCGCCACGCGCAATAGGCTTTCCCTATGGACAGCCCTAGCGCCTTGGGCATTCTCACCAGCGGCGGCGATGCCCCCGGCATGAATGCCGTCGTGCGGGCCGTGGTCGCGAGCAGCGTGCATCACGGCGTTCCCGTGTTTGGCATTAACGAAGGGTTTCAAGGCCTCGTCGATGGCCTCATTCGCCCCCTCGCCCTCGAGCAGGTGGGCGGCATCCTTCAACGGGCGGGCACCCTCCTCGGCACCGCCCGCTGTGCCGCCTTTCGTGAACGCCCAGGACGTATTCAAGCTGCCACAAATTTGTTTCAATACAACATAAATAAGCTAATCGTCGTCGGCGGTGACGGCAGTTTGACGGGGGCAGAGGTGTTGAGGCGCGAATGGTCCGAGTTACTCGCCGCCGGGGGCGTCAAAAATCCGACGCCTCTGACGATTGTGGGGCTGGTGGGTTCGATTGATAACGACTTTGTGGGCATCGACATGACGATTGGGGCCGATTCAGCACTTCATCGGATCATCGACGCGATTGACGCCCTCAGCGGCACGGCGGCGAGCCATCAGCGCACGTTCGTGGTGGAAGTCATGGGCCGCCATTGCGGCTATTTAGCCCTCATGAGCGCCTTAGCGACGGCAGCGGACGGGGTATTTATTCCCGAACAGCCACCGGCGGCGGGGTGGGAAGCCCAGCTGTGCGACACCCTGCGCACCGGGCGGGCCGCCGGGCGGCGGGACAGCATCGTGATCGTCGCCGAGGGGGCAACCGATCAGCAGGGACAGCCCATCACCAGTGAATACGTGCGCCAGGTGCTGGAAACGCGGCTGCAACAGGATGTGCGCGTGACCATTTTGGGGCATGTGCAGCGGGGCGGCGTGCCCAGTGCGTTTGATCGCCTGATGGCAACACAGCTCGGCGACGGTGCGGTGCGGCGGGCTCTGCGGGACGATGGCGCGGCGGTGGTGTTGGGACTCCACGACTATCACCTGGTGGAGCGGGATTTGGTGACCTGTGTGGCGGCGACACAACAGGTCGCGACGCAACTGGCGAACGGCGAGTACGCGGCGGCGCTCGCGCAGCGCGGCCCGCAAATGGTCGGCGCCTGGGACACCTTTAATACGCTCTCGCGGATTCAACCCCGACCCGTCACCCAAACCGGGCGGCTGGCGATTCTCCATTTGGGCGACCCCGCGCCGGGCATGAACACCGCCGTGCGGGCGGCAACGCGCCTGGCTCTCGACAAGGGTTGGCGGGTGTGGGGAGTACATAACGGCCTGCGCGGGCTATTGCAGGGGGGAGGCCGCGAACTGTCGTGGATGAGCGTGGGCGGTTGGGCCACCTTGGGCGGCGCCGAGCTGGGCACGGATAACGGGCTACCCCAGCCCCTCGACGAGGCCGCGGGCCATGCCCTCGCCGCCCAACTGGCGACTCAGTTTGCGGCCCATGATTGCGCGGCGCTGCTGCTCATTGGGGGATTGCCGAGCTATCGCTTTGCCGAATGGCTCACCCGCTATCAGGCGGCCTATCCCGCCCTGCGGCTGCCCGTGCTCTGTTTGCCCGCCGCCATCGACAACAACCTGCCCCACACGGACATGAGTTTGGGCGCCGATACCGCGTTGAATTCCATCGTGGAGGCCCTAGATAAAATCAAGCAGTCGGCAGTGGCGACGCGTCGCGCATTCGTGGTGGAGGTGATGGGCCAGGATTGCGGCTATTTGGCCCTGTTGAGCGGCTTAGCCAGTGGCGCCGAAGGGGTGTATGTCCCCGAAAAGGGCATCACCTTGAACGATTTAGCGGCAGACATCGCCCGCTTGCGCCAACGCTTTGCCGAGGGCAAGCGGCTGGGCCTCCTGATTCGCAGCGAAGGCGCTTCTCCCCAGTACACCACGGGGTTTTTGGCGACGCTTTTGCAGCAAGAAAGTCAAGGCGAGTTTGAAGCGCGGGCCGTCATTTTGGGGCCGCTCCAGCAGGGGGGGGACCCGTCGCCCCTGGATCGCATCCTCGCCACGCGACTCGCCAATGAGGCCGTCATTCACCTACTGTCTCAGCATCAGCAAGCCAATTTCTCGAGTCACTTCATGGGGTTGCATACGGGAAGAATCCGATTTGTTTCACTTAAAAATCAGCGGAAGTCGCCAAAATCATCCTCTCTGCCCTCTTGGCAAGACCTGTTTCCCCTGACCCGCCGCTTGGCCTATCCCCATCTGTGTGTTTCCCAGCATGACGGGTTACCCCGATGAGCCGTCGTCCCCTTACCATTCCATTTGAAGAATTGTAATTTCTTCTTTAATTCAACGATAAAAATTATCTCCGCCCCCTACGAGAGGAACTCCCCCCATGTCCACTGCCAGTGCGCTGCAACAAGAGGCCCGACTCCTTGAGCTTCAACGGCAAGGCTTGGGACGGCATCAGGGGGTCATGCAGACGCTCGATCAAATTAAAGAAAAGCTGTGTCCGAAAAATGGCGAATGTCCGCCTTTAGACGAGCAGCTAAGGCTGTTCCGAGAATTAAACGAATCCATGGAGGCGCTTCCCGAAGACCAGCGCCTCAAAATCATGGGGGTGCCCGATGGCCAACATTCGCGGCTCGTGGTGGGCGTCAAACTGCCCAGCGACGAGCTCCGCGAGTATTTCGAAAGCCAAGACGCCGACCCCGAACAGCTGGATCCCCTGGGCGCCCGCAGCTTGATGGGAATTTTGGATCACTATGGCGTGCAAAACGTGGGCATCGCTGGCCCCCAGGACCAAAAACCCAGCACCTGGCTCAATCCCCATCAGCCCTACTACCAACGGGGCTTTCGCATTTCCGACAGCACAAATCAGCGGCTCCGGCGGTCCATCGACCGCGCCCTGTGGGACGGCGAGCATGTGTACTTGGACGACGAACTTGCCCACGCCTTTGCGGCGATCCATCCCAAACGCCAGGATTACTTGACCGAGCTGGGCCTGATTGTCATGCCCGACGAACACGGCCGCATCGAGATTTTTGTCCCCGAAATCCAAGGCAATCACCAGTGGGCCGCTTTCGAACGGCTGCTCCATCGCCTGGTGAAAAGCGTCGAAACCCGCCTTGCCCGCGACCAGGTTCCCCTCATCCTCCGCGCTGACAGCAGTTCTGATAAAGAACGCCAGGTGTTTGCCCTCATTCAAGAAGAAAATCTTCTGGAGAACACCCGTTTTTTATCGCTGCTCAAAGAGCGCCAAATCGACTTCAAAGCCGATTTGGGCGCTCGTAGCCGCTTGTCTCAAGTGATCTTTTTTGGGGCGCACATGGATATGCGACAAATCATCCGCCCCGTCACGCAAGCCGACTTCCCTCCCGAACTGTGGAATCTGGTAACCCAGGTGAAACGCTTCAACCAAGACCGGGCGGTGCCCAACCGCCCCGATTTCTGCCAGTTCCTCGCCATTCCCGAAGTCGTCGAATTTCTCCGCAAAGAAGGGATTTCTTTCATTCCCCCCATCCTCAACATCGACGGCACCTTCGTGGAACAGGCGTATTTCTATGCGGAGAACCTCATGAACTTCGATCCCAACACCTTGACTATTCCGCGCAGCGTCGCCCCACCGCTGCCACCGCACTTGCAAACCCTTGGAACCCCGCGATCTATCCCCACCCACCGGCGCGGACGCCTCTAAGCCGCCCCGCCGTTTTTCACCGATCCAATGGGGCCTTGTCCTCGGGCTGTTAATGGTCGGCGCCCTCGGCTACCAACAGCTCCAACAAACCCGACCGACCCAAACCCAGTCACGCCCCGAACGCCGCTGGGTCGTCGAAGCCCTCACGCTCCAACGCGCTGACCACCAACCCACCCTCACCGCCTACGGTCGAGTGACCGCCGGACGGGTCGCCGAGCTGCGTAGCCCCGTCACCGGCGAGGTCACCCGCAGCGAGCTGGCCGACGGGCGCTTTGTCACCGCTAACACCCTGCTCCTCGCCATCGACGATCTGCCCTACCGCAGCGCCGTCGCCGACCGCCGCACCGAATTGGCGCAGCTCGACCGGCAATTGGCCCAATTCGCCCGCGAATTGCCCTTGCTTGCCGACCGCCGCGCCCAAGCCGAGGCCGACGTGGTTCTCGTCACCGCCCAATGGCAGCGCCTCGAATCCCTCCGCAGCCGTCAAGCCATCGACCTCAACGCCGTCGATGAGGCAAAACGCGCCTTGTTGACCGCGCAACGCACCGTTTTGGAGCTGCAACAGGCCATTTTGCAGCGCGAAACCGCCCAGCAAGACGCCATTAGCGATCGCGAACGCGCCCAACGGGCCCTTGCCCTCGCCGAACGGGATCTCCAGCACACCCAACTCACCGCACCCTTCGACGGTTGGCTGCAAACCCCGCCCATCGCCCTGGGCCAACGCATCACGCCCACGGACGTGGTCGCCCGTCTCATCGACCCGAGCCGTCTGGAAGTCCGTCTCGCGCTTCCCGACGGGGCGTTCGCCCGCATTCAACAGGACCTAGTCCACCGCCCGGCCCAGGTGTTTTGGCGTTTGGGCGACACGGAAACCGCCTTCACTGGCCAGGTTGTCCGCTTGGGCGCCGATTTGGCCGACCAAAAGGGCGGTATTCCCCTGTGGATCGCCCTCGACCCCGTTGCGGCCAGCGCTGCCCTGCGTCCGGGGGCCTTAGTGCGCGTCGAACTCGCCGACCAATGGTTTCGCGATGTCTTCGCCGTGCCGCCCGCGGCCCTCAACGACAACTACGAGTTATTCGCCATCGTCGAAGGCCGTCTCGTGCGCCACTTCGCCACAGTTCATCATCGCCAAGCCGACCGCTGGCTCATCCGCACCGATCTCCCCGACGGTGCCGCCATCGTCGCCCGCCAATTTCGCGGCATCGGCCCTGGCCTCGCGATCCGCCTCGCCGCCGATAAATCCTGACTGACCCGCGGCGCACTGCACCGCAAGAGGTTCCGCCCATGCTGCGATTTCTCGTGACCCACCCCACCGTGGGGCCGCTGTTATGGCTGCTCGTCCTCGGTGCGGGCCTGTTTTCCCTGTTCCACTTGACCACCCAGCTGTGGCCCAGCCAGCCCATCGACACGGTTTTCGTGCGGGGTTTTTTGCGGGGCGCGACGCCGGAGGCCATGAATGAGCAGTGGGTGAGCCGTGTGGAACCCGCCCTGCGGGAACTCGACGGCGTCATCGAGGTGGAAGGCTTTGTGTGGAGCGGCGGGGCGCGCCTCTTGGTGCAATTCGCCCGAGGCACCGAGATGAGCCTGGCGTACCAACAGGTCACCCAAGCCATCGCTCAAATCACCGACCTGCCCGCCGACGCCGAACCGCCGCGCATCACCCTCGACAGGGATACGGAAGTGGCCGCCCGCATCCTCGTATCTGGGCCGTTTTCGTGGGCAGATTTAGGCCATCACACCCGCCAAATCGCCGCTACCCTCCGCGATGCCGGGTTGGGCGTGCGCCTGCTGGCCGACGGACGCCGCGAAATCGCCGTCGAACCCGATGCGCACACGCTTCAACAGCAGGGTTTGGCCGTCAACGAACTCGCCACCGCCCTGCGGCGCAGTCTGCGGGACGTGCCGGCGGGCGAATTGGCCGATGGCGTGCGCGTGCGCACCCAAGCTGCCGCCCTCACCGCCCAAGACATCGCCGAATGGCGCGTCGCCCGCGACGGTGTCCCGATAGAAAATGCCCCGCCCTATCGGGTGGGCGATCTCGCCACCGTCGCCGAAGTCCCCGTTAAAGGCCGCCTCGAACTCCGTCGCCACGGCCACACGGCCTTTGAACTCGAAATTTCCCGCGGCGAAGGCGGTGATTTGTTTGCGACGGTATCCAAAGCGCAACAACTGGTCGCGCAGCTACAACAAATTCTGCCCTCAACCCTGCGCGTCGAGCTGTATAGCGATGAAACCCGCCCGGTGCGCCAGTGGCTCGGGCTGTTGGTGGCGAACGGCGCGACCGGATTACTGCTGGTGTTGGTCATGTTGACCGTGTTTTTGCACCGCAATGTGGCGGTGTGGGTGGCGGCGGGCATTCCCGTTGCCCTGTTGGGGGCGTTAAGCGGCCTATTTGTCCTGGGCGAAACCCTGAATTTGGCCAGCCTGTTTGGGCTGGTGCTCGTGGTAGGCGTGATTGTGGACGATGCCATCGTGGTGGCCGAACGGGTAACCACGCGCCATCGCCAGGGACTGCCGCCCCAAGAGGCCGCAATCGTCGGCGCCCAGGAGTTGTTTTGGCCGATCACGGCGGCGCTGTTGACCACGGTGGTGGCGTTTTTGCCGCTGCTGTGGCTGGACGGGCGGTCGGGACTGTTGGCCGGCGCCATGGCCCTCGCGGTGATGACGGCCATCGTCGCCAGTTGGGTGGAATGTTTTTGTTTATTGCCGCGCCACCTGGCCCACGCCCTCGACACGCGGTCGCCGTCGCGCTTTCGCCGCGCCGTCGATAGCGGGTTTGGGTGGCTGCAACAGGGGCTGCAACGAACCGTAAGGACGCTCATCGCGTGGCGTTACCTCACGGCGACCGTGGCGGTGGTCACGGTGGTGCTGGCGGTCGGTCTGCTGCGCGGGGGCCATGTGGCCTTCGTGAACCTGCCCGAACCCGCCGCCGAACGGCTATTTGCCACCGTCGAACTCGGCCAAGGCGCCACCCGCGATGACACCAGCGCCGTATTACAGGTCATGGAACGCGCCCTCGACGTCGCGCTAACCCAGTTGCATGGCAACCCAACGGCAGCGGTGACCATGGTGTACGGCGGCATCGGCACCCAATTCGACCGGCGCGGACGGCGTGGCGGCGAAAGTCGCGACGAACTCGGCAGCGTGGCGGTGGAATTGGCCACGGGCATTGATGCCGTAGCACTGCAACGGGGCTGGTTAGCCGAATTGCGGCGGCAATTACCACCACAAGTCACCCAATTTGACGTGTTTACCCCCGCCCGCTTTGCCGACAGCAGCCGTCCGCTCCTGCGCATTGACCTAAGTGGCGGCGATTTAGCCGCCTTGCAGGGCGCAGCGGCGGCGATCATGCCCGTGGCAAGCGATTTGGTGGGCGTCAACAGCGTCACCACCAGCCTGCGCGGCGGCGATATGGAGGCGGTAGTGATCCTCAACGAGCGCGGTCATCGCCTGGGATTCACCCCGGACAGCCTGGGTCAACAGCTACGCGCCGCCTTGCAGGGCGTCGTCGTCCGCGAATTCACCGAAGACGACGAAATCGTGAAGGTGCGGGTGCGTTTGCCGTCTAACTTATTGAATTGGCAAGATTTTTATGTGCGCGCCCCCGAGGGGCAATTCGTTGCCGTAGACGATGTTGCGACGATTACGGCGCAACCGGGAGCGGGTTTGTTGTACCGCCGCAACGGTTTGTTGTACGCGGATGTGCGCATCGAATACGACGGCACGCGCACCAATCCGCAGGCCCTGCGAACGGCCCTAGAAACGGGCGGGTTGACGGACATTCGCAACCGTTTTGGGCTGCAAAGCGCCTGGGGCGGAGAGTTAGTGGAGCGCCAGGCCGCCCTAGACGGAGCGTTAAAGGCGGCGCTGGTGTCGGCGGTGCTCATTTACGGGCTGTTGGCGCTGATTTTTGGCGACTACGGACGACCGCTGCTGGTAATGACTGTGATGCCGCTGGCCCTTGGGGGCGCGATTGTCGGCCATGCGCTGCTCGGCGTGCCGATGAACTTGCAGACCTACGCGGCGCTGATTGGCTTGGGGGGCCTCGTGGTGAACGAGGCCATCATGTGGTTTGACGAATTGCGGCAGCTGCCGACGACCGGCGCGACCGCGTGGGCGCAGGCGTCGGCGGGACGCTTGCGCGCCATCATGCTCACCACCGGCACCACGGTGCTGGGGCTGCTCCCCATCGTAATCACCGGGGCGGATGCGCCTTTGCTGCATTCCATGGCGGTGGCGCTGGTGTTTGGGCTGTTGGCGGCGGCGTTGGGCACCCTGGCGGTGTTGCCGGCGGTGGTGGCGATTGTTCATGACGTGGCGGGCTATGCCGACCACCACGCGGTCGCGGAGGGGATCGGCCACCGCCGTTGACGGACCGTCGGCGAAAATTCAGGAAACGGGGTTAAAATGGCTATTCACCACTTAGCCGCAATTAGGAATGCTTTGATGCCCCATTCGACGCCCTCGCCGCTTGAACGGCGCATTTTGCGATTGATCGCGTTGGTTTGCGTGGGATTTGGCTGTCTGGCGATTTTTGGCCAATGGGTGATCGACCAGCGCAGTGCCCGCATCGAATTACAAGGGCTATTCGCGAGTATCGAGCGCAGTTATTTACCGGGACTAACGGAGGCGGCGTGGAATTTCGATCAGGATCAGATCAAAGTCCAACTCGAAGGATTGCTCAACCTGCCTTACATGGCGCAAGCAAGTGTGAAATTTGGCGAAAATCAGCATATTTCCCTAGGGATACCGCCAGTTGAAGCGGATAACACATGTTTTCCCTTGGTGCACGTTCCGGGTAATCGCGCCATCCGTATCGGTGAACTCTGCGTTTCTGCCGATAGCCGCGCGCTCAATAAAAAAATCCTGACGCGCCTTACTGCCATTGCTGCTGCCCAGATTTTGCAAATTGCCATCTTGGTTTGGGTGCTGTGGTGGCTCATACGCTATTTTTTACTGCGCCATATCCACGCCATTTCCTTGTTTGCCCGTCAAATGCCCCGCGACGGCATTCCCCCACTCACCCTGGAACGCCGTCCGTCCCAGGACGAAATGACGAGCCTAGTCAACGACTTAAACAACACATACCTGCGCCTGGTGACGGCGCGTGACCAAGATCGCCGCTATCGCCAGCGCCTAGAACAGGCGGTCGAGCAGCGCACCCAGGAACTGGCTTGGAGCAATGAGCGCTTAGAACTGTGTTTGGAAGGCGGCCAACTCGCCACATGGGATTGGAATGTGGAAACCAACCAAAACAGTGTGGATGAGCGCTGGACTGCCATGCTGGGCTATGAGCCGTGGCAATACGACGGGAGTTTCGATCAATTTTTCCGCTGGATTCACCCGCTAGACCGCGCCCGCGTGAGCGAAGTCATCGCCGCCCATTTGCAGCAGGAAACCGCGTTTTACGAATGTGATTTTCGGATGCACCACCGATCCGGCCGTTATTTATGGATTCACGCGAGCGGTCGGGTAACCAGTCGCCAAGTGGACGGCCAGCCCCTGCGCATGTCCGGCATCCACCAAGACATCACCCACCGCAAGGAAAGCGAGGAGGCGTTGCTGCGGGTGGAACGGCAGCTGCGCACATTCACGGCCATCGTGGACAGTCACGTGCTGATTCGGCGCTTCAATTCAGGCGGCGAGCTCACGGAGGTGAGCGATGCGTTTTGTCGGCGCAGCGGCTGGACGTGCTTAGAACTCATTGGGCTGCCGTGGGCGGCGGCGTTTAACGTGGAGCACGACGAATTACCTTGGCGGCAGCTCAAAAATCAGGGGCATTGGGAAGGGGAACTGCCCTATCTCCATCGGAACGGCGATGTGTTTTGGCTCGCCGTGCGGATTACGCCCACGCGGGAAGACGGCAAAACCGTGGGTTACACGGAAATTGGCGAGGATGTGACGGCGCGGTTGACTTTAGAAAAGCTGTCGATCACCGACGAACTCACCGGGCTTTACAACCGCCGACATTTCAATCGCTGCTACGACTTTTGGCGGGAACAGCCCGGTGGCCTGTTGCTGTTGCTGGCGGATGTGGATTTTTTCAAGGGATACAACGACCGCTACGGCCACCAGGCGGGAGATCGGGCATTGCAACAGGTGGCGCGGGCGTTTCAGCGCGCGGCCCAAGAACACGAGGCGGCGGCGTTTCGGATTGGTGGCGAAGAATTTGGGCTGTTGTTGCGTACGGACGAAATGCCCATGGGCCAGCAACTCGCCGACGCCCTGCGCCACCATCTCTTTGCGCGGCACATCCCCCACGAGGGCAGCATTTACCAGGTGCTGACGATTTCGGTAGGCGGCCATTGGGCGGCGGACGGCAGCCAGTTCACCCTAGAACAGAGCTATCAACTGGCCGACGACGCGCTGTATTTGGCGAAAGAAGCGGGCCGCAACTGTTTTATGTGGGCTAGCCGTAAATCTGTTGTGGCAGCCAAGTAGCCAGCCACGGAAACCCCACCAACAGCCCTAACGCCACCAACTGCAGGACAATAAACGGCACGACGCCGCGGTAAATCGCCCAGGTCGAGACGGTGTCGGGCGCCACGCCCCGTAGGTAAAACAGGGCAAAGCCAAAGGGAGGTGTCAAGAAACTCGTTTGCAAATTAATCGCGATCATGACGCCGAGCCAAACCGGGTCAAAACCCATGGTTAACAACACTGGCGCCACTACCGGCACAATAATAAAAATGATCTCGACAAAATCGAGAACAAATCCCAAAAGAAACATCACCACCATCACCGTAATTAGGGCGGCAAATGGGCCGCCGGGCAAATTGCTTAAATAATGGTGTAACGCTTCATCGCCGCCCAAACCGCGAAATACAAGGGCAAATACGGATGCCGCAATGAGGACAAAGAAAACCATCGCAGTAATTTCCGTGGTATTGCGCATGCCATCGCGCACATTGGGATAATTCAGTCGCCCACGAAATAAGGCCAGAATTAAGGTACCTACGGCGCCCACGGCAGCGGCTTCGGTGGGCGTTGCAATGCCCATTAAAATCGACCCTAAAACCGCCGCAATTAAGACAAATGGGGGGATTAAGACGGCAATCACGCGAATCGCTAATTGGAAATGGGAGTATTTTTGGCGTTCGACGAGTGCAATAGCGGGACAGCTTTTGGGAGCAATAAACGCCAGGGTAATGAGATAGCTAATGTACAAGCCGACCAGCAGTAATCCGGGGATTAACGCGCCGGCAAAAAGATCGCCTACAGAAATGGAATCTGGGGCAAAAATGCCTTGATTTAACTGGGATTGTTGGTACGCCGCGCCGAGCACTTCGCCCAACAGCACTAAAATAATCGACGGGGGAATGATTTGGCCGAGGGTACCGGCGGCACAGATCGCGCCGCAGGATAATTCGGGCGAATAGCCGCGTTTAATCATAGTGGGCAGGGAGAGCAAACCCATGGTGACCACGGTGGCGCCCACGATGCCGGTGCTGGCGGCCAATAACGCCCCCACGACCATGACTGAAATCCCCAAACCGCCCCGCAGCGGCCCAAAAATGAGGCTCATGGTGTCGAGTAAATCTTCGGCGATACGGGCTTTTTCGAGCATCACGCCCATGAATACGAAGAGCGGCACGGCTAATAGGGTTTCCGAGGTCATAATGCCGTAGGCGCGATTGGGAAAGGCCGTGAGAAAGGCGTCGTCAAAAACCCCGAGATAATGGCCAATGCCCGCGAACATCAGCGCGACGCCCGCTAATGTGGGCGCCACGGGATAACCCACCATAAGCACGAGGCATAAAACGCCAAACATGGCGAAGGCGAGTAATTCGCCGGTGATTTCGATGCCCATTTAATTGCCCTCGGGTTGTGAATAAATTTCTGGGCGACCGAATAACGCCAATAACGCCCGCAATATCTCGGCGATGGCTTGAATAATCAGCAAAATGGGGGCGATTAATAAAAGCGTTTTGAGGAGATAAACATAAGGCAAACCGCCCGCCTCGCGGGAACGCTCCATTAAGGCCCACGAATTAGCGACATATTCCCAATTCATGAGCAGCATAAAAACGCAAAAAGGGAGCATGAATAACAGGGTGCCGAGCAAATTAATTGCTGCTTTTATTGTTGGACGGGCGGGACGGTAAAACACATCCACGCGCACGTGGCCGTCGCGGCGCAGGGTGTAGGCCAAGGCGCCCATGAAGAGGGTGGCGTGGGCGTATTGGCCGATCTCCTGCCAAAGGGTGGTGTCGAGTTGCAGCCCGTAGCGCCGCACCACGACGCCAAACACGGCGACCACGAGGACAAGCACCAGGAGCGACAGGCCGTAGCCGACGCAATCGGCGAAAAAGTCGAGCCATTTCAAGAGGTGAGCGGCGAATTGCATGGCTATCGCTGCCACAAACGCCAGCTGGGAATCCGCTGTTGGTTGTCGCGGTCGCGACCGCCATAGGTCGGTTGCGGATTGGTGAGGAAGTAGGACGGGGCGCCGTTAGGATTAATGCGCACCTCGCGCACTTGGTTTTGCTCGCGGAACTCTTCCACTAAACCGCCCAAATGCTGTTGGCGCGGTGCTTGGCGGGCCGTCGGCGGCGTGGTGGGCTGTATGGCTAGGGAACGGGCGTTAAATGCCCGCAGTTCATCGCCGTTAAACGCGTCGTTGGCGTGAGCCGTGCTGCCGAATAATCCAAAAATCATCAGTAAAATCAGAGGCATAGCGAGTTTCTCGGGTAGGTGGCGAGGGTAAGCACTTTGAAGCGCTCGCCCATTTCGTCGGGGAGCAGCAGGGTGCGCATTTGTTGGGCGAGGCGGACTTGTTGGCGGGTGTCGGCGCACGCGAAGGCCGCTTCAAAGCGCGGTGCGATGCCCGAATTCATCAAAAAGCGTCCTTGGTACTCCAATTCGTTGATAAATAAACCGAGCGATTGGGCGGTTTCCATGAGCGGAGTAAAATTCACGCTGGTCGTCAAATCTTGCAGCCCGGGAAACCAAAATGGATCGTCGTGCACCCGGTGGCGGTAGTAACAACGCAGCCAGCCGGTGGTGCGCGTGGGGTGGTAATAGGCGGCATGGCGCTCGCCGTAGTCGATGAGCAGCACCGTGGCCATTCCCAGGGCGGCCCGCAGCGATTCCAGCCAAGGTCGATGTAACGCGTTGAATTCATTGATGTAACCCAGGGGAAGCGGGGCGGTATCCAAAGGCAAGACGGCCCCATCGCCCAATTGGTAGCGGAGTTGACCGTCGTCGTGGGCGACCAGAAGCCAGCGCGGCCCTGTTTCTGTGACTTGAAAACGCCGCGTGGGAATGGCATCCAGCACCTCGTTGGCGATCACTAACCCATTGAATTGCTTGGGAAAATCATCGATCCAGACCACTGAGCAAGGGGCCTCGGCGAGGGCAATGTGCTGGCGTGCTCGCAGATCGGCGTTGGGTTCGAGGATGAGATAGGCGGGGGGTAACTCGTCGGTAGCGGCCAAATCGGCGAGCAGCGCGCGGGCAAGCGCCCCGCTACCGGCGCCGATTTCCCACAGTTGGGCGTGTACACCGACTGCGCGGCGCACCTGGCGAAAGCGTTCCGCCAGACAACCACCAAACAGGGGGGATAGTTCGGGGGCGGTGACGAAATCCCCGTGGCTGCCGAATTTTTGCGCGCCCGCCGCGTAGTAACCCAAACCCGGCGCGTACAGGGCCAATTCCATAAAACGACTAAAATCTATGGCACCACTGTTCAAATCGATTTCGCGACAAATCTGCTGTTTAAGTCGGTTGCTGTGCTGTTGCGCATCCGCGTCGGGGAGCGGAAGTGACAGGGGCGTCATCGTGTCCCCCGCGCAAACTGCCTAGGCTTGAGCCTGGTGTGACTGCACGAACTCATTGCTATGCCTTTGATTGGATTGATGCTTTTGTTGATTTTCACGGCGTTACCGTTGGCGAAGGCCGAGCCGACCCATGTGATCGTCGAAGAACGCAGCGCGTTGCGGCGGGGACCATCGGCGAAGCAGCGCATTGTGCAGCGGTTGGCGAAAGACACGCCGGTTACGTTGGATGAAGACAGTCCCGCTGAACGAGGTTTCACGGCGATTCGCCTGGCGGATGGCCGTCGTGGATGGATATTGACGCGCCAGTTGAGCGCGATTCCGCCGCCGCCGCCCCCAGCGCCGCCGACGACGACGAGCTGTCCCGAAGTGGGCGACGCGCTGCAATTGCAGCAGGACAACGAGCGGTTACGCCTGGAACTGGCTGAGTTGCGGCGGGCGTCGGCCCAAGCGGCAGAATTTATGGCGCGAAACAGCGAGTTAGAGACCAAAACCGCCGCGTTAGAACAGGCCAACCGCGTGTTGCAACAGGAAAAGCAGATTCTGCAAGACGACTCGCAGTACCGATGGTTTTTGTACGGCGCGGGCGTATTGCTCGGCGGCTGCTTGCTGGGGATTTGGTTGCCCGGCCTGCAATTGAGCCGTCGCCAGCGCGGATGGCGCGATTTGGCCTAATCCATAGGAGCGTCGGGCCAGCGGACCGCCGGCACGAGGGTTTTGTCCCCCGAAAAACGGTTCCATAAGACCTGAATGGTCTCGCCCGCCGTCGGATGCACCAGCGCGGGCGCCAACTCCGCCAGCGGCCCGAGCACGAAGCCATAGGTATAAATATCCGGATGGGGCAGCTGTAGCGTGTCGTCCACCCAATCGTCGTAAAGCAACAAATCCAAATCCATGGTGCGCGGCGCGGATTTATCTCGGGTGCGCTGGCGCCCACATTCGGCTTCGATGAGCCGCAGCTTGGTTTTTACGGCGTTGGGCGATAGGTCCGTGGTCGCAGCAATCACGGCATTCCAAAAATCGTCGCCCACAAAACCCACGGCGGTGGTTTGGTAGATCGTGGACAAGACCACCGAGGAAAACTGCGCCCGCAGCAGGATGAGGGCGAGGGCAAAGTGGGTTTCGGGGTCGCAGTTGCTGCCTACACTAATGAATAGGCGGTGCGGAGGAGAAATCGGGCTAAGTTGCATCGCAACACCTCGCTAAGTGGGCGGATTATCAGGCGGTTTAAGTGATTCATCAGGTGGTGTGCTGCAACGTTTTTGCTCCGCCGTTCCCATCCAAAAATCCACCCCAAGGAATCCCCCATTTTATGCGCCGCCCTCTCCTAATCGTGCTGTTCTGCATTTCGCTCGTCACGATGATGTTATGGAGTATTTCAAATCAGCCCATTGGGCTGACAAGTGCCTGGAACGGCAACATTCGCGGCGTCGCCTATACGCCGTTTGCCACCGACCAAAGTCCCTGGACCACTGACAAACCCACGCCCGCCCAAATCGAGCAAGATTTTTTACTGCTTAAAGATAAGGTCAGTCGGATCCGCACCTACAGTTTGACCGACGGCAGCACGGCCATTCCGGCCATTGCAGCCCGCCATGGCATCAAGGTGACCCTGGGCGCGTGGTTGAGCGGTAATGCCGAACTCGACCAACAGCAAATCAATACCTTAATCCGATTGGCAAAGGGCACGCGCACGGTCGAACGGGTTCTGGTCGGTAATGAAGTATTACTGCGTAAGGAAATGACCGTCGATCAGGTGATTGCCCGCATTCATCAGGTCAAAGCCGCCGTTAATGTTCCCGTATCGACGGCTGAACCCTGGCACGTGTGGCTAGATAACCCCAACTTGGCGCGTTCCGTCGATTTCCTCGCTGTACACATTCTGCCTTACTGGGAGGGAATCCCTGTGGAAGCGGCGGTGGATTACACCATTTTGCGCTGGCGGGAGCTAAAAACACAATTTCCGACAAAACCCGTGGTGATCACCGAAGTGGGTTGGCCAAGCGATGGCCCTTGGCGTAAATCTGCCCAAGCATCGCGCGTCATGCAGGCAGAGTTTACCCGCCAATTCCTTACTCGGGCAGCAAAAGAAGGATTAACCGATTATTTTATAATGGAAGCCTTCGACCAACCGTGGAAAACCAACTTGGAAGGGAGCGCTGGATCTGCTTGGGGACTGTGGGATTCAGACCGTCAACCCAAATTCGCCTTTAGCGGACCCGTGCAGGAAAAACCTTACTGGTGGGGATGGTGCAGTCTCGCCCTAGTCATCGCCACCGGGCTTTCTATCCTACTGTTGCGCTGGAAATCACGGACGCAAACCATGGGCATCACGTTTCTCGTGTTGCTATGTCACCTTACCGCATCGATTTTGGCTTGGACCCTCATGAATGAACTTCACGATGGTTTTACCACCTCCATGTCCATCGCCTGGACCGTATTATTACTATTGCAACTCGCCTTACTGGTACTGTTTATCGCCCAAGGATTGGAAATCACCGATATTCTGTGGTCACGGGGTCAGCGCATTAATCGCCTTCAATCGCCCCACGAGCCATTAATGCACGCGCCTAAAGTGTCGATTCATGTGCCCTGCTACAACGAACCGCCCGAAATGGTGATGCAAACCCTGAATCTCCTTGCACAACTCGATTACCCCAACTTTGAAGTGATTGTGATGGATAACAACACGAAAGATGAGGCGGTATGGCAGCCCTTAGCAGAATGCTGTGACCGCTTGGGCGAGCGTTTTCGTTTCTTCCACGAAGGAAAACTGGCGGGTTTTAAGGCAGGTGCATTGAATTATGCCCTTGAAAAAACGGCGAGCGATGCCGAATTCATCGCAGTGATCGATAGCGATTACCATGTGGTCTCCAATTGGTTGTCGTCCATGATGCCGCTGTTTGCGCGTCCCGAAGTCGGTTTTTTACAATCACCGCAGGATTATCGGGACTGGCAAGGCGATACCTTCAAAACCATGATTGCTTGGGAATATGCCGAGTTTTTCCATATCGGTATGGTTCGCCGCGATGAAGACAATGCGATTATCCAACATGGCACCATGACCATCATTCGCAAGACGGCATTACAAGAATTGGGCGGGTGGGCCACCTGGTGCATTACCGAAGACGCAGAACTGGGATTACGCCTCATGGCCAAGGGCTATGAAGGTATTTATATCAATCACAGTTTTGGTAAGGGACTCGTCCCTGATTCCTTGTCTGGCTATAAATCCCAGCGTTTTCGGTGGGTCTACGGCGCAGTACAAATCTTAAAGTGCCACTGGCGAGAATTTCTGACAGGCCGTAAAAATCTCAACTTTGACCAAAAATACCATTTTCTTACCGGTTGGATGCCCTGGTTTGCCGATGGTGCTCATTTGGTACTCGTCATACTCGGCATTATTTGGTCGTTTGGCATGATGATGTTCCCAAGTTATGTAGAATTTCCGCCCGCCGCCTTCATTGTTCCCACCTTGGGCGTATTTATCTTCAAAATGATTGCTTCTTTCTGGTTGTACCATGCCTGTGTTCCTTGCGGATGGGGCGGTAAGCTGGGAGCAGCCATTGCCGGTATGAGTTTGACGCACACGATTGGTCGTGCCGTATGGCAAGGGCTATTCACATCCAATAAACCGTTTTTTCGCACGCCAAAATGTGAAAACCATCCACGATTGCTACAAGCCCTGATGGCTGCCCGAGAAGAAATGGCCTTGATGATCGGGTTAATTCTCATGGCCGTGGGGATATTGACGGTATTTACTCCCCAAAACCGCGATGCTGTGTTATGGGCTACCTTACTCATCGTGCAATCCTTACCCTATGGCGCAGCAGTCATCATGGCGATTTTTAGCACATTCCCCGAAATCAAGTTCACCCCCACCATTACTAAAATTGCCAGCGAAAATCTGTAATTTTTGCGACAAACCGATCCCGTCTCCTAGGAGGCGGGATTTTTGTTTCTATGCTGTCTGCTGTTGACTAGTCGAATCACATCGCAAAAGTAAGGAGAGCAACATAATAATCCCTGTCCATAGCATAGCCTGCTGGTTTTCCCCTCCTTCAAAGATCAACAATGACCACCCACTCGTAATGAGTAGTAAAGCCAACAGCTCGCTAATGCGACGACCGATGAGTAAGGACGGTTGTGGTAACGCCAATACACCGCGAAAAATCAGGCTGTAAAGGCCGAAAAGCCATAAACCGAAACTCGGCAATAAAAACTCGGCTAAGGGAAAATCGCGGTAACGACCGTCGAATAACAGTAAATTAGTCCAAATTAAGGCGATGACCAGGAGCAACAGCAAAAATCCTTGTGCGAAGCGCATTCTCACGGTGTTTTCTCTGCGATTATCCAAATGAGCCATTGAAACAAAGTAAGCAAAGAAAAACCCAAACTGTAAGAATATCAGCGTCAAACCTAAAATTTGATCCGCCAAGTAGTAATTGAGCGACAGAGTTACCGCCAGGGCAAATACGGCCATAGCGCCCCACAGTTGAGTCATGACGCCCGCGACCGTCCATGCGGTAAGGCTTGATGCAGGAAATTGCCACTGAAACCATCGCCAGAGCAGCAGACCAATTGTGAGTGACAACAAGGCTAAAATCGGCCATTCGGGAATTTCTTGGACAATTCCTTCACTGATGTCGAATTTGGCGTCGCGCTGGGCGTCTGCCAAACCCCAACGACCGCCGACCGTGCCTTCCAGCTGGATTTTCCAATTTTGGTCAAAGGCCTCGATAAGGTTGTAGTCAAAACCATAATCGTGGGCCGTATTCACGACTTCCGCCAAAAAACGGGCAGCATTGACGCGACTAGGCGCAGCTGGCCCTCGTTGACGACCGGCCGTCGGCCAGCCGATTTCCCCGATAAAGATCGGTAATGACGGAAAAGCCGCCCGCATTTCTTCGTACACTTTCACCAAATGGGGGCGAATATTTCGCGGATCTTGCGGGACATTTTCCCAGTAGGGCAAAATATGTACCGTAAGGAAATCCATATTATTTTCGATGCCAGGGGCTTTGAGTAAAAATTCTGGCACATCGGCATAGCTAACCGGAACAGAGGTCATCGACCTTACCCGCTTTAGGTAATGAATTGCCTGAAATGGCGTCATTTCTCGGCGCAGCAGGGTTTCATTACCTACAATGAGTCGCTTAATAACATCGGGGTAAGTGTGGGCAAGCCGAATCAGCGAGGCAATTTCCCGTTCATTGCGCTCCCAATCCCAACTCAACCATGCGCCCATGGTGACCGTTAATCCCAGGCGGCGGGCGTGAAGCGGCACGATTTCCATACCGTCTAGGCTTGAATAGGTGCGTACAGCAGCGACCCGACCGCGTAACTGTTCCAAATCTTCGATAATTTGCGCCGCTGAAGGGAATCGCTCCAGCGCGGGATGCTGGCCATCCCGAAAAGGCGCAAAAGACGCACTCGCTAGGAAGGTAGGACGAATGGGTTCAAAGTATGCGGGCAGGTTGGGCACCGCCCATAGCGAAATCCCAAAAACCAGAATGCCGATGAACATCGATGATTGCCGCCAGGAAGCAGCCAAAAATGGGGAAAATGAGGAAGGCGACAAGGTAAAATGACCGTCGGTGAGGGGCGGACGGTCATTGTGAAGCAATGGAATGGCGTTGGTTTACGGCAACGGACAACGTTGATTGACCGCATCGAATGCCGCCGAGAATCCCATGAGCGAATAACGCTGGCGAACGGCTTTTCCTTGCGCGTCTGTGTGCTCTGCGACGAGTGTCGCGCCGCGACGCATGGCAGCGGTTACCCGACTGTCCATACTGGCGTCTTTGGCCCACGCATTGTTTGTATCGGTAAAAAATTCAAAATTGCTGTTTTGCGGTTCAATCGCGACTCGTACGGATTTCCCTTTCGAATAAGGATTTTGGGCAACGAGATTGATTTCTTGGGCGACTTTGTCTTTTGGACGGCGAGATACGATGAGATAGTCAGATTCGGTGTTGTCCTGACCTTCCACTGACTTTGCCGAAGTCGTCAAATAGCATACGGTTTGGTTGTCGATCTGTACCGTAAATGCCTGCCAATCGCGGAATTGTCCCAGAGATTCGGGCGTTTGCGCAAAGGCAAGGAATGGCCATACCAACAATGCCAGAACGAGGGGTAATCGCATAAATTCTCCTATCGGTAAGGAACGCGGGTGAATACCTGGATCAATTGCACGTCAAGCCAGACCGTTTGAACCCGCGAAGACTCCCACAGGAATGATGACGCGGGTCTTACGGCTGGGACTGCACCGCGCGAATGATCTGGGCAAGCTGCTGAAAATCCCTGAATCGCGCCGTGGTCGGTCGCGCGATGAGGGCTACCGTGCGCGTGGGCGGCGGCGGGGGCAACGAAGCCGCCACCAACTCGGTATGTCGCAACGCGCCGCGCTGAATCGCTAGCGTAGGCAGCAGGCCCACACCCAAACCGCTGTTCAACATGGCGATGAGCGTGAGCAAACTCGTGGCCTCAAGCCCGGGCGCGCGGCGCGGCGACCCCAAAGCGCAGGCCGCAAGCGCGTGATTGCGCAGGCAATGCCCCTCTTCCAGCAGCAACACCCGCTCTGCCGACGGACAAGCCGTGGGTTGGGACTGCAACAGCGGGTCGTCAGAGCGCCCCACCAGGCACAGCGGATCCGCAAACAGCGGCTCCACCAACAGTTCCCCCGTGTCAAACGGGAGCGCAATCACGCAAAACTCCAACCAACCGTCGCGCAAACGGGCGAGCAGCGGCGCGGTGAGATCTTCGCGCAGGGCCAATTGCAGAGCGGCATGGGTTTTTTGGAGCGTCGCCAGCAGCGGCGGCAGCAAAAATGGCGCGATTGTGGGGATCACGCCCAGGCGCAACAGCCCGGTGAGGGGCGCACCCAACTGAGAAATCGCTGCCACCAGGTCGTGATTCGCCGCCAAAATGGCGCGCGCCCGCTGCGCTGCCGCTTCACCGGCGGCGGTCAACAACACGGTTTGCCGATCGCGCTCGGCTAAAGCGCATCCCAACAGGCTTTCCAGCTCCCGTAACCCCGCGCTCAACGTGGATTGGCTCACAAAACACGCTTCCGCCGCGCGGGTGAAGTGCACATGGTCGGCAAGCGCCACCAAATACTGCAGTTGACGCACCGATGGCAGCATTCGAGTCATGGGGGTGAACCTCGTGGTGATCGATTTTTACGATCAACTTAACGCACATTATTCGTTGGCCAGCGGCGATGACCGACTCGCAGACTGCAGGGCATCTCAAAACCTACCCAGCGAGTCATCCCTGCCATGAACGAAAAACCCACCTGTCCCGTCATGCACGGCCCCGTCATGACCACCACGGCCGGAGCGCCGATTGCCGACAACCAAAACAGCTTGAGCGCGGGGCCTCGGGGCGGCCTGTTGTTACAGGACTGGCAATTGTTGGAAAAACTGGCCCACCAAAATCGGGAACGTATTCCCGAGCGGGTCGTCCACGCCAAGGGCTGGGGCGCCTTTGGCGTCTTTACCGTGACCCATGACATTACCCGTTACACGCGGGCGGCGATTTTCGGGGAAATCGGCAAAAAAACCCCGATGTTGGCCCGATTCTCGACGGTAGCAGGCGAAGCAGGGGCCGCAGATGCCGAACGGGATGTGCGGGGATTTTCCCTCAAGTTTTATACCGAGGAAGGTAATTGGGACATGGTGGGCAATAACACGCCGGTCTTCTTCATTCGGGACGCGCTGAAATTTCCCGACTTCATTCATACCCAAAAGCGCCATCCCGTGACCCACCTGCGCAGCAACACTGCGGCTTGGGATTTTTGGAGCTTGTCGCCGGAAAGCCTCCATCAAATCACGATTTTAATGAGTGATCGGGGAATTCCGGCGAGTCCGCGCTTTATGAATGGCTATGGCAGCCACACCTACAGCTTTTGGAATGCCCAAGGCGAGCGCTTTTGGGTGAAATTTCACTTCAAAACCCAGCAAGGCCACAAAACCCTTACTAATCAAGAAGCCGAAGCGATTATTGGTAAAAGTCGGGAAAGCTACCAAGAAGACTTTTTTGGCGCGATTCAGCGGGGAGATTCCCCTAAATGGACTTTTTTCATCCAAGTGATGCCGGAACTGGATGCGGATCACACGCCTTACAATCCATTTGATCTCACCAAAGTATGGCCTCATCGGGATTATCCGTTGATTCCCGTGGGCGTGGTGGAATTGAACCGCAATCCAAATAATTATTTTGCGGAGATCGAACAGGCAGCATTTTCGCCGAGTAATGTGGTGCCTGGTATCGGATTCTCGCCAGACAAAATGTTACAAGCGCGGTTATTCAGCTATGCCGACGCCCATCGTTACCGCCTGGGCACGCATTACGAAGCGTTGCCGGTCAATGCGCCCAAATGTCCTGTGCGCCATTACCACAAGGACGGGGCAATGAATTTTATGGGGTCGCAAACTGGTCAACCCGATGCCTATTACGAGCCGAATTCCTTCGGTGGCCCGCAACAAGCCCCAGAATACCGCGAGCCACCTTTGCGCATTACTGGTCATGGAGATCGTTACGATCCCCGCAAAGACGCCGAAAATGGATTGATGGACGATTACGCGCAGCCACGAGCCTTATTTGCCCTGTTTGATGCGCATCAGCGCCAGCGACTGTTCAATAACATCGCCGCCTCCATGGCGGGCGTTCCCGCACCGATCATCGACCGTCAATTGGCCCATTTTGACCGCGTTGATCCCGCTTACGGCCAAGGAATTCGCGATGCCCTGGGAAAGTCTGTAAAAACAGCAGTTTCCTCGAATATAGCGGCTAATTCTGCCTAGCATTACCAAAAATACCCCCGCTGTGTCCCGTGCTCTGGTTGCCCCCGAAGCCAGAGCATTACTTTTCTTAATGCCATAGGGAGTTAACAAAATAGTCGTTTTAGTAAAAATTAACTATTTTATGAGGGTATGAAAAAGAATTAGTTGCTATTTCACCCAAGCTAATGCGGCAACGCAGCAGCTTATCCCTATGGGAACCAAATCATGAATTATTCAAATAAATCATCGACTTACCAACGGCGCACGGTATTAAAAGTCCTGGGCGCAGCGGGTTTATTGGCCGGCAGTGGCAACGCGTTATGGGCGACGACCGCCGTCAACACGAAAGCCCACATCGTCATCGTCGGGGCAGGGGCGGCGGGCTTGAGCATCGCTGCTCAATTACGGCGTCGTTTGGCGGGCGCCAAAATCACGCTGATCGATCGCCGCGAGACCCATCACTTCCAACCGGGCTATACCCTCATTGGCGCGGGGATTTGGCGCGCCGCCGATGTGTTGTCCACCAATGCCAGTTATCTCCCTCGGGATGTCTCTTGGATTGTGAGCGATGTGGCGGAATTTGAGCCAGACGCTAACCGTGTCATTACCACCACAGGACAGGTCATCAATTACGACTTTTTGATCGTCGCTACGGGTTTGCACCTGGATTACACGGCGATTGAAGGAATGACCCCGATCTCATTGGCCAGCAGGGAATTGCGAGCATTTATGCCGGCCCGGTAGAGGCGGAAAGATCAGCAAGGCTAATTAGTGAATTGGTGGAAAAAGGCGGCGTCGCTCATTTTGGACGCCCTATTTCGGAGATGAAATGCGCTGGTGCCCCGCTAAAAATCACCTTCATTACCGACGACCAGGCAAGACGGGCTAACCGTCGCGATGCGGTCAAAATCGAATACTTTGCCCATAATCACACCCTGTTTTCCGTACCTGTGGTCGATAAACACGTGATTGGGATGTTTGCCGAGCGCGACATCAACATCCATTACCACCACCGATTAGTCGCCATCGACGCGGCGCGTAAGGAAGCGACCTACCAGACCCAAGAAGGTCGCGTCACCCTACCTTTTGACTTTATCCATGTGGTTCCGCCCATGCGGGCTCCCGATGCGGTCATGAAAAGCCCCTTGGGCTGGCAGGAAGGCAATTTTGCCGCTGACCGCTGGTTGGAGGTGGATAAGGCGCATCTGAACCACCGGCGTTACGCCAATGTGTTCGGCATCGGCGATATTAATGGCGTACCGAAGGGAAAAACCGCCGCCAGTGTGAAATGGCAGGTGCCGGTCGTGGCCGACAATCTCATCAATGCCATCCAGGAACGGGGGTCTACGGCGGTTTACAACGGCTATACCTCCTGCCCCATGGTGACCGGGCTGGGTAAGGCAATGCTGGTCGAGTTTGACTATGACGACAATTTGACGCCGTCCTTCCCATTCATCGATCCATTGAAAGAGCTGTGGGTGTCCTGGGTAATCGAGGAATTCGCCCTAAAAGCCACCTATTACGCCATGTTGCACGGCAGAGCCTAAGGTAAGGAGCGCCCTACAATGAAAGATTTCTCCCTTGAAGTCCTGTTTACCGTGCTGCAAGCCTTTTTTGGCGATGCTTTTTGGGTATTAGTGGCTATTGCCTTCGGTGTACTCGTCCTGTGGGTCGTCGCCCTGGGTTTGCTTGCGGGCGGCCATCGGCGGTTGGGAGCGGCAATTCGCCGTAGTTTCCTTACTTTTATCGTCGTGGCCATTGTCGCCGTGGCCGTCATTCCGTTCATGACGAACTCTGCTTTCCACCTCATGCAAGGAATTGACTTTGTTTTCTGGTTCGGTGGCGCTTTAGGTCTGGGGCTGCTCGGGGCCGCTATTTTGTTCCCCATCTTTGTGATGGCGCAGATTCGCCGCCAACCCGCCTAAGCCTCATTTTTATGCCGTTATCCCCAAAATCGGGACTGTCCCAGGACAGCCCCGATTTTTTATGGCATTACAAAGGGCAACTTACGCCCGTACCGCCCAGACCGCAGTAACCGTAAGGATTTTTGGCCAGATATTGTTGATGCTCGTCTTCCGCAAAGTAAAATGCCTGGTGAGCGGCAATTTCCGTGGTGATTGTCGCCAAATTCTTACCCGAAAGGGCGGCTTGATAGGTCAATTTGCTATTAATCGCCGCATCCATTTGGTCATCGTTGAAGGTGTAAATGGCGGAGCGGTATTGGGTGCCCGTGTCATTACCCTGACGCATTCCCTGGGTTGGGTCATGGGATTCCCAGAAAACCTTCAACAGCTGGCGATAACTGACCTTTTGGGGGTCAAATACCACGAGGATCGCTTCGGTATGGCCCGTCATACCGCTACACACTTCCCGATAGGTGGGATTGGGCGTAAAGCCGCCGCTGTACCCCACCGCTGTCACCCATACTCCCTCTTGTTGCCAGAATTTCCGTTCGGCGCCCCAAAAACAGCCTAAGCCGAAGACTGCTTGTTGCATTTCTTTTGGGTAAGGCGGTGACAGGGGATGCTGGTTTACGGTGTGATTGCCCACTCGAAGGGGGGTTTGCCGCCCCGGTAAGGCGTCGGCCGCCGTGGGTAATTGCAGTTTTTTGGTTGAAGAAAACATGGTCTTTGCTCGCGGTAGAGATGAACGCGAGCTTTGACCCATTATTTGCCCCAATCTGCAATGATGAAGGAAATGAATGCTTTACCTTGTTTGTAAGGGAAAATGCACTTCCACCACAAATCCCCCCAATTCGGGACGCAAAAAGTGCAACGAAGCGCCCTGTTGGGCCGCCAATCGCGCCGCAATCGCCAATCCCAAATCGACACGCCACATGATGCGCCTCGTGCCTCGGCACATCCTACAAAGTGCTTATGAAGAGTCGTAGGATGTGCTGAGCCGACTGGCGAAGCGCATCGCTTATGACTTGGCCCACCTGGGCTGCGCTCTGGTCACTCAATACGGCACTCGCCACGCCCACCTGCGCGACCGCCGACTGTGCTCGTGACAACTGCTCGCCTGTGCGCACGAACAGCCCAATTTCATGGGGCTGACAGGGCCGTAGGATGTGCTGAGCCGACTGGCGAAGCGCATCACCCTCACTTCAGGGCCGCAATCCGCTTTTCGAGGGGCGGGTGGGACACAGACCGCCTGTCGCGCCGCGCATCGCCACGAGGCGGTCGTAATCCACATGCAGCACCGCCTGGGGAATGTGTGCCCGCAGATAACGGAGAAACTGTCCCACATCGACTGTCAGCACGGGTTCGGTGAGCGCCGCCAGTTCGGTCGCTTGGATGGGGTGATTCGTCATGGGACATCTCGTCGGGTGGTCAGAAGAACGCTCAGTGACCATTCCCTTCATCGGTTTGTCCGCAACCTCGTCGCTAATAATGAGGGATGTTCTTTCTGCTCGGTCGGGCGGGGGGTTCGGCGCTTTGTAGGATGTGCCGGGGCACGAGGCGCATCATGTGGCGTATCGATTTCGGGAGGGCGATGCGCTTCGCCAGTCGGCTCAGCACATCCTACGGCCCTAATTGATCGAGTCTTTCGCAACTTCTCGCAGCTTGAGCAGATTCCTTTCGATCCACTCGAACAGCTCTCGGCGTTCCGAAGTGTCCTCGCTCACGGAGCTTTTGGCATAAGACCGGTACACGGCTATGCGACTGGCCTTTCGGTGGTCAAGGCGTTCCCAACTGACCGACTCGCCACTCAGAACCGCCTCGATTTCCGCACGCTTTGAATAGAGGGAATCAAAGAGTTTCTTCTCTTGGTCATTCCACAAATAAAGTTCGATCTGCATACGCGAACCCCTTGCCATGCAGACATTGACACTCACTCCGGTACGACCAAAACGTGTCGTAAGATAATGTGCCGTCGAGGGTGAGAGGTTGGACGCCCATGTGTGTTCGCGGGTAACCAGAAATTGCAGTAGCGCTTCCCAAAAGCACCGGCGGAATTTGTCGCGTGGCGCATCCTCAGATGTTTCAGAGAGTTCTTCGGAGTCTCGATCTTCTTCTGGATCATTTGGGGAGGTTGAATCTAGAGGCAGCGGCTGAGTGCTCGTTCCGCCGAACGCTGGCTGACCCACCCCTTCTGACTTCGGCCCTTCGGATTTGGTGGTTATCGCTTCAGGCGAGAGTGACCCAGATTTCTCCACCGCCCAAGCTGCTTTCCCATTGGGACCCAGACGGTAGGTTCCTCTGCCCACTTTTTCTAAGGTGCCATATTTTGGGTCGGCGTAAACGGCAGGCAATACGGATGATGGGTTCTTGCCGTATCGGTCAACGGCTCGCTGGACGATTTCGGAACTCTGTAAGACTTCGTCCTCTGAATCGAAAACATACGCTGCAATCACATGAAGGGGCGTGTTCTTTTTCTGGAGAAAATCTTCAATGCTTTTTTTAGCTTCAGGCGAAA
>DAIUCA010000009.1:0-30016 GCA_036846405.1 Candidatus Competibacteraceae bacterium
TCATGTCATACAGGGCGATCGGTTCTGATGATGACATGGGGTCTCTCCGCACAATAAGTGACGGATGGTCACTAACTTCATTCCAGCGTATGGGGAAATACCTCGATTGCGTGCGGAGAGAGTGGGATTCGAACCCACGGAGGGCGTAAACCCTCGCCGGTTTTCAAGACCGGTGCCATCAACCACTCGACCATCTCTCCTAAATCATCAACGGCGGGGGATTACCCGCCGTTCAAGGCCGCGCAACTTACTCAAGGCGTGGCCGCTTCGCTAGTCCGACCGGCGCGGCGTCGCGCACAGCTGGGGCAGCACTAATCGCGCATCGGCCACCAATCCCACGTCGGCAATCTGAAAAATCGGCGCGTCCGGATCGGCGTTAATCGCCGCAATTACCTTGCTGTCTTTAATGCCGGCCAAATGCTGAATTGCCCCCGAAATCCCCACGGCCACGTACAAATCCGGCGCGATCACCTTGCCGGTTTGGCCGATTTGCCAGTCGTTCGGCGCTAACCCGGCGTCCACCGCCGCCCGCGTTGCGCCAATCGCCGCCGCCCAGTGATCCGCCAACTGTTCGAGCTGTTGAAACCCCGCCGCGTCTTGCAAACCCCGGCCGCCCGCCACGACGACCTTCGCCGCCGTCAATTCCGGACGGTTGGCATCGCTGGATTGCCGCGCGATGAGGCGCGATTGCGCAACCGGTGCCGTCGGCGCGATGGCGGTGATCGTCGCCGGCGCTTGCATCTCAGCAGGCGGGAACACGGTGGGACGCACGGTCGCGGCGTAGCGGCCCTCTACCCGCACGGTCGCCACCAAATTGCCAGCGTAAATCGGTCGATCAAACGTGTGCGCGTCGTGGATATGCAGCACCTCCGATACCAACGCGATGTCCAGCAGCGCCGCCGCGCGGGGCAACAGATTTTTCCCCGTGGTGCTCGTGCTCATGAGGAGCACGTCGTAATCGCGGCCCACTTGGGCGAGCAACGGCGCGAGTTCTTCGGCCAAGCCGTCGGCGTAATGGGGGGCGGTGGCCGTCAACACCTGGGTGACGCCCGCCCATTGGGCTGCCGCCGCCGCCACGGGCGGGACGACATCCCCGTGGGCAGCCACGAGAACCGTCACATTGGGACCCAATTGACGGGCAGCGGTGACGATGCGCGGAAAATTCGCCGCTAAACCGCCGTTGGCCATCTCGGCAATCACGAGGACGTTCATGGCAACACCTCTTTTTGGCGCAGGTGATCGAGAAATTCGGCCACCGTGGCGACTTTGACGCCGGCGCTGCGGCTGGGCGGCTCTTTCACGGCGAGGGTGTGGAGCCATTCCCGAGGCGCGACGCCCAAATCGGCGGGGGTCAGCGTCTCGAGGGGCTGTTTTTTGGCTTTCATGAGGGCGGGCATGCGGACGTAACGGGGGGTGTTGAGGCGCAAATCGGCGGTCACCACCGCCGGCAGGGTGACGGCCAGGGTGTCGAGGCCGCCGTCCACCTCCCGCGTCACCTGTAAACCGTCAGCGGTCATCGCGATGGCGGAGGCAAAGGTGGCTTGGGGCCAGTTGAGCACCGCCGCGATGCGTTGGCCGGTCTCGTTGGCGTCGTCGTCGATGGCTTGTTTACCCAACAAAATCAGATCGGTGGGTTCGCGTTGGGCAAGGGCGACGGCGAGGGCAGCGAGTAACGGCGGGTCGAGGGCGGCGTCCGTGTCGATGTGGATAGCCCGTTGGGCGCCCATGGCGAGGGCCTGGCGCAAAATGTCGTGAACGGCCGCCGTGCCGACGGCAGCGACCCGCACCTTGTGGGCGGCGTCGGCTTCGTGGAGCTGAATGGCGGCTTCGAGGGCGATTTCATCAAAGGGATTCATGGAATGTTTGAGGGCAGCGGTGTCGGCGCGTAGACCGTCGGCGTGGGGCCGCACGCGCACCGTGTAATCCACCACCCGCTTAATCAGAACCAAAATGTGCATGGCAAAGCTCGTGATGAGAAAAGAAATAGCAACAAAATGTGAAAAATCACGCGATTGCGTAAATAAAGCGTACTGTTTTTGCTGTCAATTCGCGCCATTTTTACCCAGGCAACTGCTAAGGAAATGAGGTGGAGCAAAACAACAACAAAGGTCGTTAGACGACCTATTTAGGTGCGCCATGTGGACTGTTATCTCGACAATTTGTGCCTTTTCTCTCGGGCTTTGGGCGGGCTATCGCTGGAAGCAGCGGCCCATCACCGTGGCGGTACCGCCGCCGATACCCGTTGCCGACGCGCCCACCATCCAAACACCGATGGACAAGGGGCCTTTATGTGGTTGCCCACCGAGCTGTGGCTATTACGGGGCGCTCATGGAGCGTTATCTGTTGTTGCAACACCGTCAGCAGTTGTACCGCGAGGCGCTGTTGCCTTGGCAACAGGCGTTGCGCACCGGCTTGCACGAGGGGTTGGCGCTCGCCGAAATCGCCGCCCAACGGGACGATCCGGCCCTGCGCCAACAGTCGGCAGCGTTGTTTGCTTTAGTGGAGGCGCTGGACGACCAACTCGCCAATCTCGCCAATGAATCCCGCGCCGGTGTGTTTGAGTGGAGCACGCTGCTGTACCAGGCCATGCAGTTGATGACGCCGCGTCGGGAAGGCAGCCGCGTGTCTTTGTGGACCACCGGCCGCGAAAGCGATCTGCCCGTTTTGTACGGCGACAGCGGCCAGTTGCAGGGGGTATTGCTCGGCGTGCTCCACCAGGGGCTGTCGCTGGCCTCGTCGGTGGTGGTGATTGACGCGACGGTAAAACAGCAAAATCCCCAGCAGTTGCGCTTAGAAATCAGCATCAGCGTGGACAGCGAGGGCGTATGGCCCCCTTGGCAGAGTGGTTTGTTGGAGCGGTTAGCGCGGTTGGGCGGCGGCACGCAAGACAGCACGACGAGGGTAGGCGACCAGATGCTCCACAGCCGCCGGTTCACAGTGCCGCTGGGCTGGCAGCATTACCGCACGTCGTCGCCCCGCTGGCCGACGAGCTTTTTGGGACGACCCATTGGGCTGGTCATGGCTCCGGTGCCGGCGGCGTTGCTGCAACGACAACTCCAGCAATGGGGTTTTGTGGCGACGGTGCTGGAGGTGGGGGCGTTGCCGACGGTGTTGCCGTCTTGGCTCATCGTCGATCCCCACGTGGCGCCCTCCCTGCCGATCATCGGTCGGCGCTTAGATCTGTGTCGCGTGGGCGACCCCCTGGGCCTTGATCTCACGCTGCATTACCCGATTACCCCCCCCAAACTGCGCCAGGGCCTGTGGGACTGTTTGCAATCCCACCAACCGCGGGAAGGTCGTCAACGCGCCCTCGTGGTGGGGCTGGATTTCGCCCAAAGCCAGCTGCTTGCCGTGTTTTGCGAGCAATTGGGCTGGCAGTTAACCATCCACGATGGCCTAACCACGGCGCTGGATTACCGATTGTGGCAACAGGTCGATCTCATCATGACCACGGAGGCGTTTTTCGCGCCGATTCGGGTGGGCTATCGGGGGCCGCTGATTTGTCTGCAACCTGCCACGGCGTGCACCGACCACTGGATTCAGGACGCTTTGCCCACGGTGCCACTCAATCTGCCGCTGACCCTGGCGAAGGTTCACCACGCCTTGCAGCAACTATTGCCGGTCGCCCTCCCGCGGATCGCCCCGTGAAGCTGCCATTGATGGCGGGGGCGACCGTGACGCCCCCGACGAGTGGCGCGACAGCGCCGACAATCACCTTGGGGTTAATTGGGTTAGGTACCTTAAAGAAGCCGCTGCAAACCGTGCTCACCGAGTTGGGATTTGCCCATTGGCATGTGAGCGACAGCCACGCCCTGTTGGATCAGCTCATCCACGCGCCGCCCCAGGCGGTGTTGTTGGGGGGGCAGTTGACGGATCTCGATGACTTAGCCGCGTGTGCGCTGTTGCGGCGGCAATACGTGGAAGCGGATCCGCTGCTGATTCAGGTGGTGTCGCAGCTCGAACATCTGTCGGTGGGCTATTTGACGACCATGTATCGCGCCCACATTAGCGATTTTCTGATTTGGCCCGCGCCGACGGCCCTCATTGGCCATCGGCTGCGCCAGATTCTGCGATACCACGCGTTAGCCGAGGCGCTGCGCCATAGCGAACAGCGTTACCAAAGCCTACTGGCGGCAATGCCCGACGCCCTCGTGCAGCTCGACGACCAGGGCGTCGCCCAGTGGAGCAAGCCCAACGAACAAGACCAGGTGCCGTTGTCGGTGGGCCAGGCGGTGTCATCGCTCACGGCGTCGTCGAGCGACTGGTTCGAGGTCGCGCGCCAAGAATTGCAGCAAAATCAACGACCCATCGCGCTCGACGGCCTGCAACACACGCCGGAAGGCGTGCGCAATTGGTCGCTGAAGCTCGCGGAAAACGGGGAGGACGGCTATTGGCTGTGGGCGCGCAACGACACGACCCATCATCAGATGATCACCCAATTGCAATACGCCCGCTATTACGACGGGCTAACGGGGCTGCCTAACGTGGCGCTGTTCGATGAGCAGTTTGGCTGGATGCTGGGACTGGCGCGGTTTCATCGCCAGGGCTTGGGGCTGTTGCTGCTGCGACCGTCCCAGGTGCGCACCTGGCGGCGGCAGCAGGGGCGGCGCGCGACGGAACAGCGCCTGCGGCAATGGGCCATCGCCCTCAGCCAGCGGCTGCACCAATACCCGCACCCTGCCGGGGGTATGCCCGCGTTTCTCGCCCGCCATAGCGACGACATGTTCGCGGTGCTGTGGCCGGGCTTGAGCCATCGGGGCGAACTCGACGCCCTCGCGAACGCGCTGCGGGTGCCGCTTGAGGGCGATGAGACCAGGGGCGTGTTGGCATGGAGCCGCGTGAGCTATCCCCACGACGGCGACGAGGCCGATGGGCTGCTCGACCAGGCCTTTCAGACGTTGGCCGAGGATTAACGGGCTTATTGGCCGCGAAGAGAATCGACGAGCTGTTGGAGTTGCGGCTGATGACGTTCGCCGCCGGGGGATTTGGCGGTCACCTGCATAAACAGCCACCGTTGGGGACCGACGCGCAGAATTGAAAAGTCCATATCGCGGGTTTGTTGATCGGTTTTACCCACACCGCGCGCCCAAAATTTCACGCCGCGCAGACTATTAAGGCGCAGCGGACGAAAGCCATCGGGCTGGACGACCATTTCGGGCGCGAGTTCGTTGCCCAAAATGACCTCGGTTTCCGCAACAAACTCGTTGAGTGCCTGGTCGTCGTTGGCGTGTTGGCGGCTCCAGAGATTCACCGTAATCAGACTGTCGGGGGCGCGAATCTCCAGGCGGTCGGCGTCGATGGGGTGAACGGTCCAACGGTCGGGCACGGTGAGCTGCCACCAGGGGCGGCCCTGTTTGGGAAAGGCGAGGGGCTGGTCGGCGGCGGCGTTGCCAAGCCCCAGAGTCAAAGCGGCCCACAGCACAAGCCAAAAACGAGGTTGCATAACGCAGTTCTCCGACAAATCACGATGCGAAAGGGAAGTGTAACTTAGCGACTCTAGCGGGCATGGATTGTGATGAATGTGGCCTTTACAGAGAATGTGCCACGGGGATGTTATCCCGAGCATTCGGGGCGCCGCTGTTGGGCAATCACCTTTCGTTCGCGGTCGGTCGGCGAGCGAGTCGCGATCAGCGCCAACTCATGGGTTCATCCATCAGATGGTTCTGCGAGATGATCTAGATGCCACGGCGCGCACCAACGACAGGTATCCGTTTCTGCGCGAACGCCAAGGAAAAGCAGCTCCAGGCGGACAGTTCGCAGCTAACGCCGCCCCAGGTGGTACGGGAACGGCAGTCGTTAAGCCGACGACGCGACGACTGAATGGGTTTTTTGCAGAAAAGTCTGGTCGATATCGCAAGATGATTGGCGGCCTAACTCGTTGAAATGCCCTGTCAGCCACTGGTTTGCGGCATGGCGGCCCAGCTGCTTCAGATATTGCAGAAAATCCCAATCCGTATTGAGCTTGCTGGACGCATTCAGCGCGCTCATCTCGGTGGGACGGGCAATCAGATGAATGTGCATCCGCTTGTACTGGGCCGCATCCAGATGGCCTTGGTCGATGAGGCGCGACACAAAATCGATGACGCGCAATTCGGCAATCAGACTGGAATTGAAGGTGATTTCGTTGACCCGATTGGTAATTTCCAGTGCGGTGATGGGGCGTTCCTGGCGCTCGACCGGATTAATCTGCACGAGGACAATTTCCGACGAACGGCAGTTGTAGATCAGCGGCCACAGGGCGGGATTGCCCACAAAACCCCCGTCCCAATACAGTTCGCCATCGATCTCCACCCCCTGAAACAGTTGGGGCAAACAGGCCGATGCCAGCAGGGCATCCACCGAAACATCGCTGCATTGGAACACCCGTGGCTTGCCATCACGCACCCGCGTGGCGGTCACAAAAATCTTAATGAGGCTACAGCCGTTCACTTTCTGAATGTCGAGATGCTGTTCCAACACCTGGCGCAGCGGATTGTAATTCAACGGATTCGTGAAATAGGGCGACACCAGGCGGCTCATCAACTGGGTGATAAGAAAGGCGGGTGAGTCATCCAGATTCCAGGGATTCGCCGTCAACCATTTCCGCAGAGGGTTATTCCGAAACACCGAGTATTTCGCGGCTTCAGAAATCGCTTTCCAGAAGTTATCCAATGCCAATCGCGCCCCATCGCGGCCATTATCTACATAACCATTCACCAGCACGGCGGCATTCATGGCACCGGCACTGGTGCCGGAAACCCCTTCGATTTCTACGCGCGGGTCTTCCAGAAGCCGATCCAGCACGCCCCAGGTGTAGGCGCCATGGGCGCCGCCGCCCTGAAGCGCCAAGTTAATGCGCTTCGGAACCACCTTAACCCGCGAGTTTGGCGGTAATTTTGGCCACATGGGCCCCTTGAAAGTGGGCGAGTTTCCGTTCGAGTTCGCTGGGTTGGCGGCTGCCATCAGCCCCAGCAATCGTGCCTGCGCCGTAAGGCGAACCGCCCTTGACCTCAGCAATGCTGGCCAAATCGGCACAGGCGTAGGGCAGACCGACGATGACCATGCCGTGGTGCAACAGGGTGTTGTGGAAGGACAAAATCGTGCTTTCGTTGCCGCCGCCGGTGCCAGTAGATACGAACACGCTGCCGACCTTGCCGATGAGTGCGCCTTTCATCCACAAACCGCCCGTCTGATCGAGAAAATTCCGCATCTGCGCGGCCATATTTCCGAAGCGCGTGGGGGTGCCAAAGATAATGCCGTCGTAATCGCCTAACTCTTTCGGATCGGCGATCGGCGCTGCCTGATCGAGTTTTGCCCCGTACTTGGCGGCCACTTCGGGCGGCATGAGTTCGGGGACGCGCTTAATGACTGCGGTGACGCCTGCCGATTGCACGCCCTCGGCGACAGCATGGGCCATCGTCTCGATGTGGCCGTATGTGCTGTAGTAGAGCACCAGAATGGTTGCCATGGAGAATTCCTCGTGAGTTGCAGAGAATAACGACCTTGCGATGGACAACGAGACAGCTCCTTTGTCGATGGTTTGTCCAAGACAAAATTATAAATTGTTCGCATAACCGAAAAGTCTGCGACCATAAATCTTCTTTGATTTTCATTCTGAACTATGACGCTGCTTTCGGTTGTCGTGCCCTGTTTCAATGAAGCGGTAGTGTTGCCGCTCACCCATCCGCGTCTGGTATCTGCACTGGATGCCTTGGCTGTCGACTACGAAATTATCTATGTAGACGACGGCAGTTCTGACGACACCGTCGCGCTCATTCAGAACTTTCAGAAAAACCACGATGCAGTGCGATATCTGGGACTGTCCCGTAACTTTGGTCACCAGGTAGCGGTGACGGCGGGTCTGCAATTTGCTGATGGGGACGCGGTGGTCATTATCGACGCCGATCTGCAAGATCCACCGGAAGTCATCGGCGCTTTTTTGCAGAAATGGCGCGAGGGTTTTGATGTGGTGTACGGCCAGCGGCTTGATCGCGACGGCGAAACTCCCTTCAAACGATGGACGGCTTTTGGATTTTATCGGCTACTGAATCGCCTGTCCGACACGCCGATCCCCCTGGACACCGGAGATTTCAGATTATTAGATCGCCGTCTGGTAGACATTCTGAAGCAGATGCCCGAGCGCCACCGTCTGCTGCGGGCACTCGTGAGCTGGTTGGGTTTCAGACAAATCGCTGTGGGTTATCACCGCGCGCCCCGAGCGGCGGGCACCACGAAATACACATTACAAAAAATGTGTGCGCTCGCCATCGACGGTCTCGTGAGCTTCTCAACGATGCCGCTGAGAGGCTTGTTTTACTTAGGATTATTGAGTTTTTTTGGGGCAATGCTGGGCATTGGATACGCGGTCGTCGTGCGATTATTTACAGACGATTGGGTGCCGGGTTGGGCATTCCTCGCCACGGTGATGTTTGCGTTTGGCGGTCTGCAACTCATCAGTCTCGGCATTATGGGCGAATATCTGGGGCGCATTTACACCGAAGTCAAAAGCCGCCCCTACTTCTTAATCGACGATTGGGGCGGCTTTGGCGAAGCTAAACGCCGCGAGTTACCTCCACGACGACGGCTATCAGATTCAAAACGCCAGCATGCACAAGGACAGCAAAGCGGTCGGATAGAGACCCAACCCGATGATGAGTAGGCCGTTTGCACTAATCACCGCCTGAATATCGGGCTTCAGGGTGTAGGCCTTGGCGTCGTCGAGTTTATCGAAATAGATGTATTTCACGACGCGCAGGTAATAGAACGCTCCAATCACCGAGAACACCACGGCAAATAGCGCTAAACCCACCATGCCCTGGTTTACAAGTGATTGAATTACAAAGAGTTTTGCGTAAAAACCCACGAGAAATGGAATCCCCGCCATGGACATCATGGTGAACAGCATCATCAGGGCTAGCCACGGATTCTGTTGATTCAGACCCTTGAAATCTGCGATTTCTTCGGCTTCATAGCCTTCATGGCTCAGCACGATGATGAGGCCGAACGCTGCCGACGCCGTAAACGCATAGGTGATGGCATAGAACATCGCCGCGCCGTAACCCTCGGGCTGACCCGATACAATCCCTAAGATGATGAAACCCACATGGGAAATCGTCGAATAGGCGAGCATTCGTTTGAGGTTAGTTTGGGCGATGGCCGCCAAATTGCCGATGACGATGGAAAGCACGGCCAAAATCTGCAACATGGGCTGCCAGTCGGCGACGAGGTTGCCGCTGCTATCTACTAACAGTCGGATTGCCATGGCAAAGGCGGCAATTTTCGGCGCGGCGCCCAGATAGAGCGTGACTGGCGTGATAGCGCCCTGGTAAACATCGGGCAACCACATGTGGAATGGTGCGGCGCCCAGCTTGAAAGCCAAGCCCACAACGATGAAGGCTAGGCCAAAGGACAGCACTGTGCGGTCGCCTTCAAAGTTCTGGATGCGTGTGGAAACTTCTTTCAGATCGAGGCTACCGGTGGCGCCGTACATCATAGAGATGCCGTAGAGCAACATGCCCGATGCAATTGCCCCCAACACAAAGTACTTCATGGCCGCTTCCGATGACTGTTCCGAATCTCGATTAAAGGCCACCAACGCGTATTGCGACAAGGCCAGAAGTTCTAAACCGAGATAAAGACTCAGGAAGTTATGGGATGAGATCAGAATCATCATGCCCAGGACGCCGAAAAGCCCCAACACAAAGTATTCGCCGCGCATCAGACGGCGCTCGATCAGATAATCCCGCGCGTATAAAAAGCCCACGGCGGTCACCAGATATACGGCGATCTTCAACACATCACCCATGCTGTCGCGCACAAATTGACCATAGAACCCCACAATCGGATCTGAAGGGAAACCATAGATGGTCAAAATCGCCGTTCCGAGGAGACTAAATTGGGCGAGGGCGTAGGTAATGTGGCGCTGGTCGTCGTCCAAAAAAGCGTCGATCACGAGCACCGCACAAATGGCGATGGTAAGGAAAATCTCTGGCAGTAAGGCCAAATAGTCCAGATTCGCTTCCACGATGCCCCCTTAATGTCCCGCCACAGCATTAACCGCTGCACCGGGGATTTTTGATTGTTGGATGTGTTGAATGAGTTGGTTCGTCGAGGTTTCCATGACATTGGTCAGCGGCTTGGGATATACCCCGAAAAACAACACCATCCCCGCCAGAATGCTCAGCATGAAAAACTCACGGCGGTTCAGATCCTGCAATTCCTGCACTTGAGGATTAGTAATGGGGCCAAAGATCACGCGCTTTACCAGCCACAATGTGTAGGCAGCGCCCAAAATCAAGGTGAGGGCGGCGAGTAAGGCGATCCAGAAATCTGACCGTAAGCTCGCTAAAATCACCATAAACTCGCCAACGAACCCGGACGTTCCCGGTAATCCCGCATTAGCCATGGAAAACATGACCATAAACGCCGCAAATATCGGCATGGTATTCGTCACGCCACCGTAGGCAGAAATTTCCCGCGAATGGACTCGGTCGTACAGCACGCCGACGCAGAGAAACATGGCGGCAGAAATAAAGCCGTGGGATACCATCTGAATCATGCCCCCTTGAATCCCCAGCGCCGCTCCAGTTAAGTCGTTATGACTCGTAAGGATGTCGAAGGTAATAAAGAATCCGAGGGTGACAAAGCCCATGTGGGCAATAGATGAGTAGGCAATGAGCTTTTTCATATCCTGCTGTACCAAGGCCACCAAGCCGATATACACCACGGCAATTAGCGACAAGGTAATGATCAGCCAGTCTAAATAAGCCGCACCGTCTGGTGTAATCGGTAAGGCAAACCGCAAAAAGCCGTAACCGCCAATTTTTAAGGTAATTGCCGCCAAAATCACCGAACCACCTGTTGGAGCCTCCACGTGGGCGTCGGGTAGCCAAGTATGGACCGGCCACATGGGCACTTTCACGGCGAAGGCGATAAGGAATGACAGGAAAATCAGGATTTGTTCGTTAAGGGTTAGGGGAACGGTATGGAATGCCAGAATCTCAAAGCTACCTGTCTTAAAGTACAGGTAAAGTAAGGCGATGAGCATGAATACCGACCCGAAGAAGGTGTACAGAAAAAACTTGATGGTGGCATATACGCGGCGTGGGCCGCCCCAAATCCCGATAATGAGAAACATCGGGATCAGCATTGCCTCGAAGAAAATGTAAAACAGGATGGCATCGAGTGAGGCAAATACCCCAATCATTAAACCTTCCATGACTAGAAAAGCCGCTAAATACTGACACAGTCGATATTCGATGACTTCCCAGGCGGCAATGACGACTAGGATGGTTGTAAAACTGGTAAGAACCAGCAGTGGCATCGAAAAACCATCAACGCCCAAATGGTAGTTAACTTTGAATTGGGGAATCCATGGCAGTATTTCTTGGAACTGCATGGTGGTTGCCGTGACATCGAATCCAAAAAATAGCGGTAAGGTGGCAAGGAATGTGGCGACAGCTACGATTAAGGCGAGTCTTTTGGCATTTTCCGCTTCGCGGTCGCCGACAAACAGCACCATTAAGCCACCCAAGACGGGAATCCAAATGGCTAAACTCAGCCAAGGCATTGAAAGCATGGGGCGGCTCCTTACACGACGAGAATCAGCAATGCGAGTAAGCCAAGAATCATGGCAAACGCATAATGGAACAAAAATCCGGTTTGCAGATGGCGAACCACGCCTGCCGTCCAGCCGATGACTTTGGCGCTGCCATTCACCATTACGCCGTCAATTGTCGTTGTATCCCCCTGTTTCCATAGAATTTTCCCAATGTTTACGCTGCCATTGGCAAAAAAAGCTTGGTTGAAGTCATCGAAGCCATATTTGCGGTCGAGTAAGGAATAGATGCCGCTAAAGCGATTTTTAATTTTTTCTGGCAAATCTGGTCGTTTTTCGAAGATATACCAGGCGCTCACCGCACCGCCGACGGCTAACCAGAAGGGTAAGGTTATTAATCCGTGTAAGGCAAAATCGAGGGGGCCGTGAAAATGGTGACGCATTTCGGGTAAGACATCATGAGTTGACCGCACATAAATGGAATCTTGAAAGAAATCCCCGAAAACCATCCATTCCACGGCGACATAGCCGATCATTACCGATGGGATGGCAAGTAGAACCAGTGGGATGGTCACGATAGAATGCGATTCATGGAGGTGATGGCGCGTGTGGTCATCAAACCGCTCGTTGGTATGGAAAACCAGCCAGTAAACCCGTGTCGAATAAAAAGCCGTCACAAACACCCCAGCGAGGGCACAAAAGTAAGCAAAGCCTGCCCCCCACAGATGGGAATAATGCTCGGCTTCAATAATCGCGTCTTTTGAATAAAATCCCGATGATCCGGGAAATCCCATCAATGCTAATGAACCGATCAGAAAGCATATCCAAGTGATGGGTAAGTATTTTCGTAGATTTCCCATTTTGCGAATGTCCTGTTCGTGGTGCATCGCCATAATGACGGAGCCTGCCGCCAGGAACAGCAATGCCTTAAAGAAAGCATGGGTCATCAGATGGAAAATCGCCGCCGAGTAAGCCGACGCGCCCAAGGCCATGGTCATGTATCCGAGCTGCGACAGGGTAGAATAGGCTACCACGCGTTTAATATCGTTCTGAATGATGCCCAGAAAGCCCATAAACAGCGCTGTAATCGATCCGATGATTAGGATAAAGCTGAGGGCCGTATCCGATAATTCGTAGAGCGGCGACATTCGCGCCACCATGAAGATGCCGGCGGTGACCATGGTTGCCGCATGGATGAGGGCAGAAATCGGCGTGGGGCCTTCCATCGAATCGGGCAACCAGACATGCAACGGCACCTGGGCCGATTTTCCCATGGCGCCGACGAACATCAGAATACAGATCAGCGTAATCGTATCGACGCCAGGAAGAATAACAGGGATTTCAATGGGTTGAACGGTTTCTGCTGGTTTTTCATGGGTCACATGCGGGGTATCGCCGTGGTTATCGGCGGCTTTTAAGAACGCGCCATCGGATGCCACGGCGCCGTGATGCGGCGTTTGATGTTCTTGAATGATGTCGGGGCCGGCGATGGCCTTCGCCTGGGCAAAAATCTCCGCGTAATCCAAAGTACCGAAGACGAAGACCGCGCCGGCGATGCCCAAGATGAAGCCAAAGTCGCCAACGCGGTTGACCAAAAAGGCTTTCAGATTCGCCCTGATGGCGCTTTCTTTGCGGTGGTAGAAACCGATGAGCAGATAGGACACTAAACCGACCGCTTCCCAACCGAAGAACAGCTGCAACAGATTGTTCGACATGACCAACATGAGCATGGAGAAAGTGAACAAGGAGATGTAGCTAAAAAACTTCTGATAGCCCTCTTCGTGTTCCATGTAGCCCACGGTGTAGATATGCACCATGAGGGACACGAAGGTGACGACGATGAGCATGACGGCGGTGAGTCGATCCACCAGAAAGCCCACTTCCATGCGCAAATCGCCGACGACTGCCCAGGTATAGACGGTGCCGTTAAAGGGTTCGCCGTTCTGAAAGACCAGGTGATTAAAGACGACCAGCGACAGCAGAAAAGCCATGCCCACGCCGAGGGTGGTGACCCAATGGGCAGCCTGACGACCGATCGCCTTGCCAAATAGACCGGCAATGACGGCGCCGATGAGCGGAAACAACACGAGCCAGAGATAGACGGTTTGCATGAATTAGCCCTTCATGGTGTTCAAGTCGCCGACGTTAATGGTGTTTTTATTGCGAAATAACACCACCAAGATCGCTAATCCAATGGCCGCTTCAGCGGCAGCAACGGTCAGAATAAAGAAGACAAAAATCTGTCCAGCGGTATCGTCCAGAAATCGCGAGAATGCGATGAAGTTGAAGTTTACCGAGAGCAACATCAATTCGATGCACATGAGCAAGACGATGACATTTTTGCGATTCAGAAAAATGCCGGCGACGCTTATACAAAACAGAATGGCCGCCAGAATCAGATAATCTGTGAGTGTAATCATTACCCCCCCTTAAAAGTTTTGGTCATAAAAAAGCCCGCCAACGCAGGCGTTAGCGGGCGGCTTTGGTTACTTTTTTTCTGCCGGCATGGAGACGATGCGCAGGCGGTCGTTGCGCTGCACTTTGATCTGCTCGCCCGGATCTTGGTATTTGGTTTCGGTACGGCGGCGCATGGTGAGCGTGATCGCCGCCACAATGGCGACGAGCAGAATCATGGCGGCAATTTCAAAGGGATAGACATAGGTGGTGTAGAGCTGCGTGCCCAATTCGCGGGTGTTGCTGTAATCCGCCGGATGGGGCGCTGGCATCTTGTACGCGGCAAAAAAGTCTGAACCCACCACATAAATCATCATGGCGACAATCGTGAGGGCGACCGCAGCCCCGAGGGGGAGATAGCGCGTAAACCCTTCGCGAATGGCCACGATGTTGATGTCGAGCATCATCACCACGAACAGAAATAGCACCATCACGGCCCCGACATAGACGAGTACGAGGGCAATCGCCAAAAACTCCGCTTCGAGCAACATCCATAATCCGGAACTTGCCACAAAGCAGAGCACCAGAAACAGCACGGCGTGAATGGGGTTGCGGGCGCTGATGACCCGCAGTGCGGAGAAGATCAGAATGGCGGCGAAGATATAGAACAGAAATTTCTCAAAGCTCATGTGGTTGGTCGCCCTGGTCGCTAGCGATAGGGCGCATCGGCGGTACGATTCGCGGCAATCTGCTTCTCGTACATATCGCCAATTTTCAACAACTTATCCTTCGTCATGATCTGCTCGCCGCGATTCTCGAAGTGATAATGATGGATGTGGGTTTCGACAATCGAATCGACCGGGCAAGCCTCTTCGCAAAAACCGCAGTAGATGCACTTAAAGAGGTCGATGTCGTAGCGTGTGGTGCGCCGAGTGCCGTCGGTGCGGGGTTCTGATTCAATGGTAATGGCTAACGCTGGGCAGACCGCTTCGCAGAGTTTGCAGGCGATGCAGCGTTCTTCGCCGTTCGGATAACGGCGCAGGGCGTGGAGACCGCGAAAACGGGGCGAGATGGGGGTTTTCTCTTCGGGAAAAGAAACGGTCACCTTGCGGGCGAACAGATTTTTGCCCGTGACTTTTAACCCCATTATCAACTCGTACATCAGAAAACTTTTGACCTGCTGGGTGAAGGCTTGCACGACAAATCCTCTTAGTTATGAGCGTTAGGTGGCTGGATTAATCAATCGAACCACGGCGGCAGCTTGGCGATGATGCCGACGCTGATGACGACGATCCAGACAATCGTGATCGGAATAAAGACTTTCCAACCCAACCGCATGATCTGGTCGTAGCGATAGCGGGGGAAAGTGGCGCGGAACCAGAGGAAGCAGAACAATAATCCGCAGGTTTTTAACAAAAACCAGACGATGCCCGGCACCCAGCTAAACAGGGGATCCAAAATCGGCAGCCCTTGGAAAGGCGATAGCCAGCCCCCTAAAAAGAGCGTCGCCGTCAATGCCGAAATCAAGATCATGTTGGCGTATTCCGCAAGGAAAAACACCGCAAATAGCATCCCCGAGTATTCCACATGGAATCCGGCAACGATTTCCGACTCGCCTTCCGCCACATCAAAGGGCGCACGGTTGGTTTCTGCCACCCCTGAGATGAAATACACGATGAACAAGGGCAGTAAGGGCAGTAAGAACCAGTGAAAAATGCTGCCGCTTTGGGCATCGACGATGCGCCCCAAATTCAAACTGCCTGCCGCCATCAGCACGCCCACGAGGGCGAAGCCCATGGCGATTTCATAGGCCACGATCTGCGCCGCTGATCTCATGGCGCCTAATAGGGCGTATTTAGAGTTGGAGGCCCAACCGGCCAAAATCACGCCGTACACCCCCAGAGAAGTCAGGGCGAGCAGATACAGCAACCCCGCATCCAGACTCGCCAACACCATGCCATCATCAAAGGGCACGACCGCCCAGGCGGCGAGTGCTGGGGCCAGGGCCAGCATCGGCGCGATCACAAACAGAAAGCGATCTGAGCCAGCAGGCACGACGATTTCTTTGAACATCAGCTTGATCGCGTCGGCAATGGGTTGCAGCAGCCCCATTTTGCCCACGCGATTTGGCCCCACGCGCATCTGGATGTAGCCAATCACCTTGCGTTCTGCATAGGTCAAATAGGCCACACTCGCCATCAGCGGCAACACAATCGCCAAAATCTGAATGATGATTAGCGCAACTTTGAAGACGTCTTCCACGCTCTCCCCCTTCGGTTAATTAGGCGCGTTGACGCTGTTGCGCCACGCTAATGGTGAAATCGGTCTGCGTCGCGCCGAGCAGATAGGTCGCCGTCGTGGCTGTAGCAATCGCCACGCAGTGTTGCGGCACGCCGTCGTCGGCGAGCCAATCCAGAGTCGCCACCGTCTGAGCGCCGAGCTGGATTTGCAGACGGTCTTCTGGTTGCAATTTGAGGGTTTTTGCCGTTTCTGGATGAATCACGGCTTTGTCTGAAACGATCGCTAAGGGCGTCGCTTGCAGCGATTTTGCCTGGCGCGTCGTGCTGTCCACCGCGTAGATCGGCACTTCGATAATCCGTTGCCATTCGGCTTTTTCGACGGTCATCCCCGTAAACCGCGCCGCACTTTCCACCAGGTTGTTGGGTTGCAGATCGCCACATTGCTGGGCCAGCTCTTCGCGCACCGATTCCGCTGTTAAGAACTCAAATCCCTGCAAATTCAACGCGTTGCCGATAACCCGCAGCACTTTCCACGCGGGCCGCGACAGTTCGGTGGGGGGGCAAGCGGCCTGTTGGCTCTGCCACTGGCCTTCCAGATTGACGAAGGTCCCGGCAGTTTCGGCAAAGGTGGCGATAGGCAGCAGGGCATGGGCGTAGCTCGCCATTTCGGCATTCTTAAACGCCGTCAGAGCGACTACAAACTCGGCCTGTTGCAGTGCCATTATCGCCAAATCGCCCTGTAAGCAATCGAGTTCTGGGTCGATTCCGAGCAATACATAGGCTTTTCGCGGCTGTTTAAGCAGCGCGTCCAGATTAAGAACCGCAGATTTTGCCGACTTGGCCCCAGGCAATCGGTGAGGTAGCGCCCCCGCCAGATAAGCACCCACGCCATTTGCCCCGTCGAGCAGATAACCGAGCGTGGCGCCGGTCTGCTTGGCGATAAACACCGCCAAAGCCCGTAAGGCACTGAATTGCGAGTGCATATGGGCCTGCTGTCCGATGAACACGGCTTTGGCTATCCCCTGCACCAGCGCGTTTGCCATGGCCTGTTCGGTAGAACCCACTTTCTGCGTCGCTAACACCGCCAAGTTTGCCGGCAGCGCGACCTTTTGCTGCTCGGCCACCGCCTTGGCTACACTCGCCACCACCGCCACTAACTCATTGGGGGAACAGGCAATTTCCTGATTAAGATCGTAATTCAGGTCGTAATGGCGGTGGTTAATCGCCATGATTTTTGCGCCCTTCAATGCCGCTTTCCGCAGACGATGGTTTAACAACGGCTGTTCCAGACGGGGATTGCTGCCAATGATCAGGGCTGCGTCGATCTGATCCAGATCGTTAATCGCCATCCCCAACCAGGGGCAGTTCGGATCGCTCGCCGTATCCGAAAAATCTTGTTGCCGCAGACGGGTATCTACATTGTGACAGCCCAGGCCGCGGGCGATTTTCTGGGCCAAATACAGCTCTTCTAAAGTCGCCGAAGGCGACAACAGGAAGCCGATTTGGTCTGCACCGTGCTGTTTGACGATCTGCTGTAACTGTTTGGCCACGGTCTCGATGGCAACTTCCCAATCCACCTGGCCCGACGACTTCAGCCAAGGCCGCGTCAGGCGATTGGGACTGTAGATCGCCTCATAGCTAAAGCGATCGCGATCAGAAATCCAGGTTTCGTTAATCGCGCTGTTGTCTCGCGGCACCACGCGTTTCACCTGGTTGCGAATTGTGTGGATGAACAGATGCGAGCCGACGCCATCGTGGGGCGCAACCCCTTGATGTTGCACATATTCCCAAGACCGCCCGGTGTAACGGGCCGGCTTGTTGGTCAGCGCCCCCACCGGACACAGGTCGATCACGTTGCCGGAGAGTTCTGAAGCCATGGCATGTTCGATATAGGTACCGATTTCCACATGTTCGCCGCGACCCGTAGCGCCAAGCTCGCGCAGACCGGCGACCTCTTCGCCAAATCGCACGCAGCGGGTGCAATGAATGCAGCGCGTCATCTCGGTCTGCACCAGAGGTCCGATGTCTTTATCGCGCACCGCCCGCTTGCGCTCGCTAAACCGCGACACATCCCCGCCATAGCCCATGGCGACGTCTTGCAGTTCGCATTCGCCGCCCTGATCGCAGATCGGGCAATCCAGCGGATGATTGATGAGCAGAAATTCCATAGTCGCTTTCTGGGCGGCAATCGCTTTGGGCGATTTGGTCATCACCTTCATGCCGTCCATGATGGGCGTCGCACAGGCCGGCAGGGGCTTGGGCGCCGGCCGACCGCCCTGTTCGACTTCCACCAGACACATGCGGCAGTTGGCAGCGACGGATAAATGCTTGTGATAGCAGAAGCGCGGAATCTCGATACCCGCCGCATCAGACACCTCGATAATCATCGCGCCCTTGCGCGCTTCGAGGGGCTGACCGTCGATTTCGATTTTGACCCATTCGGTAGTCATGTCTGGAATGTCCTCTTAGGCGGCTTCAGCAGTCGCAGGCGCACCCACCAGACTGCGCTTGTGTTCAATGTAGTAAGCGAACTCATGGCGGAATTGCTTTAAGAAACTCTGCACCGGCATGGCCGCCGCATCCCCCAACGCGCAGATGGTGTGGCCCATGATTTTGCCCGCCACTCCATCGAGCAGATCCAAATCTTCCGGACGGCCCTTGCCGTCGACGATGCGCGTCAGCACCCGATACAGCCAGCCCGTGCCCTCACGACAGGGGGTGCATTGGCCGCAGGATTCCGAATAGTAGAACCGCGAAATCCGTTGCAGCACCTTTACCATGTCGGTGGTTTCATCCATCACGATCACCGCACCCGACCCCAACATAGACCCGCCCTTGCCGATGCTGTCGTAATCCATGTTGAGCTTCAGCATCTGTTCGCCTGTCAGCACCGGCACCGACGACCCGCCGGGAATCACCGCCTTTAACTGACGCCCCTGCTTGACGCCGCCCGCCAGGGCTAAGAGTTCTGAAAACGGTGTTCCCAACGGAATCTCGAAATTCCCCGGCTGATTCACGTGTCCGGACACCGAGAAAATCTTCATGCCCCCCGAACCGGGAATGCCCAGATTCGCGAACCATTCCGCCCCGTTGCGCAGAATAATCGGCACAGAAGCCAGCGATTCGGTGTTGTTGATGGTGGTGGGCTTGCCATACAGCCCGTAATTCGCGGGAAACGGCGGCTTGAAGCGCGGCTGACCTTTTTTACCTTCCAGTGATTCCAGCAGCGCGGTTTCTTCCCCGCAGATGTACGCGCCCGCGCCCAAGGAACCGTACAAATCGAAGTCGATGCCCGACTTCTGAATGTTTTTACCCAGTAACCCCGCGTCGTACGCCTCTTTCACGGCGGTCTCGAAGCGCTCGAAGGGCACATCCATCCACTCGCCCCGCATGTAGTTGTAGCCCACGGTGGCGCCGATGGCGAAACCCGCAATCGCCATCCCCTCCACCAGAGCATGGGGGTTGTAACGCAGAATGTCGCGGTCTTTGCAGGTGCCAGGCTCGGATTCATCGGAGTTGCAGACGATGTACTTCTGCCCCGGCTTGTTGCGCGGCATGAAGCTCCACTTCAGACCCGTGGAAAATCCCGCGCCGCCGCGACCGCGCAATCCCGACTTCTTCACTTCGTCGATGACCTGGTCGGACGTCATTCCGCCGGCCAGGATTTTTTTCCACGACTCGTAGCCACCACAGGACAGGTAGGTTTCTAGACTGTGGGGATTAGCTTTCTCTTTGGTGAAATAGCAAACCAGATTCTGTTTAACGGCCATTTTCGGTTACTCCAACTCGTTCAGAATCTGATCGACCTTCTCGATCGTCAGATTCTCGTAGTAGACATGGTTAATTTGCATCATGGGCGCGAAGCTACAGGCTGCTAGACATTCTTCTTCTCGCTTCAAAAAGAATTTACCGTCTGCGGTCGATTCGCCCAGTTTGATGCCGAGTTTCTTTTCCAGATGATTCAGAATCTCGTCGCTGCCGCACAACATGCAGGACACATTGGTGCAGAGGGAGATGCTGTACTTGCCCACGGGCTTGAGTTCGAACATCGAGTAGAAAGAGGCCACCTCGTACACAGCGATTTTGGGCATCTCCAGATATTCGGCCACCGCATCCATCAGATCGGTGGTCAGATAACCGCCGTTCTCGTGTTGCACTTCTCGCAGTGCCGCCAACACCGCCGATTGCTTCTGATCCGCCGGATAACGGGCCAGCCAACGGTCGATTTCGGCAATCGCGTGGTGAGATAACAGATGGAGTTTGGAAGCGTCTTTCACTTTAGGCAGGCTCATTAGCGGTCGATCTCCCCGAAAACCACGTCTTGTGTGCCGATGATGGCCACGGCGTCGGCCAGCATGTGGCCCCGCGCCATTTCGTCCATCGCCGACAAATGGGCAAAGCCCGGGGCGCGAATCTTCACGCGGTAGGGTTTATTCGCCCCATCAGAAATCAAATACACGCCAAACTCGCCCTTCGGATGTTCGATGGCGGCGTACACCTCGCCTTCCGGCACGCAATAGCCTTCGGTGAACAGCTTGAAGTGGTGAATCTGCGCTTCCATGTCGTTCTTCATCACCTCCCGCTTCGGCGGCGATACCTTGTGGTCGTCCAACATCACCGGTCCGGGGTTATTCCGCAGCCATGCGATGCACTGTTGGATGATCCGATTGGACTGGCGCATTTCTTCGACGCGCACCAGATAGCGGTCGTAACAATCGCCATTGGTCCCCAGGGGAATGTCGAAATCCACCTCATCATAGGTTTCGTAGGGCTGTTTCTTCCGCAAATCCCAGGCGATGCCCGAACCCCGGAGCATGGGTCCGGTGAATCCGAGTTGCAGCGCTCGTTCTGGAGTCACCACGCCAATGCCCACCGTGCGCTGTTTCCAGATGCGATTGTCGGTCAGCAGAGTCTCGTACTCATCAACACGCTGGGGAAAGCTGTCGGTAAACCGTTCCAGAAAATCCAGCAGGGAACCGCGGCGCAATTCGTTCAACGCGGCGATTTCCTGGCGCGAATGGCTCCCCTGGGGGCTGTATTCGTACTTCGGCATGTCGTTGGGCAGATCTCGGTGGACGCCACCCGGGCGGTAATAGGTGGCGTGTAACCGCGCACCGCTCACCGCTTCGTAGCAATCCATCAGATCTTCCCGTTCGCGGAAGCAGTACAGAAACATGGACATAGCGCCCACATCCAGCGCATGGGCCCCCAGCCACAGCAGATGATTCAGAATCCGCGTGATCTCGTCGAACATCACCCGAATGTACTGAGCGCGCTTGGGTGGTTCGATGCCCAGCAGCTTCTCGATGGCCAACACATAGCCGTGTTCGTTACACATCATGGAGACATAATCGAGACGATCCATGTAGCCGATGCTCTGGTTAAACGGCTTACTCTCAGCAAGTTTTTCGGTGCCACGATGGAGCAGACCGATGTGGGGATCAGCCCGCTGAATCACTTCACCGTCCATCTCCAGCACCAGACGGAGCACGCCATGGGCCGCCGGATGCTGTGGTCCAAAGTTCAAGGTGTAATTGCGAATCTCAGGCATGGGATTCCCCTCGTTTGTCGGCGCTGATGTCTTGGCGATGGTCTTTGCGGACGACCCGCGGCACCAGAACCCGCGGTTCGATGCTCACGGGTTCGTACACGACGCGGCCGCGGGCCGGGTCGTAACGCATTTCCACCTGGCCGATGAGCGGAAAGTCCTTGCGGAACGGATGGCCAATGAAGCCGTAATCGGTGAGCAACCGACGCAGGTCTGGATGGCCCTCAAAGACGATTCCGAAGAGATCAAACGCCTCTCGCTCATACCAATTGGCCACGGGCCAAAGGTCGACGACAGACGGCAGCACGGGCAGATCGTCGTCGGGGGCATAGCACCGCACCCGCAGACGCTGGTTGTTGCTGATGGATTGCAGCTGATAGACGGCGGCGAAGCGGCGGGTTTGCGAACCTTCAGACACCTTGCGCACGATGTCGGCACTGCGCCCGGGGGCAGTGGGTTCGACGGCGCGGCTAAACCCTTTGAAGGTCTGAGTCTCGCTCGTGGCCCATTCCGCCTTGCCGTAGGCGCTGTAATCGACACCGGCCACATCTAATAACTGTTCAAACGCAAAGGGCGGTTCGTCGCGTAGGGCGGTGAGCACGGCGAGCAGATGTTCTGAAGCGACTTCGAGGGTGATCTGACCGATGTCGAGTTTCGCGGCGGCGAGCTGGTCGCCAAACCGCGTGGTGACCTGTTCCAACAGGGAAGCAATGCGACTCATGGGCTTACCGCGCGATGGTGTTGGTGCGTTTGATTTTGTTCTGAAGCTGGATGATGCCGTAGAGCAACGCTTCAGCCGTGGGCGGACAGCCCGGCACATACACATCCACCGGCACGATGCGGTCGCAGCCCCGCACCACCGCGTAGGAGTAGTGGTAATAGCCGCCGCCGTTGGCGCAGGAACCCATGGAAATCACCCAGCGCGGTTCGGGCATCTGGTCGTAGACCTTGCGCAGGGCCGGCGCCATTTTGTTCACCAGGGTACCGGCGACGATCATGACGTCGGATTGGCGCGGGCTGGGACGAAACACGATGCCGAAGCGATCCAGATCGTAGCGACTGGCGCCGGCGTGCATCATTTCCACCGCACAGCAGGCAAGTCCAAAGGTCATGGGCCACATGGAACCCGTGCGCGCCCAGTTGATGAGTTGATCGGCGGTCGTGGTGACGACGCCTTTCTCCAAAATGCCTTCTACTCCCATTCGAGTGCCCCCCGTTTCCACTCGTAGATAAAGCCTACGATGAGAATGCCTAAGAAAATGGCCATGGCGCCGAAACCGAATAATCCGATTTCATCTAGCGACACGGCCCACGGAAATAAGAATGCGATTTCTAAATCGAAAATGATGAACAGAATGGCGACAAGGTAATAGCGAATGTCGAATTTCATCCGTGAATCTTCAAAGGCTTCAAAGCCGCATTCGTAGGGGGAGAGTTTCTCGCTATCTGGACGCTGGGGGCCGAAGAAGAAGCCCATCGCAATGGGGCCGATTCCCATGGCGATCCCAATCACCAGAAAAATGAGCACAGGAAGATATTGTTCGAGCATGGGTTCATCCGGTGGGTGAAGAGATAACTGAATTATTTAGAAATAACGAAAAACAGCGCGCAATTCGGGTTACACAGTGCTTTAAGCCATTCTAAATGTCGCGTTTACGGGTGGTCAAAATATCCCCTTCTACAAGTTTCCACCCACACAAAAAATCCTTGTTTTTTCTTTTGCATCAATGCGTTACCCAAGACCCATCTCCCCCGGTGGGAAGTTCCCACCACCGCTTTTTTTGCAGATGACGTTACACATTCACGACGAGTTAATCGCTTCGGTTTGCGGATTGGCGTTTTGCGAGGTTTCCCTATGTCTGCATCACATCCACTGGTTGGCGTCGCGACCTGTCGCCGCTTCTTTGAACCATTCCATTACCACGCCGTGAGCGAACCCTATCTGCGGGCGCTTCAGCAGGTCGCCCAGGTGGTTCCCGTCATGCTGCCCGCCCTGGGCGACGCGGATTATGTGCCGCGACTCCTTGCCCATCTGGATGGTTTATTGCTCCCAGGCAGTCCTTCTAATGTGGCGCCACATTTTTATGGTCTGGATGACGATGCCCGCGTCCCGCCCCAAGACCTGCACCGCGACCAACTCACGTTGCCATTGATTCGCGCGGCTCTCGCACAACAATTGCCGCTGTTGGCTATTTGCCGTGGTTTTCAGGAGCTCAATGTGGCGCTGGGCGGCACCTTGCACCCCAAGGTTCACGAGGCGGCGGGCCATTTCGACCATCGAGACGACACGTCCCAGCCCATTGAGATTCGGTATCAAGCGGTTCATGGGGTGCGCTTTACGCCAAACGGCTGGCTCCACCGCCATTTGCACTGTGCAGAATTACAGGTCAATTCGCTCCACGGCCAGGGTATCGACCAACTCGCCGACGGCCTCATTGTGGAAGCCATTGCCGACGACCACCTCATCGAAGCCGTGCGCGTCGAGCAACATCCCTTCGCCCTGGGCTTTCAGTGGCATCCGGAATGGGACGCCGACCGTCATCCAGTTTCTCACTGCATTTTTACCGCCTTTGGCGATGCCTGCCGCCAATACGCGGCCTCGGGCAACCCATAATCTGCGCAGCTTTCCCCACCTCATCCCCTACCCACTGCAACTTTACAGCGGGCGGCGCAAACCTTGCGTTGGCTTAGCGAGTCACTATCATGCGCCGCCCATCGAAGCAGCCTCTGAGGCTTTATGCGATTTTCCTAAGCGCGTCGCTCTAAGCGGCGCGAACTTTTCTTCCACCGCTGTACTTGTTAACTCAAGGAGTTACGCTCATGAGCGCATGTTTAGACGCTGTTGAACGGGTTGGTTTACGGTCGATTGCCGTACCGCCCGTTGATCCCGGAGGCCAGTCGGCTGACCACTTTATCGAACGCAATGGCATCGTGTTCGCCGGCACCCACCTCATCCTCGACCTGTGGGGCGCCCGTCATCTGGATGACCTCAAGCGCATCGATCTGGCCCTTCGCGATTCCGTCAAAGTCGCCGGCGCCACCCTACTCCACATCCACCTCCACCACTTCACCCCCAACGGCGGCGTCTCTGGCGTTGCTGTCCTTGCCGAATCCCACATCAGCGTTCACACCTGGCCTGAACGCAATTACGCAGCCTTCGACATCTTCATGTGCGGCGACGCCCAGCCCGAAAAAGCCATTCTGGTGCTGAAAAACGCGTTCCATCCGAGCCGCATGGCGATTAGCGAACATCTGCGCGGTGTGGTGCAGTCTTGATGGCACGATTCACCGAAACCCTCTACGACAATTACGCCCAACAACTGCCGATCGCCGAAGTCTTCTTCGAGAATCGCACGGATCATCAACATCTATTGATCTTCCAAACCCCCCGCTTTGGCCGCGTCATGGCCCTCGACGGCGTGGTGCAGACCACTGAAGGCGACGAATTCATCTACCACGAAATGCTTACCCATGTGCCGATTTTGGCCCATGGCCAGGTGAAGCACGTGCTCATTATTGGCGGCGGCGACGGCGGCATTCTCCGCGAAGTTGTCCGCCACCAGGCCATCGAACGCATCGTTCAAGTCGAAATCGACGACGCCGTGGTGCAGATGAGCAAACAGCATCTGCCCAATCATTCGCGCGGCGCGTACGACGACCCGCGGTTTGAACTCGTCATCGACGACGGCGCCCGTTATCTGCGCCAGACTTCAGAACAGTTCGAGGTCATCATTTCCGATTCCACCGACCCCATTGGCCCCGGTGAATCGCTGTTCACTTCAGACTTTTACGCCATGGCTAAACGTTGTTTAGCCCCCGGCGGCATTCTGGTGACCCAAAACGGTGTGGCATTTATGCAGACCGACGAGGTAGCCACTACAGCCCAGCGGTTCCAACCGCTGTTTGCCGATTGGCATTTCTACACCGCCGCCGTGCCCACCTACGTGGGGGGCGCCATGGCCTTCGCGTGGGGCACGGATAACCGCGATCTGCGCCGTCTACCCCGGGAAGTGCTCGCCGCGCGGTTTCAGAATGCCCGCTTGCAGACCCGTTACTACACGCCGTCGGTTCACGCGGCGAGCTTTGCCCTGCCCCAATATCTGTTGGCCGCCATCGGCAAACAGGACGGCGATTAGCCGTTACGACGCATCAATCGCCTGTTCGCGCCTTGAGCACCTCACAGCCCCATGGCCCGCCGCACCAGCGGGCGTTTTAACGACGGCAGCGCGTCAAACGCCAGCAACCCCAGATTCCGCGCCAACCCCACCCCAGGCAGCTTGCTCGTAAATAACCAGGCCAACCCATCGGTGAAATTGACCAGTAATTGTTGATCGGCCAATCGCTGTTTTTCGTACTGACGCAACAGCGATGCTTGGCCCACATCGGTATCCGCCGCCACCCCGTTGAGCAGCGCCGCTAACCCCATCACATCCCGCAAACCCAGGTTAAACCCTTGTCCCGCAATGGGATGGAGCGTGTGCGCCGCATTGCCTACCAACGCCAGTCGCGGCCCCACATAACGCTTTGCCTGCAACAGTCGCAGCGAATACGCCGTCCGCGCGGAGGGTTCGGAAAACCGTCCGAGTCGCTCGCCAAATCGCTGTTGCAAATAATGACAGAAAGCATCATCCGCCAATGCCAATACCGCGTTTTGTTGCCCCTTCGCCACGGTACACACCACGGCATAGCGATTCTGCAACAGCGGCAGCAGCGCCACCGGGCCGTCGTCGGTAAACCGCTCGAATGCGACCCCATGCCCCGCAAATTGCGGCGTGACTTCCGCAATCACCGCGCTCTGGTCGTAATCCCGATGGTGAACCGCAATCTGAAACGCTTCTCGTAGGGGGGAATCCGCGCCGTCTGCCGCAATCAGTAGCTGGGTTTGCCGACACGCACCAGAGGCCAGATGGATTTCTAGATGTTGGCGGTGAACGCGGGTGATTTTTACCTCATCCGGCGCGAGGATTTGCAGATTTTTCTGCGTCGCTAACCGCTTCAACAGGGCCCGCTCGCCGTCGCCCGCCCGCATAATGAAGCCGAGCTGGGCCTGGTTGCCGTGGTGGGGAAAGAGCGTCGCCCGCCCAAAACGGCCTTGATTGGAAATGTGAATGCGCTCGATGGCTGCCGTTTGCGGCGCTAATTCATCCCAGACCTGGAGCCGTTGCAGAATCTGTTGGCTACCAAAGGCGAGGGCAATGGCCCGTTGGTCTTGTCCCCGATGGCGCGGGTCGAGTTTGTCGATCAGCGTGATTTGTCGCTGATTAGGCGCCAGCGCCGCCGCCAGCGACAGGCCCACCAGGCCACCGCCCACAATCGTAATGTCGTCGTGCATCGTTAGAAATCTCTTTGAAATTCAGCAAGTTAATGTAATCACGCTGGGTCGGCGTCCGTGCGATTCTGGCGCATTAGCAACACACACAGACGCACGTGTTCGACCAATTCCGCGTAAGCCACCTCGTCTTCTTCGGTATCGGGTTCGGAGTTTTCGCGGCCTAATTGGGCGATTTTATCCAGATCGTTGAGGACTTCTCGCCAATGGGATGGCCAGCGCGCAAGGGCGTCTGACGCCAACATGGTCTGTCCCAGACCGCTGATAAATCCGCGACACCAGGCCCCCAGGGCGGGCGTGCGCACGCGCAGCGGCGCTTCATCCGTCGGCAACAGTAGATGAAATCCGAGTTCTGCATCCAACAACTGCTGGCAGGTTGTTCCGAATAGCTGTTCCAGAACGCCATCGGCGTCAGGCGCACACAGCAACTGGCCGCGCCAATCCCGGTAATCCGGTTCATCGCCACAGGCCAGGCCGCAGAGCAGGCCGTGCACTTCTGATGGCGGGTGAGGGGCAACCTGGGGTTTCAGATCGCTAAAGGTCGGGAGTGTGGAAGCCATGGCACACCTGCGTTTCGAATTATGGATGGCGATTGTCGATTAAGACTTCTGAGGTTGGCCATAACCGGCGGTGAATTGGGCCAGAGCGTCATCCACTTCTGCCGCCGTCAAGCAGACCGGTTCGCCAAACTGCCGCGCCAAGGCGTATTGCCGTGCCAGATTTTCGACTTCTGCCGCCAAGCGCGCTGCCGTCTCCAAGTCGGGGCCGCCAGCGACGACCCCGTGATTCGCCAACAGCACCGCCCGCGCTTGGGTTCCTAAGGTCTGAATCGCCACATCCGACAGGGCCTGGCTGCCAAACAGCGCGTAGGGCGCACAGGCAATTTCCGCCGTCCTGGCCGCCGTGATCATGTAATGCACCGCCGGCAGGGGTTGTCGCGTAATCGACAAGGCCGTGGCGTAGGGGGAATGGGTGTGCACCACGGCAGCGAAATCGGGCCGCGCTTGCAGAATGTCCCGATGGAGCCGCCATTCGCTCGTGGGCCGACAAGCCCCGTGAAATTCGCCGACTTGATCCAGAAACACGCAGTGTTCGGGGGCTAAGCGGGCAGGATCGACGCCACTGGGCGTCAGCAAATACCCGTCGCCGCACCGCACGCCCACATTGCCGCTCAAGCCCGGCGTGAGTCCGTTGGCCGCCAACTGCTGCACCGTCGCCACCAGTTCCGCCGCCAGGGCTTCGCGGGAAATTTCGGATGGAGTCATGGGAATCTTTTACTCGCTTTCAGAAGGATGATGCCCATCATCGCCGATTTTTAACCGCTTGAAGTGGCATGGAAATCGCCCTATTTAAGTATCTAAATTTTCTCTCTGGAGCCACCGCCATGCCCATTTACGAATACGTCTGTACCCAATGCCATCACGAGTTAGAGGCCATTCAGAAGATCAGCGCCGACCCGTTGACCGACTGTCCTGTCTGCGAGCAGCCCACACTTCTGCGGAAAATCTCCGCCGCTGCCTTTCGTCTGAAAGGCGGCGGCTGGTATGAAACCGATTTTAAGACTCAGAACCAGCGACAACTCGCCACCGGCGACAGCGACGCGCCCAAAAGCGACGCCTCCAAAAGCGGTGAGAAAAAAACCGACACCGCGGCCAAATCCACCACGAGCGGCGACGCCCCCAAGCCTTCGACGACCACCGCAAAAAGTTCGGCAACGCCGCCGTCGGCGGCCTAGCGAATCAATGATCGCGCGTCGGCTGCGGGCTGATACACCGCCGTAAATCCTTGAATTGCTTGGTGAATCGCCGCCGCGTCGTCGGCAATCTCTAATTCGTCAAACCCGCAGCGCACCATGAACAACGCCTGGTCGCGTTTCACCCAACCGGTGGCCCGCAAGGGCCCGCGATAGCCTAACCGCCGCAATCGCTGGGCCTGGCTGTACGCCCGCCCGTCCGTCGCCGTCGGAAACTGCAACGCCACAAAGGGCACGCCGTCGAGTTCCGCTAAAACATCGGTGACCGCTTCAGACGGTCGCCAGTAAACACCCACCGAGGACGGCAACCGCCCCACTTCAGACCGCCACCGCGTCCAGGTCACCGCGCAGGTTTCAGACCCCACCGCATCGGCATCGCCGAGCAAAAGTGTTTTGATTTCAAGCAGTTGCGTTGGCATACACCCGTTCCTTAAACGGCTTCAGCCCCACCCGCCGTACGACTTCCAGAAAACTCTCGTCGCCTTCCCGTTGTTCGGTGAAGGTCGTCAAAATGTTCTCGATCGCGGTGACCATATCGTCGTAGGCAACGGCGGGGCCGAGCACCTGGCCGAGGGTCGCGTCTTCTTTGGACGACCCGCCCAAGGTGATCTGATACCACTCTTCTCCATGCTTCTCGACGCCCAAAATGCCGATGTGGCCGACAGAATGGTGGCCACAGCCGTTCATGCAGCCCGACACGTTGAGCTGGATTTCGCCCAGGTCGTAGAGATAATCCAGATCGCTAAAGCGTTCTTGAATCTGTTGCACCAGGGGAATCGAACGGGCGTTGGCGAGGCTGCAATAGTCGAATCCGGGACAGCAGATCGCATCCGCCAGGGTGTGCAGATTGGGCAACGCCAGCTTCAGCGCCGACAGTTCGCGCCACAGGGCAAACAGGTGGGCCTCCACCACATCCGCCAACAACAGATTCTGATCGTGGGTGGCGCGGACGATGCCGAAGCTGAAGCGGTCGGCAAGCTCGGCCACCGCGTCCATCTGGTCGGCGGTCATGTCGCCGGTGGCCCCGGCAGGATGTTTCAGCGCCACGAATACGCCCCGATAACCCGCCACCTTGTGGGCCACGGTGTTCTGCTGATACCAGCGGTTGAACAGGGGGTTGTGTTGCAACGCCGTTTGCCAGTCGGTCGCGTCGTCATCAGGGTCGGTCGCCGCCTCGGCATAGGTCGGCGGCGCAAAATCTCGGCGAATCCGCGCC
>DAIUCA010000009.1:30026-31342 GCA_036846405.1 Candidatus Competibacteraceae bacterium
CAGGGTGTCGGTCGGAAAGGTCGGCGGTTGGCGCAAAATCTCAGCGTATTCCGCCTCCACCTGGTCGCGAAACTCGTCGATTTTCAGGGCATTCACCAGAATTTTGATCCGCGCCTTGTACTTGTTGTCGCGCCGCCCCTGCTCGTTGTAGATCCGCAAAATCGCCTCCAGATAATTCAGAATCTCGGTTTCGGGCAGAAATTCGCGCAGCAACTTGCCGATGACCGGCGTGCGGCCCAAACCGCCGCCCACATACACCTCAAAGCCAATTTGTCCTTCCCGTTCAATCACATGCAGCCCAATGTCGTGGACTTGGGACGCGGCCCGATCCTTGGGCGAGCCGGTGACGGCGATTTTGAATTTGCGCGGCAGATAAGCGAATTCCGGATGCAAACTCGACCATTGGCGAATCAATTCGCAGTAGGGGCGGGGGTCGATCGCTTCATCCGCTGCGATGCCGGCCAAATGGTCGCTGGTCACGTTGCGGATGCAATTGCCGCTGGTCTGAATCGCGTGCATGTCCACCTCGGCCAGGGCATCCAGAATGTCCGGTACCTCGGCCAGTTGAATCCAATTGAATTGGATGTTCTGGCGGGTGGTGAAATGGCCCGAGCCCCGATCAAACCGCCGAGCAATCAGCGCCAGTTGCCGCAGTTGCCGCGACGACAACAGCCCGTAGGGAATCGCAATCCGCAACATGGGATTGTGGCGTTGCAGATACAGCCCGTTCATCAATCGCAGGGGACGGTATTCATCCTCGTTCAACGTGCCCGCCAGATAGCGGCTTGTTTGGTCGCGAAACTGGGCGGCCCGCTCCCGCACGAAGGCGCGGTCGGCCTCGGTGTAGTGATAAATCACAGATGTGTTCCTCAAATTCGACATGTCGCCAGAGTTTATGCGGCGGTTTTTATGCGAAAAACGATTTTCAACGCATGAAATCCAAGCTAATCATCATATATAACTGTAACTACTCAGGCGGACAACGGACTCGTCCATTGACATTATTCAATAAATAATGTAGCTACATAAGGTAGTTGTAGCTTAATTGATAAATGACAAATCTAACCCATTTTCCTGGTGGTGCTAAACGGTTCATGATTTCTCCCTCTCCGAACCCAGTAAGCTCAAGACCCTGTCATTACATGATTTAGCACTACCCTTATCTTGGTGGTGCTAAAATTTGTAAGGATGCGTTGTAGTGATGAATAAATGTCCAGATGGCGCCCACATGGTTTGCCAATTTTTTCGAGAAAGAGAGGGTTTTTCTGACCAGACGAGAAACCCGCTGCCTTAAAGTGTTATTGAACCGTTCGATG